>NZ_DFUB01000018.1:124343-361484 GCF_002379575.1 Flavobacterium sp. UBA4197
GGCTTAATTGGGATAGTTTTAAGTGGCGCAATTATGATTATGCAATCGGTAGGTTTATGTCTATTGATCCGCTTGCTGAACAATATGCCTACAATTCTACTTACGCTTTCCAGGAAAATAAACTTGGATTGGGTGTAGAACTTGAAGGACTGGAATTGGTGATTAACAGAGGTAGAGAAAACTATATGAAAGATGAATATTCAGCTTTCAAAGGAGTAGTCAATACCATTAAAGGATTGTTCAGCGATAATCCGGGTGAACGAGGGGCTGCTGCAAACTCCATTGCCGATAACTTCCCAGGTGTTCAGGCTGTTCAAACGTACGATAGATATAGAAGCGGTGAAAGCATAAGCTTTCAGGAGGCTGTAGCTGCGGCTGCTGATTATGCTAACTTTGCAACGATTGTAACTGGAGCTGCAGCGGTTAAAGGGGGAAGTGTAAAAGGGGTGACCCAATCCGAAGCTTCTGGTATAACAAAAAATGTAAGTGTATCAACACAGTTACAAGAGGCTGCTGATTCAGCCGTGAAAACAGTTGGTGAAGGAAAAGGAGCTGTTTACAGTACTAAGGTGCATTCAGAGTTTGCAAAAAATGTAAGTAAAATAAAAGGAGTGACTTCTGAAGTGTCTTATAAAGATGGTGTTAGGGTAAAATATGGAACTAAAGGATCAGTTCGGGCTGATGCCATTTATGGGAATGTTGATAAACCAAAAGCAGTGTATGACTTAAAAACTGGGGACGCAAAACTTACTGATAAAAATATTAAAAAGTATAACCAACATCTTCCAGATAAAACACAAGTCTTGGAGATAAAACCAAAAAAGTAATTATGAAGCATTCTGAAATTAAGACAATCTACAATCTGTATCTAAAAGATAAAATGCCAACGGATTATATATTGAAAGGAGATATTTTATACAAAAAACCAATAGATAGTTTATTGGTTGGTTTTTGTTTCGAAAGATCTGGGCTTAATAGCAATGGCTTTTATTTAAATGCATTTGTTCAGCCTCTTTATGTACCTTCTGAGGATATATCTTTGACTTTTGGCTACAGAGTTACAAATACTGTAAGTGATTTTTGGGAAATTAATCCTGAAAGCGAGAATAGATTACTTTTCTCATCATTGGAAATGGAGATGAATAGAAGCATAGACACTTTTCTGTCTATTTTTAATTCGCCAACTTCTTTTTATAAATATTATGAGGACAAGTGTGTAAACTTAAGGATGGTACAGGCTGTTGTGCTATCTTCTTGCTATGACTTATTAGATGAACGATTTGAATTAATGACAAAATATATTTCAATTTTAGAGGAAGAAGATATGAGTATTAATTGGAAACGTAACATTTTTGAACAAGCCAAACTACTAAGGGATCAAATTTCAAATAAGAACGAACTTCATAATATTTTATTTGGTTGGAAAAACGAAACAATTAGACATTTAAAACTTGATTGTTAATTTAAGTAAAAATAAAAAATATGTCAAATAATATAGTATCAGAGGAACTGTTACTGGAACTACAAAATGATATTTTTAAGAGGGCTAAATTTTTTATAGATGATATGGGACTTTTTGCTCCATTCGGTTCGAAATTAATCGATTCTGAGATTAAGCCAGTAGTAATAATGGACGATAGTGAGGATATATTAAATGTTATCACAGTTTTAAAAAATAATTTTTCAGAAGAGATTAAAAGCAATCATATTCAAGCAGGTGCAATTGCATACGATGTAACTATCGATAGGATTGATACAGGGATGATTGATGTTTTATGTCTGATTTTATCAACCGATGGAGAAAACTGGTCAGAAGATAACTATCCATATAGGATCGTTAATGGAGAATGTGTTTGGGGACTTGGTTCGTAAAAATGTAATTATCATTACATGGAGAATCGTTACAAGGCATTCAATGATTTAATTAACATTATGCTTGATCAAGCTAAAGTGTTTTTAGGTGAATTAGGTGAGTTTTTTCCATACGGTTCCGTTTTGACGGCTGATTGTACAATTGAAACTTTAGGAATCATAAATGATGATGACCCTGATTTCAATGCAGAAAAAGCTATAAGTGTTTTTTCAGATAAAATTGTAAAGGAAATAGAAAACGATAAAATTCTGATTGGAGCCATTGGTATTGATGTATTATTAAAAGAATCTGGGCAAAATGCCATAATGATAAAAGCTACTGATGATGGTATAAAATGGCATGAAATCTTTAGAAAAATAAATAGTAATTATGGAACTAATATTAGAAGTCGTGATAGTATTGCTTTTTAGGTATCCAGGTGCCTTTATAAGATGGATATTTCTTCATAAGCGAAGAACATTTGGTTCGTTGCTAAAAGAAGATCCTTATATAAATGCTACATTATCAATAGCAATATTAGGTGGAGTTGCACTTTTAACGAGTTACATATTTAAAAGATAGATATGAATAAAACTATAATCATTTTAGGTGTCTTGATTCTTTTTGGATGTTCTTCAAAAAAGAGTACAATATGACGATCAAAGTTTAATCTTTAGGAAGGGTAACGAAGTAATCATGATAATGTTTAAGGGAGTCAAATCCAGAGAATCAAATAACGCTTGAACTAACAGCCAAGAAGGAAGATGTCGTTAATAATAAAATTCCGCTAAGAGTTTCATAGAAAAATACTGGGGGAGCAATCTTACATGTATTTCATATTCCAGTTAAATAAAATGGTCATGATGAACCTTAAAGCGGGATTATTACGACTTAAAGCTCAAAGAGAAAAGTATATAATACTGATAGCATAGGAAAATAGATATATGGAAAATTATTCGATATTGGAATGTAGTCCATTTAGTTAACTGGTGTCCCTTGATATTGCCGTACCTCGATCTTCCACCAGCATCTCGTATTTTAATTGCTGAAAATGGCAATCATGTCGATGTGTGGGAGGATAGAACATTGTTAGAAATGTAGTTTCTAAACCTTATTAAGATAAGAAATGAAAAAAATTATCGAAAACTATGCAGACAAGCCGAAAGGTTTATTTAAGAGGATATTTGTAACTTTCTTCTTTGGTTATTTGCCATTTGCTGTACTTCATTCAATATTAAATGTATTAGGGATTATGCCGGTGAATTTTAATGATGAAAATGTCTATGGAGTAAAAGGTGTAGCTATAATAATTTGTTTCTCACCACTAATTGTTCTGTTAGTGTCATTTACATTTTGGATTTATTTTATGATGGGAAATCTTGTGTTGAGATTAATAAAAAGGATTTTTTATGCGTAATTATTTTATTTGGATAATATTCTTCACTTTTTTGGGTACTAATGCACTTTTTGCGCAAACCAATATTTCTACAGAATTTTATAAGGTTGACTTACCAAAGGGGACGGATTTTAAAGTTTTTGCGAAATCACGAGAAGAAACCGCTAATATTGATGTTTATGAGTTTACTTTAGATAAAAAACCAAAGTACCTATTATATCTTTTGTCGAATAAGTTGAATGAAGGACATTCTCCTATTGTCGAAGAAAATTTGGATAGTTACTTATCCGACCTAGGAGACGATATTAAAGTTGTTAGCGTAGAGCAACTAAAGGGCATCTTAAAAGTAATTGTCAAGTATCACAGTAACGATTACCTGACATCGATAATTTACCTTTCTGAGACCGGAAATATATTGAATAGATTTGTTTTCATCTTTCCGAATGAACAAACCCGAGATCTATTTCACGAGGAAATTCAAAGTATTGCACTTAAGAATATAACTTGTAATAAAACTGGTTGGTAATTTGTTTGCGGTCTTGTAATTCGCCTAAATAAATAACCGTATTTCAATAAGAACGTTACTTTGCACAAGTAGCGGAGTAACGTCCTATCTTAACTTTTTTTTGACTGCCAAGCCAAATTCTTTTCTATTGAGAACTAAGAACTATTATCTATTGCTCAATAAATGAAATCCTAAGGATCAACTTAGGTTATTGTCAATAAAGGTCTTCATATACTAGTTTATCTATAATATTTAATGTAAATCCACCTTTTGGTTGGGGTGGATTCTTTTTTTGCTTACTAAAGCAAATAATTCTCTATTTGGTTGTGAACAGGGCAGAAATGCCCTGTTCTTTTAAAAAGATTTATTATGAATGCAAAAACACGGTTTGAAGTAAGTTTTGTAATTGGCATAATCTTGATGCTATTAACTATTTGTAGTTTGATATTAATGTACGCAGCGCGTAATGAAGATGAGCTATTGCAATGGTTTGGTGGGCATGAACTGTTTATCAGCTCGGAAGACATTACAGAAGATGATTTGATTGTAAATAGGTACAATATTTCAGATTTTTATAAAGAGGGGATAAATGAACAATTTGGTATTGGACAATGGGTGATTCTTGATGGTGAAGTCTTAGAATGTGGGACATCTATTGGGGATCGACCCTATATTGGTTTGGGAATTGGCAAGTTTCAGGGGTTAGGCTGTTTTTTTGATGTTGAACATGCAAATTACTTACACGATAAAGTAAAAGCAGAAACAAAGATTCGAATACGAGGCCAATTTAAAGGAAAATTATATGGTAATCTGGTTTTTTCAGATTGTTCGATTGTGAAATAGCTTGTTTGGTAAAAAAGCGATTATTGCTCTTCCGATTCTTTATTGATAAAAGAACTAATGTAGTCCTCAAAACCATTTGAAAAGAATTCAGCTGGTGTTACATCGTAATAAACCAATAGAGCAGAGAGGGTAGAGATAGTAATATTGACGTAACCTTTTTCTATTCTGTTAACATTTATTTTAGTATCCTCAAGTACAGTCTCAATGGTTAAGCCCCGCATTTGTCTCACTCGTCTAAATTTGGCACCAGTTGCTATCAAAAAATTAGGGTCTCGTAGTTGTTGTTTCATCAACCACAAATTTGTACAATAAAAGTAAAATTGATATACACACAAGTGTGTGTAAATGTTAAAAATATTAAATAGAATAATTAAAGTCTATATGGATTCGGTGGGATCAAAATAACGCTGATTCCCACCAAAATCCACCAGTTTTTATATTAAAACTCATTTTCAAGCCAGATTAAAACTGTTCCTGTGAGTTCTTTATAAAGTTGATCGAACTCAGCAGTATATGAGAATTCATCATTGAGTTCATATTGACTGAATATTTCATCACACTGTGGTAGCAGTTCTGTAGCCAGTGTGTCAGTGTTGATTTCCTGTTCAAACTCTTCCCATATTAATTTTTTTAAGGTGTTGTATTTTGAAAATTGAAGGCCATTGAAAAGGTTTGTATTTGCCAATGCCTCAGCTTGGGAATGGTCAAAGCCGCCTTTCATGCAATCGGCATAGGTAGCAATCGCGAGTTCCACGCGTTCAGTTACAAAGTCACCATCGCTGAAAAGATCAGGATGGTTGTCTTTTAAAAAAGACAATAGGGCAAGCCTATAATATGATAATTCATTATTATTCATGATTGGATTTTTTTGATTAGAAATTATTTTTGTGGCAGTGCGGTAGGTGTAGTAAAAAAATGGCACCACAGTATCCCTACCGCAGTGCCGCCACTAGAAATCCACAAATGATATGTTGTCATTTGACCTGGACTCCAATAGCGAAAATACGGGATTTTTTATTTGTCTTTCTTTTTAAAAGGTTTTTTATCAAAGACAAAGACAACCTGGAATTGATCATCAAATGCTAAGGATGCATCAAATTTTTTTCCTGTTTTATTTACGAATCCTTTAATTACACTTGTTTTTCCCTTGGTTAAAAGATCAGAAATTTGCAGATCAGTTATTTGTTTGCCGCTTTTTTCCTTGAAAATTGGAAGCTGACATTGCTCGTTTGTACACTTAATTACTTTTGAATAAGTTCTTAGCTTGCCAGTTTTGCATTTTGGACAATCCTGTTGGGTTGTTATGTTGGAACTTAGAAGCTCTTCTGTTATCTGTCTTGCGTAAATAGCAATGGCTGACTGAAATGTTTCTGGACTCATATCAGCGGATTCGATTCGGGATAAGGTACTTTCCCATTCCCCGGTCATTGAAATATCTGAAATTCGCATATTTTTGACCAGTTCATAGACACGCAAGCCTTTTTCTGTTGGAACCAGCGATTTTTTTTCACGCTTAATGTACTCCCGTGTAAGCAGGGTTTCGATAATAGCGGCACGAGTGGCCGGTGTTCCCAAGCCGATGCCTTTCATGGCTTCTCTTTCGGTTTCATTGTCAAGTTCTTTACCGGCTGTTTCCATTTGCGAGAGCAGAGAAGCTTCGGTCAATAATGGTTTAGGTCTTGTCTGTCCCTTTAATGTGGTAATTGCTAATAAAGGTAGAGTTTCATCCTCAACAAGAGAAGGCATATTCAACGTAAAATCTTCATCCTGCTGTTCGTCGGTCTCATTTAATACGGCTTTCCAACCGATTTGCTTAACGCTTGCGCCTTTTAGAACAAATAAAACCTCGGCAGATTTGAGTTTTACTGTTGTGATGTCTTTAATACATTCGGGTGAAAAGGCTTCAAGAAGCCGTGATGCAATCAAGTTATAGATAGCTTCTTCCTCATTTTTAAGTGTACTGGGATTTGTTTCTGTTATTAAAATCGCATGATGATCAGTTACTTTACTATCATTTACCGGTAGATGATTTAATGAAGCTAATGATATAGCCTGAGTGGTAAATCTTGAATTTGCAGCCAAATTGACAATCAGATCGGGAATTGTTTCAAGAATATCCTGGGAAATGTACCGGCTTCCTGTTCTGGGATAGGTGATGTATTTTTTCTCGTATAAAGCTTGTGCAATCGAAAGCGTTTGATCAGCGGTATATCCAAGTTTTTTATTGGCTTCTTTTTGAAGGGTTGTCAGGTCAAACAACAAGGGGGGAAGGAGTTTTGATTCTTTTGTTTCTAAGCTTTGAACCAAAAAATCACCTTGCTGGGTAATCTTGTTCTGGAGTTCCATTGCTGTAGCTTCGTTATCAAATTTTAATTCGGAATTACAGCTAAACTCCACAACATCCTTAGCTCCTTTTAACTGCAGCTGCCAAAAATTACTCGACTTGAAATCTTTGTTTTCATGGTAACGGTTACAAATCATCTTAAGTGTGGGTGTCTGCACCCGCCCTAAAGAATAACTACCTTGTCCGGCAGAAATGGACAAAGCCTGACTTGCATTGATCCCGATTAACCAGTCCGCTTCACTTCTTGCTCTTGCTGCGAAGTATAAACTGTCATATAGATTGCCAGCTTTAAGGTTTTCAAGTCCGGCACGAATAGCTTTTTCGGTGAGACTGCTGATCCATAGTCTTTGAAAGGGTTTTATGATATTTAAGTACTGGTAAATATACCTGAATATCAGTTCTCCTTCGCGACCGGCATCTGTTGCTACTATAATGGAATCGCAGCTTTTAAATAATTTCGCTATTATATTTAATTGTTTTAATGCTCCGGAGTCTGCTTTATATTCCCTCTGTATTTTTAATTGTTTTGGTTGAAGGATAAATGTTTCCGGAATAATAGGTAAATTTTCTTTTTGATAACCGGCGATTCCATAAGTTTCAGGCATTGCCAGTGCTATTAAATGCCCAAATGCCCAGGTAACCGTATAATGATCTCCACTCAGGTAACCATCCTCTTTCTCATTTGCCCCAACGATCGCCGCAATCTCGCGCGCTACTGAGGGCTTCTCTGCTATAATTACTATCATGGTATTAGATTTAAGTTAATTTTTTTTTAGATCAACACTAGATTTTTGGGCCGTTGCGACGTGCTGTACTTTGATTATTTACCCTTTCATTCTGGGTATTTTGCTTTATCGGCTGGTCCGGATCATTTTTAGGAAAGTCAAGCTTTTTTTTCTCATGATTGACCTTAACATATGAATTAAATAATTGTCCAGTTTTTGGATCACGCATACCCTGCACTTTTATACCTTTCCCTTCTTTAAGCAAGTTTTGCTGTTCCTGAGATAGTGTGACTCCTAATAGCTGAGATGGTATGTTAACGGTACGGTTGTTATTCAGGATTTCTTTATTATTATGTTCTGAAACGGCTGATCGATAGGATATGCCTCTTTTATCAGCATTGATTTGAACTAAACTATTAAATGTCTCACCTTTATTGTTGGTCATCCCTTTTAAATAAATGGCTTCACCATCCTGAAGAAGCTGCCGTTGCTCTTTATTTAATTTGACACCTTTGATTTCTTTAGGAATTTTAACTTTATTGGTATTCATGGCTACCAGTTCATTGGTAAGTTTGTCAATTGACACATAAACCGGGACTTCTGAATTTTGAGATTTGATATTGATAACCCTTCCGGCATTACCTGTGGTCAGCAGGTTATGCTTGTCCTGGTCGGTGAAATTGATACCGTAGAACTGTTTTTCTAAATTTGGCTTTTCGCGAAGCGGGTGAATATTCAAAACTATTTTACCTTCAACTTCCCGAAAGGAGAGGCGCGCATTGATTGTAACCTGTATATCATTTGAATTTAGGTTTACCGGTAATAAAACAGGTGATTTATTCCAGTTTAACATTCGATCTAAACTATTGGTATCTTTTAATAGTTGGAGATCTATTCCATTTTTAGCTAATTTCTCCCAATCAATTCGTGAAATATCTATCGGTACGTAGACCAGTTTCTGATAGTCTTTTGGATTTACTTCGACCGTGTTGATTTTCTCCTGGGCATTAACATGCTTTTTAGGATTGTTTAATATATCTTCAAGATTAGGGACTGCCTTAATCTTTAAAAGTGGGATTTTAAAAAACCTAAACTGTGTTGGGTTTTTAACCTGGCGTAGGAAATTGGAAAAGAAATTTTCCAAAGCATTTTCATTTTTGTTGATTTTTAAAAACTCATTTTGATTTTCTTGCTCTGGAGGAGCAGTTTTAATTTTTCCTTTTTCATCAATACCCGTTACAACTTCAAGCTTTTTTCGATTACCATTTTTAACCAGTAATACTTCTTGCTGATCATTAATTTTCTCTTCCATTTTGTTGTGATTTTTGATTAAACATGATTGAAAGTAATTGAAAAAATGTTCGATATAGTCAGTTTAGGCCGTCCTGGAAGTGGTTGTCTGGACTAGGGATCTGGTTGGCCGTAATGTGTGTTTTTTTTGTTAACTGTTTGGTCTGTAATGTGGTATTGATCTTGCGCTAAATGCTTTGCAAGAAAAGTATTAATTTTTTAAATTTAAGTGTAACGAATTGAGCGTGTCGCTTACCAACCCATCAACTCCTATGCTCTCGTTAAACTTTTATTCACCCCTAAATTTTAAACCAAATGATGAGATTCACCAAAATGCGTTTGTTTGAGTATTTGGAGGCAACAGGAAGTGAAGTTAATTTGATGGATTTCCAGGCTGCCTACGAAGAATTTTTAAGTAAACTTTCTGATGAGTTTATTAAAGAACCCGATTTGTTACGACTGTATCAAAGTTTGACCTATAGCCAGTTACAGTTAGATGATATTGATAGAATGCTTTATTCTGATCAGGGCAAAGATGTGATCCAAAATTATGTTCAGAATGCATCTGCGTATGTCAAATCGCAATTGAAGCTTGTGAAATGGTTAATTAGGAAAGATAGAGATATAACAAGAGATATCAGCAACATAGAAAGTACAAGAAAAAAGCCTATTAAGTGGACTAAATCCAAAACTGATCTAGTAGAGTTTGCTTACGCTGCGGTGGCGTCTGGTAGTTTTAATCATGGAAATGTTGAAATAAAAGAGTTACTGGGTTTTCTCTCGGAAACTTTTGAGGTTTCACTAGGCAATTTTTATGACACTTTTATAGAAATACGAAGGCGAAAGGGAAGCCGGACCATTTTTCTTGATGAAATGGTTCGGATGTTAACCATCAAAATGGATGATACTGATAACAAGAGCTATGATAGATTTAGAAGGTAACTTTTTGAATTACGAGTCCCTGATTATCATTTTCAGGGACTTGGATACTTATGGTTTTTTCTGATTTTGAATTAGATGTGCTAAATCAGGATTGTTTTTAATACGTTCTAATTCTGATAATACGATTGCAGTAGCTTCTTGCTTTATTTGGTGATAGTTTTGTTCGATTACCTCTTTCATGGTATCTATTCCATTTTCATTTGTAAAGTCGATGATCTGAGGGATAGGGACATAATTCTTTGTTTCTTCTGCGACTTTTTCATTATCCACTACGATGGATGCATGGAAGATTTTCTGTTCAATTCGCTCATCAAAGTTGTCGGAAACAGCCCCAACAAACATTCCTTGTGAAAGGTTACTTATTTTTGAAGCAGGGATGAGCGAATCTAGCTGCGTTGAAATGGAAGTGGATTTATCATTGCGATTAATGGTTAGGGATTGCCTTTTCTGAAGGATTTTTCCAAATCGCTCGGATAGTGTTTTTGCTGTTTCACCCACCACTTGTCCGGAAAATATATTACCCACAGTGTTCATTACAACTTTCGCTTCTTTATCTCCATAGTCCCTGTATAATTGACTAAAATCCTGAAAACCTAAGGAAATTCCTACAAAATTGGATCTGGCGGTTGCGATCAAATTGTCAAGGCCCCGAAAATAAATTGTGGGCAATTCGTCTATAATAATTGAACTTTTTAGCTGCCCTTTTTTATTGATCATTTTAACGATCCTGGAATTGTATAAACCTAGTGCTGCGGAATAAATGTTTTGTCTGTCCGGATTGTTTCCCACACATAGGATTTTTGGCTCCTTTGGATTATTGATGTCTAAGGTAAAATCATCACCGGTCATGACCCAGTACAATTGTGGACTGATCATTCTGGATAGCGGTATTTTGGCGGAAGCGATCTGTCCTTGTAATTGATCAGCTGCCCCTCCGAGCCAGGCATCCATAAAGGGGGATAAGTAGTTTTCCAGTTCCGGATAGGAGGTAAGAATTGGGAATATATCTTCATAACGTTTGTTCAGGAACTCAATCGCATGAGGGAACGTACAGTATTTGCCATTCTCATACATTTTCAAATACCAAATTATAGCTGCAAGCAAGATAATTGGACTTTCCACGAAGAAATCCCCTTGTTTTTGAATCCAGGTTTTATTTAGATTTAAGAGTATGGTATAAGCACTTTCATAGGCATCGGATATGTCGGTCATGAAAACAGGATTTATGGGATTGCATCTATGACTACCAGCCGGGTTATCAAAGTTGATCACATAAAAAACTTAGGTAGGATTTTATACTTGTCTTTATGTTTTAATAAGTGATTATAGGCAATGGTAGAAAGGTCTGGGAATTTGTAATCGTAGATATACATGGCGAACCCCTTTTCTATATGCTGTTTAATGTAGTTGTTGACAATTGCATAGGATTTACCACTTCCGGGAGTTCCCAAGACAATTGTCGCCCGGAAGGGATTTACAATATTGATCCAACCGTTATGCTGCTTTCCCTGATACCAAAACAAAGTCGGGAGATTTACCGAGTATTCGTTTTCCATGAGTTTAGTTTCCTGCATAAAGGACTCGTTTTCATTATTAAATACGTCCTCCATCAGATTGCTTTTTAATAGCCTGCTCATCCAAAGTCCGGCAACCAATAACATTATGTAACCGGCAACGAGCGTAATTGAATAAAGCAAAGTTCTTATGCCCGACTTAATAGATAAGTCCAGTAACCACCAATTCAAAAAGAACAGAATCATTCCGGTGATTAGGATCGGGTAGATCTTTGACCAGGTGAGCTTTTCATTTTTTACACCTTTAGTACCTAAACAGGATAGCGCCAAAAAGAGTATCACAAAGAATTTGGTGTATAGTAAATTGGAAAACAGTCCTGCCGTTTTTTGAAAGTTGATCAGTATTTTATCAACTGTCCGAAAGATAAAATTTCCGGATTGTAGATCTTCATAGCAAAACCAATAAAGGTGTATGCTTAGAAATAATATGCTGATCCCGCGCATAAACTCCATGACTTTCGCAAGTCCTCTTAAATCATCTTCCTGTGCCATTTCTATAAGGGGTTAATTATCTTCTTTTTTTTCTTCTTCGTTTTAATCTATTGGTGAAGGCATTTTCTTGGACATCTTCGCCCTGGGTTTCCAATGAAAATAAATCCAGTGTACTTTCAAGTAATTGCTCGCTTGTGGTAGTAGGTTGTATTTCTACAGAAGTGTTTTCAGCAGCAGTAGCAAGTTGATCTTTAGTACCATTAAATAATTGCTCAAAAGCATTTGCGGAGTACGATTTTCCAAAATTTGAACCATTCAATACTGTTTTTTGCTGGTGGTCGATAAAGGTTACACCGTAAATCCTTCCGGTGTCATTTTTTCGGAAAACCACTTCAATATTTTCTTTGGCTAGTCTGTTTTCAAAATCCTTTTGATTTTTACAGGCTTTCATTTCTCGATCTATGATAGTCCGGGTTCTGGATTTTAGGTCCTTTTCCTTGATATGCTTTTTGCTTTGTTCGATGTGATTATTGAGCGCTGCGGCACCGACTTGTTTTCCAAATAATGAGGATTTGAAAGGATTTCCAATTTTCTCTCCTTTATCATTGGTAACGCAGTAGACAAGGCCATGAAACGGCTTGCCATTTTGTTCTCCTTTGAGTTCCTCGACGGATAAATTGTAAAGGGAAAGTAAAGCGCGATATTCATTAAGGCTCTGGAAGTGGTAAGTACTTGAAAGTGTCTTGATGGTATTGGACACCTGTTTTTTTATATCGCCCTGTTTAGGGTCAACTTTTTTCATCCAGAACAGATCCTTTTGTTGCTGCCGTTCTGCTGACCGGAGTTGATACTTTTGTTCCAGTTCTCTGGTAATGTCCTTTGATTTGCGATGCTGGAATGCATCATCTATCTTTTTACCATTTTCATCAACCCGAACGGTAACGATATGGATGTGATGGCGATCAATGTCTTCGTGTTTGTAAATCATATAAGGCTGATCTCCGTAGCCCAGTTTTTCCAGGTATTCTTTTGCTAATTCAGAAAGTTGTTCATCGTTGAGTTTATCATCCGGATGTGGGTTTAATGAAATATGCATTACCGGTTTTTCGGTTTTATTATTTGCAGCCAGATAAGGTTCAAATGATTCCATACATCTTCCAATCGTATAGGTGCCATCGGCTGATTGCATCATGCGATTATCGCCGAGAACTTTTGCAGTTCCCTGATCAACTTTAGTTTGATTATAGGATAAAGCTCCAAACATCGAACTGCCGATATTTATTTTTGCAACCATTTTTGATGGAATTCATTTGATAAAGCCACTATTTTTTGGTTGAGTTCTACAAGCTTAATAGTCAGTTTTTCCAGATTGTAGATTGCACCAAGTGCTTTTTGTTCTGTGTAATGTGTGTTTAATGCCTTAACGATCTGATTGTAATTCACCCCTATAGACCGGAACTGGGCATAGAATGTGGTCAGCCGGGTATAGTAGTCCAGCATGGCTTTGTCGATTTTTACGACTTTGACCGGACGATCAAAAATGCATGCTGTGATGTAGTGTGCTTTAACTTTCATGCCGGAAGCTTCAAACATTGCTAAAAATCGAGCATTTTCAACTTCATTTAAGCTGATTGAATAGCGGAATACCGCTGGATCTTTCTTTGGCTTCCGGCCTCCCTTACTTCTTTTTCTTTCATCATCTTGCTTCATAGTACCAACGAATTTCATCCATAGTAATCAAATCAGAACTTACAGGTTTTGCGACTTCGGAGCCAAAACCCTCCCGTTAGGGCAAGGCGTTTTGAGCATCAGAAAGTATTTCAAGCTGCTCAAAACACACCTTGCTATTTCCCGACGGAAATGCTCTTCAGTTAAAAATTGATCGGTAGGTGTTTGGAACCGAGGCCTGATCATCTTTTTTAAATAGCTTTTTTACCGGAAACAAAGTTAAGAGCCGGTGCAATTGCTTGTATAGCGTGCTACCCGGTCAAAGACAGTCAGTTAAGGACTGCTGTTACCAGTGGACTGGAACAGGATAAAACACACTTTTTTTTAGGGTTCATTTGTGAGATAAACGAATTGATGAGTGGAAAAACAATGAAATGGAGATACTTAAATACCGGTAATCAACTGGTTTGGATTCCAACTGTAAGACTGCTTTTACAGATAAATAGAAGGATTTATGACCTGCTGGTGATCGGAATGTTTAGTAACCAAACTAAAGGACTGTACAAACGTATCGCCGTAGCTACGTTTGGCTGTACAAACGGCGATACGCTTAA
The DNA here is from genome assembly GCF_002379575.1 of Flavobacterium sp. UBA4197. NCBI lineage: Bacteria > Pseudomonadati > Bacteroidota > Flavobacteriia > Flavobacteriales > Flavobacteriaceae > Flavobacterium > Flavobacterium sp. UBA4197. The sequence continues at coordinate 138,529 of NZ_DFUB01000018.1, forward strand.
TCGCCTGGATCATTGGCCTTAGTTACGGTCGTGTGATTCCATGTTTATTCAGAGAGATGGAAAACCATAACAGCGCGTAAATAGCAGTTCGAATAACTAAAGAAATGTATGGATAAATGGATATAGGAATTAACAATTAAAAAAATGATCATGGAAAAACAGACTTTAAAAATTGCTTTCAGTACTCAAAAAGGAGGTATTGGAAAAACGACATTAACCGTACTTGCAGCCAGCTACCTTCATTATGTGAAGGGGCTAAATGTTGCTGTTATTGATTGTGATTATCCACAACATAGTATTGTTGAAATGCGCGAACGCGATGTGGATTTGGTGATGAATAGCGAGTTATATAAACGCATGGCTCACAAACAGTTTTCTGAGTTAAAACGCAATGCTTACCCGGTTGTTGAAAGTAATTCGGTTGATGCGGTTAAGATCGCTACGGAGCTTATTGAAAAAAGTGAACCGCCCTTGGATATTGTTTTTTTCGATCTGCCCGGAACACTCAATAGTAACGGTGTATTAAAAACCCTGGCTTCGATGGACTATCTGTTTGTCCCGGTCAGTGCTGATCGGGTGGTCTTGGAAAGTACCTTACAATTTACGCTCACCCTTCAGAACAGTATTATAACTCCGGGAAAGGCAAAAATCAAGGGAATGTATATCATCTGGAATATGGTTGACCGAAGAGAGAAGTCGGACCTATATGTGAAGTACAATAAAATTATCGCTGAACTGGGGCTTGAAGTTTTGAAAACGTCTTTGCCGGACAGCAAAAGGTTTCGAAAGGAGATCGGTTCGGATAACAGAGGCGTTTTTCGTTCCACGCTTTTTCCCATCGATAAGCAATTGATAAAGGGAAGCCAGTTTGATGCCTTGATGAGTGAGTTTTTTCAAAAAATTAAAATATAGGAAACGATGGCAAAGGAAAGAACGAATGATCAGGATATTGATGAAAGCTTTATCCTGTCCTCAATCAAAGGAAATAAACAAAGCACCGGTGGAGGTACAGAAAAGCTTCCTACTAAGGTTAATAAGAAAGAAGTTGAACTGACCGAGTTGGATAGATACTTTGACCTATTTATTAAGGAATCTAATCTGACTGCAAGATTAGGGAAGAGTGTGTATATCAGGAAGGATTTTCATGATCGGCTGCTAAAGATTGTGCAGGTTATTGGTGGTAATGAGCTGAGCCTGTTCAGTTATCTCGATAATGTCCTGGCGCATCATTTTGAAAGTTTCCAAAAGGAAATCAAAGAGAGTTACCAAAGTAAGAACAGTGATATTTTTTAACCATTAATACTTATAAAATGAGGTATGTAATCGCTGTTTTTTTGTTAGCCGGACTTGGCGTATGTTTCTATTTCTGGCGCAAATATTTAACTGAAAAATGTAAAACTAAAAATTATCAAAGCCCTATTAAGGGACATGGTAATGGTATCGATTCAGAGCAAATTATGGGTAAAAGTAAAGTTGATTTAAGCCAACTTAAGCCACTGCCGGACAGGGTGACACAAGCTGATAAATCTATAAAAACTCCTACTACTTTTGATCAGAATGCTGCTGGAAGTAGCATGAATTCTTCAACGGAACCGGTCTTCGATTGTGAGCAGGTTGAGGTTAGTTTGGAATATAGTTCGGAAGGAGAGGATGAGGTTTTTGATGATGATGATGAGATTCCATTCGATGTGGCAAACGGGTATAGTTTTGAGCAGATGAGCCAGATTGTCCAATTATTTGAAACAGACCAAAGTGTAGAAATGGTGGCGGAGGCCGGAACGTTGGAGATCATTAAAGATTTAGAAAGTGCTGAATTCTTTGAACAGTTAATGAATGAGAAATCGGCAAATGCAAGCCGGATCAGGCACTTAATCGACAGTTATGTTCCGCCGGAAACTGACCAGAATGAAAATGAAATGGATTCCATTGACAGTGATTTTGATATTAATAACTATTTATAAAAACGTGACTTATGAGAAAAGTTGATTCGGGATAATACAGGTCTGAGCCACTAGATATCCACAAAAAAAATGTTAAACACCACCGGAGGGCGAAAAGGTCTGAAGTGAGCGAACTCCGTGAGAGCCCTCTTGGTGGTCTAATTCCAAAACTATTATGCTAAAAAAAAGATTTTGGCTGACAGCCCTTATGGGTTTGGCGGCCTGGAACACCTATGCCCAAGGAAATGGGGTAGCGGGTATCACTGAAGCGACAGATATGGTTACTTCCTACTTTGATCCTGCTACGAGATTGATTTATGCGATTGGGGCTGTAGTCGGACTGATTGGCGGAGCGAAAGTTTACAGCAAGTTTAGTTCCGGTGATCCCGATACCAGTAAGACCGCTGCATCTTGGTTTGGTGCCTGTATCTTTTTGATTGTGGCAGCTACTATTCTTCGATCATTCTTCTTGTAATGTGCTATGAATAATCCATCGAACCGTCAAAAAAAGATAGTCGCTACACCACTAACCTATTATGGAGGGAAGCAGAATCTTGTCCGTGTTATTTTACCCTTAATTCCCAGGCATACCACGTATGTTGAACCTTTTGTTGGAGGTGGAGCTATATTCTGGTCCAAACCTGTTTCTGAGGTTGAAGTGATCAATGACTACAACAGGGAGCTGATCAATTTTTATGAAATGGTGCAGAATCAGTTTGTTGATCTGGAGAAGATGATCAGGATTACCCTTCATAGCAGATCACTTCATAGTGATGCTTCTGTAATTTATAATAACCCGCATATGTTTAGCCAAATACAAAGAGCCTGGGCGGTGTGGGTATTATGTTCTCAATCGTTTAGTTCAATCATAGATGATGCCTGGGGATATGATAAAACAACAGGAGCAACGGGAAAAAAGATGACCAAGAAACGAGAATCCTTTACAGAGGCTTATGCGATCAGACTTCAGAATGTTCAGATTGAAAATACCGATGCGCTTAGGATCATTAGTTCCCGTGACTATAAGGAAGCCTTTCATTATTGCGATCCACCTTATTTTAATAGTGACTGCGGGCACTACAATGGTTATTCAAAGGAAGATTTTGAAAATTTATTAAAACTGCTGTCAATTGTTAAGGGACGTTTTTTACTGAGCAGCTATCCAAGTTCGCAGCTGAGTCATTACATCCGTGTCAACAAATGGTTCTCAACCAAATTGGAACAAACAGTAAGTGTTGCTGCAGCTAATTCAAAGACAAGGAAAAGAAAGATAGAGGTATTGACGGCGAACTATGATTTATCCAATCCAATTGGTATTCCCAAGCTATTCTAAGCTTATCTGATTAACACTTAAAACAACTTCAATGATTAATTATAACATTAACAAGGGTATCGGCAGGTCAGCCGAGTTCAAGGGGTTAAAGACGCAATATCTGTTTTTGTTTACAGGAGGATTGCTCGCAACATTGGTTTTAGTAATGATTCTGTATATGGCCGGGGCAAATTCTTACCTGTGTCTGGCTGTTGCAGGGATAGGTTCGGGATGTATTGTCTGGGGGACTTTCAGCCTGAATAGGAATTATGGTGAGCATGGTTTAATGAAGCTACTGGCTAAACGAAAACACCCGCAATACATCACTTGTCGAAAACCAATTGCCCAATTACTGCAATCACGTAATACCGTCGTAAAATGAGAAACCATTCGAGAGTAACTACCTTGGAAAGTAAGTTTCCAATCCTTGGGGTGGAGAATAATTGTATCGTTTCCAAAGGTGGAGATATTACAGTTTGTTTTCGTATTCACTTACCTGAGCTGTTTACGGTCTCTTCGCCGGAATATGAAGCGATGCACGCGGCTTGGCATAAAGCCATTAAGACTTTACCTGATTTTAGTATTGTCCACAAACAGGACTGGTACATCAATGAAGCGCATCAAACTGATTTTGAGAAAGGGGAATTTAGTTTTCTGACGAAATCCTACCACAAACATTTCAATGAACGCCCGTTTTTAAACCATTATAGTTATCTGTTTCTGACTAAAACGACTAAGGAAAGAATGAACAGCAAAAGTGATTTTTCAACGCTTTGCCGGGGTGTTTTAGTTCCAAAGGAAATAAGTGACAAGGAAACAATGGGCAGGTTCATCGAATCTGTTGCCCAATTTGAACGGATTGTAAACGATTCCGGGCTTGTCAGGTTGGAAAGACTTACTGAATCAGAGATTGCAGGGGAGCAAAAAAAGTCCGGACTGCTCGAACAGTACCTGACTTTAGATACTAATGAACAGGTAACGATGCAGGATATTGCATTTGGAGCTGATCAGGTTCGGGTGGGAAATAAAAGGATTGTTGTTCATACTTTATCTGATCCGGATGATCTTGCAAATTCTGTATCCGATGATGCCCGCTTTGAAAAATTATCTACTGATCGTAGTGATTGTAGGTTGTCGTTTGCTGCACCTGTTGGGCTACTGCTAAATTGTAATCATATTTATAATCAATACCTGTTTCTTGACAACAGCGAAGAGAACCTGCGAAGGTTCGAAAAGTCCGCCAGGAATATGCATTCCTTGTCCCGTTATAGCCGAAGTAATCAGATTAATAAAGAGTGGATCGAGCGTTACCTGAATGAGGCGCATTCTTATGGCCTTTCCTCGATCAGGGCGCATTTTAATGTGGTAGCCTGGTCAGAAGATGCGAATGAATTCAAGCAGATCAAAAATGATACGGGAAGTGCCATTGCGCTCATGGATTGTAAACCAAGGCATAATACTGTTGATGCTGCAACACTGTTTTGGGCGGCTATTCCCGGTAATGCAGCTGACTTTCCGAGTGAAGAAAGTTTCTACACCTTTATTGAGCCTGCATTGTGCTTTTTCAGCGCTGAAACCAATTATAAAAGTTCATTATCTCCTTTCGGAATAAAGATGAGTGATCGGTTAACCGGTAATCCTATCCATTTGGATATATCTGATTTGCCGATGAAAAAAGGGATCATTACCAATCGTAATAAGTTCATATTAGGCCCATCGGGTAGTGGGAAATCTTTTTTAACCAATCATATGGTTCGGCAATATTACGAGCAGGGGGCGCACGTGTTGTTGGTAGATACCGGAAATAGCTACCAGGGATTATGCGAACTCATCAAGGCAAAAACAAAAGCTGAAGACGGGATTTATTTTACCTATACCGAAGATAATCCGATTGCCTTTAACCCTTTTTACACTGAAGATGGTGTATTTGACATCGAAAAACGGGAGAGCATCAAGACTTTAATCTTGACATTGTGGAAGCGTGATGATGAGCCGCCAACCAGGTCGGAAGAAGTTGCGCTTTCCAATGCAGTAAGTGGTTATATCGACCGTATCAAACAAGGTAATGAACAGCCCTCTTTCAACGGTTTTTATGATTACGTGAAGGGTGATTATAAAAAGGTACTGGAGGAAAAACAGGTCAGAGAGAAAGACTTTGATCTTGCCAATTTTCTAAATGTTTTGGAGCCGTACTATAAAGGAGGCGAATATGATTATTTACTGAACTCCGACAAGCAGCTGGACTTGCTTTCTAAACGGTTTATTGTGTTTGAGATCGATGCCATAAAGGATCACAAAACATTATTCCCGATTGTGACCATTATTGTGATGGAAGTTTTCATTAATAAGATGAGACGTTTGAAAGGTGTGCGAAAGCTCATTTTAATTGAGGAGGCATGGAAAGCGATCGCTAAGGAAGGTATGGCGGAGTACATAAAATACCTCTTTAAAACGGTGAGAAAGTTTTTCGGTGAGGCGATTATTGTTACTCAGGAAGTGGACGATATTATCCATTCGCCGATTGTGCGGGAAAGTATCATCAACAACTCAGACTGCAAGATATTGCTGGATCAAAGAAAGTACATGAACAAATTTGATGACATCCAGAAAATGCTTGGACTTACCGATAAGGAAAAAGCACAGGTACTTTCGATCAATTTGAACAATGCTACAAACAGATTTTATAAGGAAGTCTGGATCGGATTGGGCGGGACCCAGTCTGCGGTTTATGCGACTGAAGTTAGCAAATCGGAATATTACACCTATACCACCGAAGAATCGGAAAAACTGGAAGTGATGAACCTCAGTGAAAAGCTGGGAGGGGATATGCAGGCTGCGATTAAGCAATTGGCAGTGGATAACAAATAGGAAATCAACTTAAAAATTAAAGCAATGAAAAAACTAATCTATATGGTGTTTGTAGCCACAGTTTTGGCTACTGCACCGGTGAAAGCCCAATGGGTAGTAAGTGATCCCAGCAACCTGGCTCAGGGAATAGTCAACACGACAAGACAGATTGTTCAAACCTCGACCACTGCTTCAAATATGATTAAGAATTTTAATGAAACGGTGAAAATTTATGAGCAGGGTAAGCAGTACTATGATGCCTTGAAGTCGGTTCACAACCTGGTGAAGGATGCGCGGAAGGTGCAAAATACCATTCTCATGGTAGGTGATATCTCCGATCTGTATGTGCAGAACTTTCAAAAGATGCTGCAAGATCCCAATTATTCGGTTGAGGAACTTGTGGCAATTGCGACCGGATATGCAAAACTACTGGAAGGTGGAGCAGATATGCTTCTGGAACTACGAACGGTGGTGAATACCAATGGACTTTCGCTGAGTGACAGCGAACGTATGGGCATCATAGACAGGGTGTATGACAGGGTGAAAAAGCAACGTGACTTAGTCGCTTATTACACCAGGAAAAACATTTCAGTGTCGTTTTTACGTGCTAAGAAAAAAGGCGATCTGAACAGGGTGATTGGTTTATATGGTTCAGCTTCTGAAAAATACTGGTAGTCATGGAATTTCAAAATTTACACCAGATTCTGCGGGATCTGTATCTGGAAATGATGCCGCTATGTTCTGATATGGCCGGCATCGCAAAGGGGATTGCCGGTTTAGGTGCGCTGTTTTACATGGCAAACAAAGTCTATCAATCTTTATCGAGGGCAGAGCCGATTGATGTTTACCCACTGCTCAGACCTTTCGCAATTGGGCTTTGCATCATGTTCTTTCCTACGCTGGTATTGGGAACTTTAAATGCAATACTCTCTCCGGTTGTCAGCGGAACCCATCAAATGCTAGAAACCCAAACATTCGATATGAATGCTTACCGGGAGCAAAAGGACAGGTTGGAGCAGGAAGTGATGCGCAGGAACCCCGAGACAGCTTATTTAGTCTCCAATGAAGAATTCGACAAGCAATTGGAAGAATTGGGATGGAGTCCGACTGATCTGGCAACGATGGCAACAATGTATTTGGAAAGGGGAATGTACAATATGCAAAAATCGTTCAGGGATTTTTTCAGGGAGTTACTGGAAATCTTGTTTCAAGCTTCCGCGCTAGTCATTGACACGATACGAACTTTTTTTCTTATTGTACTGGCAATTCTCGGACCGATTGCATTTGCTGTGTCGGTCTGGGACGGATTTCAGGCAAACTTAGCCCAGTGGCTAACCCGGTACATCAGCGTGTATTTATGGCTGCCAGTGTCGGATCTTTTCAGCGCAATCCTTGCCCGTGTTCAAATTCTCATGCTTAAAAACGACATCGCAGCACTGGAAAGCAATCCTGATTTTTCGCTGGAAGCCTCCAATACCATTTACATCATTTTTATGATCATTGGTATTATTGGGTATTTCACTATTCCTACAGTAGCAGGCTGGATCATACAGGCTGGAGGCTTAAGTAACTACGGAAGAAATGTAACCAATACTGCATCAAAAGGTACCTCGGTAGTTGGTGGTGTAGGTGGAGCTGCTGCCGGAAACGTGTATGGGAAATTAATGCAGGAAAGTTCCACAGTAGGCGGAGCTGCCGGAGCAGCCAGCGGGAACATTACAGGACGATTAATGAAGTAATAAACAAGATTATGGAATTTAAAACACTAAGAAATATTGAAAGCAGTTTTAAGCAGATCCGTTTTTTTGGAATCGTGTTTATCTGCCTTTGTGCCGGAATTACAGGATATTCCGTTTTCAGCGCCTTTAAGTTTGCAGAAGTCCAACGCCAAAAAATATATGTTTTGGATCAAGGTAAATCGCTGATGGTGGCTTTGTCGCAAGATATGTCGCAAAACAGACCAGTGGAAGCTAAAGAACACGTGAAAAGGTTTCACGAATTGTTCTTTACGCTTTCACCTGATAAAAATGCGATCGAGAGTAATATAAAAAGAGCACTTTTTTTAACGGATAAAAGCGCCTTTAATTACTATCAGGATTTGAGTGAGAAGGGATATTATAACCGCATTGTATCGGGTAATATCAATCAAACGATTGCAGTTGATAGCATCTCCTGTAAAATGGATAGCTATCCGTATCAGGTAAGGGTAAATGCCAGGCAAAGAATTATCAGGGAAAGTAATATTACTGAACGGAGCCTTGTGACCAGGTGTAATCTGATCAATTCTGTACGATCGGACAATAACCCGCATGGCTTTACTATTGAAGCATTCGAGGTTATTGAGAATAAAGATTTAAGAACCTTAAACAGATAAATGATGAAAGAGAAAATCTTAAAAATATGGACTGCTTCTGAAAGTAAGTTTGTCCAGCTTATTGACCGGATAGAACCGGAAACTAAACTTATGGTCGTAGGGATCGCCTTTTTGTTCATGGCATTTATATCATTCTACACGATTGTTTCGGGGATCTATTATATCGGTTTAAAAGATGGGGAACAGCTCCAGATGAAGCATATAAAAAGCCCGGCATTGAAAATCGAGACAGCAGATAGTATCAATCTTAAAAAACAAATGCGCGATGGAAAACAATAAAAACAAGCAGGCAATGCTAAAAAATCTAAAGAAGGTTGGTGTTTACATTGGTTTAGCTGTCGTATTTGCGCTGAGTATGTGGTTAATTTTTGTCCCTTCTGAAAGTACTAAGCAGGCGGAACAAAAAGGTTTAAATACAACGATACCGCAACCAAAGGACGAAAGTATCATCGGCGACAAGAAAAGTGCCTATGAGCAGCAGCAGTCCAAAGAAAGGGCGGAAAGTAAAATGCGAACTTTACAGGATTTTGAAGACCTTATGGGTAAGAATGAGCAAAGGGATGAAGATCAAAATGCAGCGGTGCAGCCTCAGTCAAAGACAGAAAACCATTTTAGCGGAAGATCAGTAGCTCGGGAGAAAGCGGGTGTTAAAGGTTCAATTGCGGCTTACAGGGATATCAATCGTACTATGGATAATTTTTATGATCATCCAAGGGTGGATATGGAAACCGAACGGCTGAAAGATGAAAACCAAAGGCTAAGAGCGCAATTGGAATCTAAAAATTCAACGGCGAATGTTATGGATGAGCAGGTTAAGCTAATGGAAAAATCGTATGAAATGGCTGCGAAATATTTGCCGAAGAGCCCAAACACAAATACGGTTGATTTCCAAAAAGCGGAGGATAGTATTCAGCCCAAAACCGGTAAAAAAGTTATTGCCGCGCCTGTTAGAAAACTCAAAGAGCAAATTGTGTCAAGACTGGATCAGAGCCAAAAACCAGAACAGGTGGATTTTATTACGCCTGTTGGTAATGAACAGGATGCCCCTTTAAAGAATACAATTACAGCCTGCGTACATGAGCAGCAGACTTTGACCTCTGGACAAAGTGTTCGCCTTAGACTGCTGGAACCTGTTAAGATTGGAAACCAGCTTGTACCAAAGGGTACACTGATCAGCGGAACTGCTGCAATTGGCGGTGACAGACTTTCGCTGTTTATCAGTTCGATAGAATATCAAGGCAATATTACAGCGGTAGACCTTATCGTGTATGATACCGATGGACAGCCGGGGATTTATATTCCAGCCTCTATGGAAAACAGCGCGCTCAAAGAAATCGGAGCCGGAATGGGGCAGGGAATGGGGAGTAGTTTCAGCATTACTCAAAACGCGGGACAGCAGGTTGCTGCTGATCTGAGCAAAGGAATCATTCAGGGAACCTCGGCTTACCTTTCAAAAAAAGTGAAACAAGTAAAAGTCCATTTAAAATCGGGCTACAAAGTATTTCTATTACCAAAATCAAAATAATAGCAAACCGGTCTAACAGACCATAATCAAATCCAAAATCATGAAACAATTATTATTAATGGTTGCCTTATTGGTAGCCACAGGCAATGCCTTTGCCCAGGATCAACCTACAACCGGTGATTATTATCAGGGGATGAGTAAAAAAATCAACTTTGATAAAGTCATTCCAGTCTATGGTGTGGAAGTGACCTTTGAAAAAACGGTACACCTTATTTTCCCCTCTGCAATACGCTATGTGGACCTGGGATCACCAAGTATCATAGCCGGTAAAGCTGACGGCGCGGAAAATGTATTGCGCATAAAAGCCAGTCAAAAAGGATTCAAACCTGAGACAAACTTTGCTGTGATCACTGAAGACGGCAATTTCTTCACCTTTAACGTCAAATATGCCGATGAGCCGGAGAAACTGAATATTGAAGTTCGAAACCTGTTAAAGACAGATCAGGCTTCAAATCCGGCTGCAAAAAATTCTCCGGTGTACTTAAAAGAACTCGCTGAGGAGTCACCTATGCTGGTGAAACAAATTGTCAATACGATCTACACCAATAACAAAAAGGAGATCAAACACATCGGTGATAAGAAATTTGGTGTTGAGTTCTCGCTAAGGGGAATATATACACATAACGGACTTTTTTTCTTTCATACCCAATTGAAAAACCTGTCGAACATTCCCCATGAAATTGACTTCATGACCATTAAGATAGTCGATAAAAAACTCATCAAACGTACCGCCATTCAAGAGCGTGTTCTGGAACCAGTAAGAAGCTTTAACCAGCCCACTTTCGTTTCCGGGCAAAGTACTGAGCGCAGCGTATTCGTTCTGGAGAGATTCACCATTCCCGATGACAAGCTACTGGTTGTAGAACTCTTTGAAAAAAACGGAGGCCGTAACCTCAAATTCCTGATCGACAATAACGATCTGGTCAATCACACAAAGTCTATTCACAAATTAAAATAAAATCACATGAAAAAACACATGATTGTTTACAGTCTGCTGGTATTATTACTGGCAGCAAATTCAGCTAATGCACAGCGCTTTTTTAAAGGACAACAGGGCATTGAAATCCGCGGAGGTTTAGCCAATGGCTATTTTTTTGCAAAAGATCAGAACCAGGCTTATTACCTGGGTGCGGCATTCAATCACTACACCGCAATCAGTAGCCGCTGGGTGTTAGGAGCAGAGTATTACCATAAGCGTTATGCCTATGAAGATCGTTCGGTGAGCCTGGCTCAGTTTACCGGGGAAATCGGGCATTACTTCCCGCTAATTACAGATCGAGGGCGAAATGTAATTGTATCAGCGGGAGCATCGGGAATAGCCGGATATGAAAGGCTGAACTGGGGAGTCCATGAGCTGTATGATGGCGGAATCTTGCTCAATCAGGATAAGTTTATAGCGGGCGGTGCAGCAAGTCTGGAAGCAGAGTTCTTCGTTAATGACAAGCTAATCCTGTTTGTAAACGGGAAAGAAAGATTGCTTTTCAACGCGCATGATAAGTTTAACAGCCAGATAGGAATTGGCGCAAAAGTAATGATCAGATAAAAAATAAATAGGAGGAATAAAAAAATGAAAAAATTAATTGTAGCTGCAGTACTGCTCATGACAGTGATTTGTATGGGATGTAATAAAAAGGATCTGGATATTTTTAAACCGCAAACGCCGGAAACAACCGGTCATGATTTTGCACTAACAATGGAAAGCGTACCTTTTATCATTGCAAAGTACACGCCCCTGGCATTGCATTTACGAATTGTACCATCAGGACAGCAGCCTGCTACCCAATATAAAATAAGCTATGTTCAATTTTTAGGCAGCGGAATGCTAGAAGATGAATCAGGTGTTTTTTTAGGTCAGAACATTGAGTACGATTTGAATGACAGGACGTTCATATTGAAATATACTTCATTTACTGATACTGAACATTTCTTTGAAATTACCGTCAAAGATAATTTCGGGAACATAAAAAAGCAGAAGGTCAAATTTATGCCTGAGAATGAAGTAGCAATGGGTAAATAGCACAGAAAGGTTACAGCCAAAAAGAAGCCCGTATCATTTTTATTAATGGTACGGGCTACTTATTTTTAATCCTCTATATCGGGTTTTCATAGATCAAAGCCAATCATAAGGTTTGCCTAGTCTGTTTAGTTAGGGCTTAGTATTTTCTATTGTTTCAATAAATTAAGTTTTATTTAATTACTGTTAAATTAAATTTCAATAAATTTACACCTTTAAATATTAGCTCAGCTACTTTGTGTACGCCAAAAAATTAGTATTAATGCCAGTTAATATATGCGGTATTGAATTTCAGAAGAAATAGTAAACTCCATCGATTAAAGTTAGGATTCTTAAAGTATAAAGCTGATGTGCGCTTAAAAAACCCTGATGCATTATTTAAGAATTATCCTTTGCATGAATTTTTGGAGAAAAGACGTCGTTATAGATTCATTCCAAATTATTCGGACAATATAGAATACTTTAAAACGCTAGAAGAACATGATTTCTGTAATCGTTTATACTGTTTTGATACTAATGATATTGAAGTGCCGGAGCATTTTTCTTTAGTTGATAACTATGATGATAGTCTAGATTTTTTGAAGCGTCTGTTTAACTTATTGTATTTTGAGACAGTTGATGAAGTGGTTATTAATTATGGAAAATGTAATGAAATTGATGTAAGTGCTTCTCTTGTGATGGATATTATTTTAGCTGATTTTATCAATTATTTTAATGCTTGTGAGCAAGCTCGAAAACCAGCGAAAATTGAAGCTATTAGAACAAGCAATAATGATAAATACGAAATCAAAAAAATCTTGTATTCTGTAGGAGCATATAAAAATCTTCGAAATGAATCTCAAGTATTTAGAGGTGCAATTCCCTTTGCTATCCGAATTGGAGATAGAAACAAAAGTGATTACCAAGTAAGAAGAGATCTTCATACTACTGAAACGGTTGATTATATTAAGGAATGTTTGGGGAAAGTAAATCGTACGCTTACTGATCAAGCTGAGACAAAGTTTTACAAGGTGATAGGTGAAATGCTTTTAAATTCTGAAGATCATTCGGGTAGGCAAATGCGTTATTTAATTGGACATTTTGAAGATAATGGAGATGAGCAAAATGAGGCAGGATATGGAGTATTTAATTTATCCATTCTAAATTTTGGGAACACTATATATGAAACTTTTAAAAGTCCAAATGCTCCCAAACGGATAGTTAGGCAAATGGAGAAACTAAGTGGTACTTTTTCATTTAAAAATTTCTTTAAAAAGAGAAAGTTTGAAGAAGAAACACTTTGGACTTTGTATGCTTTACAGGAGGGGGTTACAAGTGTAAATCACAGAGAACGCGGAAATGGAGCAATACAATTTATTGAGAACTTTTTTGGTTTGAAAGGAAATAGTGAACGCGATGAGGTTTCAAAAATGGTGATAATATCTGGGCATACCAGAATTATTTTCGATGGAGGTTATCAGATAACGAAAGGGATTAGGGGGAAGCATGGGAACGAATTTAAAATGATGACATTCAACGAATCAGGAAGTATAGAGGATTTACCAGACGAGAAGTACGTGATGTATGAAGAAAATTATTTTCCAGGAACTATGATTTCCGTGAGATTGAAACTTGATTATGAAAACACAACAGATTTAACATTAAAGGGTGATGATGAAAGCAACGATTAATTTAGAACAGTATAGAACTGCTGGCTCAAAAGTGTTTATCGGTAGAGATAGAGGTAGAGACATCAGAATAAAGTCAAAACTCGATGAATTGATAGACAATGAAGGTACTATTGAAATAATAGTACCTGAAGAGGTAATGTCTGTTAATCCCTCTTTTTTGGAAGAATTTTTATTTAATGCGGTTAAAAAATTAGGAAAAGAAAGATTTAATGAAAAGGTTATTTTCAAAAATGGAAGTACTAGATATGACGTTAAATCTGATGTTGATGAGGCGATTGATAGGATATTAAGAAGTAATAATGCTTTAGCAAAATAAACTTGAGCTCTATTTTTTCTTTAAATATTTATTTTGTTCTAGAAAAAGTGATTGAGTTCCTAAAAGTTTGTCGTGGCTTTACTGAATTTAATAGCTTTTTAGACCCCTTTGAAAAAATAGCGAATATATTTGTGGGGTTTTTTACATTAGGCATGGGGTATTATGTCCTCATATATCAGAAACAAAAGGATGCTAAGGATATTGATACTTTATGGTTTAAGGATTTGGTAATTGAACCTAATTTGGATAAGATCAATGACTTTTATTCTGAAATTACGAATGCTTGTATTTCCAGCGGTGTAAATCAAAGAGCTTTATCCCAAGTGGAAACTATTGACTTGATTAACGAGTTTAAAGCATCTGCTGCAGATTATAGAGTTAAATTTTTAGTGCTTCTTCAAAAGCTTATTCCGACTGTTCACGATGAAATGTTAAGAAATGCTGATAATTTAATTGATGATTTGAGCGTAGCTTTAACTAGTAGTACAATTGATTTTACAGAGACAGATCAGTATCGAAAAGAAATAACCGCTAGAATTACAAATTCCTATGGAGCCGCTTTAAAATTAATTGTACAGCATACAAAAAGGGGGCCTATTTTTTAAAGTTCATCTTTTTTAAATAACTCGAATGAAGGGGGGATCAGCAACACTCTTAACGTTAAGGCTGTAGATATATCTTATAGAAGCACGATACATTTACCATCAAAGACAATTTTGGGAATATCAAAAAATAGAAGGTCAAATTCATGCCTGAAAATGAAGTAGCTCAGGGTAAATAGCAAAGCTGCGTTACAGCCAAAAAAAGAAGCCCGTATCATTTTCATTAATGGTACGGGCTATTTATTTTATGTCTCCTAAATTGGTATTTCATAGATTAAAGCCAATCATAAGGTTTGCCTAGCCTGTTCAGGTAGCAGTACATTTCCTCTTTTTTTAATTCCGGAAAAAATTTTATAGCGCTATCAATTCCATAATTCGGCAAAAAATAGATTTCATCACGTAATGCTTTTATTACCTTTTCATAGCCGTAAAAACGAACCAGTTCATCAGCTTCCTGCTGTGAGCCACGTTCTATGATTCGACCAATTACCATCTTGTAAGCTTCATCCCAATCCATTTCGTCAAAATCATATTCCCAAAAGAATTTCGGATGAAGGTTAGGTACCTCTTTATCTGTTTTCTGAGTTTTCATATCATAAAATTTTTGTCATATTGATTCCAATAACTGAACACGTCTTAGATGTTCCATCTATCGAAATCAGTTACTCAATTAATATTAAGAATCCTTTTTTGTAAGGTAAATATTGAGTATTTCTACGCTAAAACGATAGCTGAATAATCATTAATTTTAATAAAATCATTAGTGACTTTCCTCCCAATAAGCAAAAGTCCCTACAAGTTATTGAAACCTGTAGGGATATTTTTTAAGTTACTTTGCTGTATAGCTAAACTCAAATGTTAGGGTACCTGTTGCTACAGGTTTTGCGCCACCGTCGGACTTAACAGCCAGGTTGTTGGATGAACCTGTCCATTTAGAGTATTCTCCGGTTGGAGGAGCAGGATAGATGAGTTCAATCGGTAATCGGTTTGAAAAACAGATTGATGATTGTGAACCGAAGTAAGTTGAGATTTGGGCATTCAAATCATCTAAGTAATCCTCTTGTTTTGTACTTAGGATAAAGTTAGCTCTTACCCATGCTTTAAAATCTGCTTGAATGGATAACGCTTCAACTTGTAAAGCGGTGTCTGATAATAAATAAAGGGCTTTGATTTTGTCTTCCACACCGGTCGGTGTCATTGGCTCTAATGGCATAAAATTGTTGTTAAATAATAAAAAAATATAGATTTATGAGAGGTTAAACTGTGTAGGTGAACTCGAATGTTAGCGAACCTGTAGCTGTTGGTTTTTCTTTACCATCGGATTTAACAGCCAGATTATTTGATGAGCCAGTCCATTTGGAGTATTCTCCGGATGGTGGAGCAGGGTAAATTAAGTCAATAGGCAATTTGCTGGAGAAGCATAGGGAACATTGAGAACCGAAGTAAGCAGCAATCTGATCATTGAGATTATCCAGGTATTCATCTTGTTTTGTGTTCAAGGTAAAATTTGCTTTTACCCATTCTTTAAAGAAAGATTGGATCGTCAATGCTTCGGTTTGCAAAGCTAGGTCAGCTAATGCATAAAGCTCAGTTAGTTTGTTTTGTACACCTACTGGTGTAAGTGGTTGTTTTGTCATGGAATTTAATTAATATGTAAATAATTGTTGTATTTTAACTCTTTGTTAGATTTTGTGTGAAATATTGAAAATTGTTTATCATGAATGTTGCGCAATACCATAATATCTGGGTACGTATCATAATTTCTTTGTTCAGCTCATTATGCATACTTTTTTATGGCAGACCACTTGATCTTCCTGATGCTTTTGGCAGTGCAGAATTCTACCCTATTTTATTACAGAGTACATTAATGGCATTCGCTATGGTTGAGTTTATCCATTATTGCAGCGTTAAATTGGATAGGAGATTTTCCTGGCGTAGCCAATTCTCTAAAAGAGCTATCAGGCAGATTGGTTTAGGGATTTTGGTTCCCTTAACTATCGATGTGATTGCATATGCAATTCATTTCAATAGCATCGGTCAGGACATCCGTACTAATGGTTTTCTCCGCTTCGATATATACCTGATCACTGCTTTTCTGGTAATTATCAATTTGTATTACCTCGCTTACAATCTTTGGTACTCCAAGCCGGAACAGACCAACTCCGATGAAGAAATTTTCAAAGTGAGTAACAGCGGTATTACTGTTAATCTCGACCTGAGAAAGGATATTATTCTATTTGCTTATATCAACCGACAGTTACGTGTCTATGACCGGGAAGGAAAGATTTATCCTGTAAAAGATAAGCTGGCAAACCTAATTAAGCAACTTGAAGATAAAGGATACTGTCAGATCAACCGCAGTACAATCGTCAACCTTGAAGCGGTAAAAGGATATAAAATAGGAGCAAAAAGAAATACGTTAGAACTGTTTATCGTTACTGATCTCGACGAAATTGACGAAGACAAGCGTCCAAATTTGACCGTAACAGGGGAAAATATCGATGATTTTAAGTCAAAATTTGACATCCGCTAAATTTTTTTTGTCATTTCGATACATAAAAGTGTATGTTTCGATACATAAAAATGTATGTTTCGAACAAAATGCGATTTTTTGAGACTTTTTACGGATTTACCCCTTGCTTTTTATCGCAATTTGATTATATCTTTACAATGCTACAATGATTTGTAAATCAGTCGTTTGTGTTTTTGGTGGCTTTTATGCGATCAAGTATAGAACTAAAACTTTCAGAAATGAGAGTCTGTATCGGGATTACTAACCAAATGGTTAGACTATATCCATAACAATCCCAAATCTTTTTATAAAGTGACCTATAAAATTTAAAACAATTGATTTAATGATGAATTTGGTACTTAACAAGAACCTTATATTGGGTTTAGGGTGGTTAAGGGAAAATAGGGGCATTTTGCTATTTGCCATCTTTGTCTCTTTTATGGTGTTTTCCATCTGTTTCAATCTTATGGCATTGGATATTACTAAAAAAGCCAGTCTGGAAATTTATATAGCCATTAGTACAGTAGTCCTATCTATCGCCTGGTTAACTGCTTATTTTAGATGCAGGTCATTTGACAGTATACAGGACGATATACCAAGTTTGACTTTTTTGATATTTTTATTTGTCTTTACCGCTATGTTTTATTATTATTCTCTTTTGTTTTATCTGATGGAGATAGGAGTAGTTGACCCGCCAAAATATTATTGGCGCGATGAACTTTTTAAGAGTTTTAAAAAGTAGTTTTTCAGCAAAAAAGCTTCTCTAAACAGAGAAAGCGTTTAAATAGTTAACTCTAAGTCAAACCTAAAACTATCTGTATCGCAGATAGCCAACTCCTGAAGCGCTATTTTCTATAGCCTTATACCAGCCAATTTTAATATTTCAAAGTACCATTTTGGTGAGAACATACCATCACCGAACAGCCATACCTATGGCAAAAAAATAATAGGGGAAGCCGAAAACCTTTAACAGAGTAGGCATGACTATCCACAAAATTTTTATATTATGAAAAAAATGACATCATTTGCTTCACTAGCTATCGTGTTGGTAGCAGGAAGCGCATTCGCATTCTTTAACGGTGAAAAAAAAGTTGAAAAACCGGTATTAGCGACACAAGTGTATTATCACGTAGGCAATGATTACATTCCAATGGGAAGTCCACCGTCAGGAAAAACTTGTAAGCCCGATGATTTTTACTGTCGAATAACAATCACCGGAAATAATTTACCAGGTCAATTTTCTGAAGATGACTTGCCGCAATCTAACGGAGATTACACAGTTACATTCCAAGACCCTAACAGTTCTTGGAAGTAACGAGTTTTAATAGGGGGAACTTTTTTAAGTTCCCCTTATATAATTTTAAAGATTATCTATAATTAGTTTACTAAAGGAAATCATATTCTCATTACTTTCATCTGGTCGAGGTGGTGATGCAGTGATTAGCTGTCCTTGCTTACCAATAATAATTTGTTGCGGAAAAGCTTTGAATTTATAATAAGCAATCATGGGGTCATTAAAACCTTTACCATTGGTATTTAAGTTTACCAATCTGTTAGTAGTGTATAAATCGGTTTTAAGACTTGCCAACCATTTATCTTTTAAGTCTGTGCTAACCGTTATAAAAACAACATCTGTATAATTTTTAAACTTTTCATGTATGGGATGCATAGCTTTGGCAAGTATGGCGCAGGCAGCGCAACTGGTAAACCAAAAGTCTATTACAATGAGTTTACCAGAATAGTCTTTCAATTTATGAACTTTTCCAAGAGCATCATAAAAAGTAAAGGGATATGCTTGGCTGGTGTACTTTACCATTAATTGTTTTAGTTGCTGCTGATCTATATCGCTTTTCATTGTATTAATTGCATCCGTATAAAGTTTTTTTGCACTGTCTGTACTTTGAGCAGCAAAATTCTCGTAACAAAGTAATATCAGTTTATCGCGTAAATTGCCTATAAAATTGCTTTTTAAGCTATTATACAGTTTTGTAAAAGTAGAGTCCCAATGATCCTTTAAGCTATTTTCAAATACAATGAGCTTAATAAATTCTCTTTCCAAAAGCATATTCGGATAAAATGCTGATTTTGCTTTAAGTTTATCCTGAATTAAACTCTCCCCATAATCCAAACCAACAAGGGTGTTATAATACTCCTGTGTAATTAAAAGCTCATTTTTAGCGGTATAAATTAGTAGGTAGTTGGGCAATCTGGAATAAGCCTGTAATAGTAAGCCGTTTACTGCATCGAGATATAGTAAATCGTATATATAAGGTTTTAGTACTTCCTTATAACTTTTCAGCAGTATTAATCTTTGTGCTATTTGTGCATTTACGACTTCTGCCTCTAACATAGTTGCTTGTTTTAACTTGCTTTCATTTTTTAGCGCCAATACTCTATCTGCAACTGCTTTTAAGGATAAGGGAATATTATATAGTTGAAATTGGCAATTTAATTTTTCACTCCCTTTACCAGAGAACAACATAGATTTATTACTTTTTAACTGCATCTTTACACTATCGCCACGCTCAAACAGGTAAACTTCGCTTAATGTGGTACTGCGTTCAGGATCCGAAACATTATAATACCTACCAATTGAATTTGAAATTTTATGATCTGCTATCTCAAATGCAAAATAAGCAAGGCTATCTTTTAGGGTAATTTCAGTTTTAAAATTACCGTTTGCAGTGACAGGCACTTTATAGGTAATTCCCTCGTTGTCTTTACTGGCGTTTTCTTTTGCTCTTAATATAAGTTCCTGTGCCTTATATTTATTCATAATTACAGTATCAATATGTCCTGTTAATTTTACAGTATTTTGTGCTGCAATTTTAAGTGTTAAACACAGTAATATAGCCAGGTTAAAAATTATTCGCTTTTTCATTTGTTTATCTAATGTTTTGAGGTATGCCACTTAACCCGATTTCATCATCAGGTATTGGTAGTACGTAACGCGGACTGTTGGGTTCTAGCGTATAGATAGTACCTTCTAGGTTACGGGTTAGGGTAATATTTCTGCCTTCCAGATTCAGCCGTTTCAGGTCTGTCCATCTTACACTTCGCCATAGCAACGATTTTCTACGTTCCAAAAGCACTTTATCAAGGGCATCGGAAGAGCTAGATGCTGTAACATTTTGATAAGGTTTAGCAGGTATACTTGCGTTAGCATCCCAGCGTGTAATAAGCAAACGATTAACCTGATCCATTGCATCCTGACTTTGGTTTCGTCGAGCCAAACATTCTGCCTTAATTAAAAGTAGTTCATCTGTTGCTAAACCCGTAAAAGGATAGCCATAACCATTATTTATCCCCTTTATGTACCAATTGCTGTTGTCATTTTGTGCAAACCAAATTGTTCGCCTTAAATCGTTAGTGTCAAAAAGGTTAACAATAGAAGGTAAGATAGTATATAGTTCTCCGTATGGTAGTGTTGTATCACCGTAATCGGTGGTGTTTGAAAAGTAGATGATTTCAGAAGTATTAAAGTCAAAAGAAGTGTATTCTCTTATTGGCAAAGTCTTATAATCAGTGAGCGTAGAAAATAATGACAGAGCTTTATCAGCATTTGTTTCAGCTTCAGTATATTTACGCATACTTAAATATACTCGGGCTAATAGTGTGTATGCGGAAACTTTGGATGGTCGATTACGCTTGTTTAGAATAACATTTGTTTGCAATAAGTTACTTGCTTGGGTTACATCTTCAATAATCTGATCATAAGTTTGCTTTACGGTACTTCGCGGTACAATTTGGGTAATTGCTGGATTCAGTTTTAAAGGTATACCAAGATCTGTTGCGGCTGTATTTTCATTGTAAGCCTTTGAAAATATACTTACCAGTTCATAAAAGCTGTAAGCCCTAACAAATAAAGCCCAACCTTTAATTCGCTTTAGTTCGGCATTATTGCTAATATCTTGTTTTGCTACTTCCCCCAAAACGCTATTTGCATAAAATATTTTTGCGTAAGGTCTTACCCAATCTGCAACTTGCGTTTTTCCTTCATAAATATCCTTTTGCCATATGTAGGCGCTACGATTAATAGGGTCATACAATGAATTATAATCGAGAATAGTGGGGATAATATATTCATCTGCCGATATTTGGGCCAAAGCTGGTGATCGGTTCATTATATCACTATTATCCAATATTTTTTCAAAATCCTCAATGGAGGTAGGAATAACAATCGCACTATCGGGTTTTAGATCAAGTTTTTGGCCACAACCTAAAACAATACCTAGTACCAATATCAAAAAAAACTTTTTCATAATTTTTATAGGTTAAGGTTAACACCAAATGAAAGACTTAAAGGTTCAGGAATGGATCTTGTTCCATAATCGGGATCAATTCCTAATTTGTTTTTCCGCCAAATGATACCAGTATTTTTTAGGTAGGCAAAAGCAGATATAGATTTGAAAGGTAAATCTTTAGATACTAGGCTGGTCAGGTTATAATTTAAACGAATGTCTTGTAAACGAATATGATCGGCTTTTTCAATCAAATCAGAACTATTATTGAAAAATGAGGATATAGCAGATGATGCAGGATAAATTAATGCTGGTATAATGGTATTTTGTTCATCACCTGGTTTTTGCCAGCGTTTGTCATAATCTCCATAAAAAGTCAAATTGGTACTGTATGTGCCATTAAATATTCCTTTTCTTCTGAAGTAGTACCCAAGTTTATAAGCGATATTTATAGATAATTCGATGTTTTTATAACTAAAAGTATTGAGCAGGCTACCAAAGTATTTAGGCGAGGCAGAACCATGATAGATAATTTGGGATGGGTCTGACAGGTTAATGATGTTTGAGTAGCTTTTACTAACCTGGCCATTAAGGTAGCCCTGTGGTGCACCCGTCGCATCTAAGCCCGCTGAAGGGTAACTATATATGGCATAATAGGGATAGCCCTCTAGCGGATTATCATAATTGCGGCTTACAATATTATTATTAGTACCTTGTTTAATTTTGTAACTGGTAACTTTATCTGTATTATAGTTGAAAAGTAAACTACTGTTCCATCCAAATAAACCAGTTAAGTTACGGGAGTTTAAAAGAATATCAACACCTCGTGTACGTAGATTGGCACTGTTGCCCCTAAACTGTGTTACTCCACTCTGCATTGCAATAAGACTATTGCCAATTAAATCAAAAGCGTTCTTTTGATAAACATCAATACTGCCATAAACACGGTTGCCCTTTAAACCAAAATCTATACCTGCATTCCATGTTTTAACCTGCTCCCATCGTAGATCAGGATTAGGCGGGTTAACTATGTCAGTATATAAACTGCCCCACTCATTTGTCACTCCACTTTGCCGAGAGGTTAGTAAACCTGATACAGAACGATCAACATTGCCGCTATAACCAAATGTAGCACGTAATTTTAGTGATGGTAACAAAGTAAGATTGTAAAATTTCTCTTTATTGATTAGCCAGGCGAAACCTGTTGACCAAAGAGGAACACCCTTTTGGTTGGTATTTACCCCAAACAGATTTGATTTATCCTGTCTGGCACTTCCTGATAAAATATAACGTTGTTTATACGAATATGAAGCGTTTGCGTAAAGCGATTGTGATATATCGGTTCTGTTACCTGTTCCAGGTGTTGTATTTATACGGCTACTGCTACCAGGAGCATAAAAATATGGATATAATTTCTGCGGATCAATGATGGAATTCCTGTTTGCCTGTGTATCTTCAACATAGCCATATAGTGTTTGGCTATATAAATTATACCTCAAGTCGCTTGCTTCAAAACCCGCAATGGCGTTTACCTCATGATCGGTAGAAAAGGTTCTATTAAAATTCAGTTGTACCCTGCCAATTTTTGAAATATTTTTTGAATTTGATAGATTAAGAATATCGCCCAGCTCAATTACGCGATTAACTACATTGTTTGTAATGGTAGAATAGGTATTAATAAGGTTGCGGGTGTAAAAGCTGCTTAGTGGGTTGTTACGGTCAATATCCGAAGTTTGTTTAAGATATTGATAACTTCCACTTAGGTTTAATCCCTTAGCAATCTCAAAATTTACAGCAGTATTAATTTTAATCTGACTAAATTGTCTTTGTTGATTAGGTATAAATTCATCTAAAGGGCGAAACTTCCAGTCTAATAAACTGGCGACCGCTGCCGAACTTGTGTAAGCTTCGCTTAAAGTAGATGATGTTACTACAGATAGTGCCTTACCATTTTCATCAGCAAGACGGTCATAAGGAGTGTATGGCTGGTAAGTGTCATACTTGCTAAAAATATTACTGGAATTGTACGTCATATCACCTGAAATTTTCAGGCGTTGGTTTAAAAAAGTGTAGGTGTTGCGGGCTGTTAATGTTAAACGATCATACTTATCGGTAATGGTGTTTTGTAAATTCTTATCGTAACCGGCAGAAAGGTAATACCAATTATTTGTGCTACCCCCGTTTAGGTTTAGTTGGTACTGTTGGTATACTGATGGACGGTAATAATACCTTTCCAGTTCGTCGCGTACATCGTGATTACGTAAGGGGTTTAGCTTTTCATTGAGTTCTGTATCAGTAATCTGATTGTTTCGTCTTTGTTTAAGTAGTTCAACAGCTGGAGAAATAGGAGAGTATTGCCTGTTTATGGCGCTGTTATAGTAACCTTTTGAGAACATAAAGGTTTCGAGGTCGACGTAGTCACTAGGTGAAATCTGCAATAAATAATATTGATCTGGTTTATTACCGATGGTAATTGTTGAGGCTACGTTTATAGCAAGTGGTTGGTTTTGTCTGCCATTTTTTGAGGTTATAACGACTACTCCGTTACCGGCACGTGTACCCCAAATTGAGGCTGCTGCGGCATCTTTCAGTATAGTAATATTTTCAATATCGGCAGGATTGATCTGGTCAAGGTTGCCCTCGTAAGGGAAACCATCTAAAATAATGAGTGGTTCTGGCGATGCAAAAAGCGTGCTACGACCATGTATAGCTATTTTTGAACTGTTTGCACCTTCTCCCGTTGGTAAGTTTCGGTTTAATAACAAACCACTTGTTACACCTTCCAACCGATCCAGAACATTTATACCCACATTACGGTTTAATGTCTTATTATCAACCTGTGTAAAGGCTCCAGTAGCCCGTTCTTTTGGTAAATTCTGATAACCGGTGGAAACCGTTACATCAATTTGGCTTAACTCGCCTACAGCTTCCTGCATTTGAATTGTTCCAAGTTCTTTTCGTGCAGTTAGTTCTTGCATGGCATAACCAATATATATAACCTGTATAATGCTACCTTCAGTTACGGAATTTAAATAGAATTCTCCTTGCTGATTGGTTAGTACCCCATTTGCAGCTCCCTTAACCTTGACTGTAGCACCAATCATAGGTTTTGAGTCCTGATCAACGACCAAGCCACGAACGTCAATATTTGTCTGCTGCGGATTTTTTTCATCGGTGTTCTCTTTTTCTTTGATGACAATTGTTTTTTGGACAATTTCAAAGGTGAACGGCTGGTTTGAAAAAAGTAATTCTAAGGTTTGCTGTAGGGATTTAGCTTTTACTTCAATAGTAACCTTTTTAGCCTTATTCAATGATTTGTAATTGTAAAGGAACTGGTAGCCACTTTGCTTCTTTATAGCATCTATAACATTGATTATAGATTCATTTTTATATTTTAGTGAAATACCTTGTGCGGTGGCATTTTTTGCATAAACATTGATGATACACATCACTACAAAGCATACCGATAAATTGATGCGCATGATGATCATTCTCTTGATTGCAGGGTCAAGTCCCTTTAGCCAGGAAACTGTCTGCATTTTTTGATGCGAACGGAGATTCCCGTATGTGAAAAATTTCATACTTTTGAATAGTTTGGGTTAGTTGATAAACAGTTTACACGGATGATTACAACCCCAGACATTGCCGGCAGCGTTCTGAACAACGCTACCGGCTTTTTTATGCAGGGGCTATTAACTACCTAGATTTTTTTTCTCTTCTACTTCATGATTTGGATTTTGTTAAACATTTAGTCAATTATTATAGGTTAAGGGTTGATCACTATTTTTAAGCTGCCACTGGATGTTGTACTTACAATTTTGTACTTGACATTCACCAGTTCTAACATTCGCAGTACGGCTGATAAGTCTGATTGCCTGGAGATACCACCTCCAATTTTATCATCAGGTATTTTGCCATTGTATTCCACATCAATATTGTACCAGCGGGAAATCTCTTTCATCACATCAGGTACACTTGCTTGCTCAAAAACGAACAATCCATTTTTCCAGCCTAATACAGACTCCATATTTGCCGGTTCTATAGAAAGTGATGTAGCGCTAAGTTGGGATTGCTGGCCGGGTTTTAAAACAACCGGGTTTATTCTTTTATCCAAAGGATTTATCTGTACTGAACCTTCTTCCAAAGTCGTTACAATGCGATTTTTATCTGCATAGCTATTCACGTTGAAATGAGTACCCAATACTTTTACTTCCTGAGCATTTGTCTTTACAATAAAAGGACGGGTTCTATCTTTCGCTACCTCAAAGTAGGCTTCGCCGCTTAACAGAATTCTTCTTTCTTCGCCACGCTCTTTTAACGAAGTGGAATAGGTAATGCTAGAGGCGGCGTTTAGCCATACTTTACTTTTATCAGGTAAAATAACCTGATAGGTTTCCCCACGTGAAGTCGAGAGTGTATTAGTACTATTTGGTTCGGACTGATCACCGGAAATTTCATAGGTTATCAGTCCGTTTTTATCCTTTGTAATCCGTACACCGGATTCTTCGGCAATTTTTCCGTTGATGGCATCAGAAAGGAATATTTTTCTACCATCAGCAAGAGTTAAGGTGGCTGCTTGCTTGCCAGGCTTAACATCTTCAGTTAAGACCTGAGCTTGTTGAACTGTTGTGTTATCGGAGCGTTTTAAAAAGTAAATGATAAATGTGGAAATGATAAACAATGTAGCTGCAATAGTTACAGCATACTTCCATTTATAGGCTTTCGATGTATGAGTTCTTGCCTTTATGTTCTGGTATAGGTAACCTAATTTTTCTGCTCTAGCTACAGTGATTGGCTCATGATCGTCCTCTTCGTCCGGAACCTGACTAATAAGGTTGCGTAAAACTTCCTCATCGGTAGTTCCGAAGTACCGGAACAGTTCCTGTAACTCTTCGGGCGTACACCTGCCGGATAGGAACTGTTTATATAGTTGTGGTATGTTTTGTGATGTTTTCACTCGCCTTTTTCTTCCTTATATGCTTGGGAAAGAAAAACACACTAGTGAAATGTGATAAAAAATGAAAAATATTTTAAAAATGTGATTTTATGGGAATGCGTAATGTTGAGGAGATGGAATTTGTTAAATTGGGTCAACCTAATATAGAAGGTTTTTGTAGCGAATAGGATAATTATTTGATCTGTTAAATCATATTAATTCTGGGATGGATTCGTGCGGGAGTTCGGCGAGTGAAATGGATTGTGAACTAAAACTTGTATAATATGAGAAAAGACCTCAGAAAAGACCTCAGAAAATTGGTGAGAAAAGCAATCAGGGTCAATAGCCGAGATATAGAGAATCTTGATAAAGAAGTATTTTTGAAATGTAAGACAATTGCTAAGCACATTAAACGCAACAAGATTTCTTTAGAAGAAGCTATTAAATTACCAGCGGTGATTATAGGCGGGTTGCTTTGGAACAAAAGAAAAATTGGTATTACTCGGTTTTTAAAACCTCCAATTGCTCCAAAATTAGAAAAAGCATTAAATAAGGTTGGTGTAATTGGAAAGAAAGTTGGTGAAAATACAGTCGGAAAATGCGCGGAAGTAGATTGTGCAAATTATCTTCTATTGAATTGTAGATCTAATTATGAAGTTTCGGATATAAAATTTAGTACTCCTTATAGACCAAGAACTTCAGAAATAATCGAAACCTGTGAAAATTGTAAAAAAACATTTATTTAATTATGGCATTCTCTATTGAAGATCAACTCACGGCGGACATGGATATTTTTATACCAATCGAAAACGCTCTTAATAAAATAATTCGGAGCGAAAAAAGTATATCAATCGTTGGCGAAATAATCTATCCGTTTCTGGATAATAGGATTGATGTATGTGCAATACATGTCGCAAGTGCCGGAGGCATACTACCTGAACGATTAATGGAATTAGACAATATTTTAAATGGTAATGCTTCAAAATTTCGAGCAGCGAGGCAACAATTTGAATGCAAGATTAATCCGAACCTTAATGAGATAAAGCGTTTCAAATCGGCATACCATCGGGAACTGTATATAGAAGATTTTGTTGATAAAGCTCGAAAAGGATTTGTTAGTTTCGATAAAACTGATATTAATAACCCTGGTGATAAATCATTTCATTTAGTAGCTTATCCGATATGGGGTAAAAATCAATTCTATGCTGTTCAAAATTTAGGTTTTGAAAAGATTTCATTTGACGGAATTATTCTAAATAATATTTTTAATAATCCCGATTTATTTAAGGAGTTTGAGTTGTTTAAAGGTATCTGGCTGTTTATCAATGCTTTATGGATTCCAAAGGAGTGCAACAACAATTAGCGCTATTCTTTCCTTTGATTTAAAGATATAGTCACGAACCATACTAGTCGCCTGTACCAAATGGTTACTAACTGTAGAGCTTGATACGCCCATAATTTCGGCTGCCTGTTGGTAACTCATACCTTCTAATCTACATAACTTAAAAGCTTGCTTGCGTTGTGGTGATAACTGATCCATAGCTTTGTCAAGTAGTTCCTGGCTTTCTTTCAGGTAAATACCTTCTTCTGTGTGGGAGTAACTTTCTAAAAAAGTTGAAACAATATGTTCTTGAAGCTTTTTGTCCCGTGCAATTTTTCGGTAAAGTTGATAAACCTCATTTTCCGCTACTTTATAAAGCCAGGATTTTATGGATAGGTCGGGATTAATGGTATCTCGTTTATTCCAAAGTATAACAAAAGTGTCCTGTAAGAGTTCGTCTGCCAGTTGTTCTGATTGAGTAAGCTTTAATAAGCGGTTGTAGATCCGGTTTGAATAAAGATCATATAAGGTATTAAATGCAGTTTCTTTCCCCTCTCCTAATTTAATTAGAAGTTCCTTTTCATCATATAGGGCTTTCGCTTTCAATTGTTGTATTCTTAGTCTAAATATAACGATTTAGCTATTAAATATCAAGGGATATAGGGAGATTGGCAAAGATGTGAAAATATTTGAGAATTGGTAGTATTTCTATTTTTCGCTTTAAAAAAACAACAAAAAAATAAAAAATGTGATATTTTGTGAATATATAAGATTGTAAATGGTAAAATATTAACTTGGATATACCGGAGTAGGAATTTGCAGAACAAGAACATCAATCATAATAAAGCGAAACCTTGGTGGAAATTTTGGTAAAAATCAGTAATTATGGAAAATGTAATTAAATCAAATATTATAGGAGAATTTAAACAGGATGAAACTTTTTCTGATTGGTGGAAAAGTTCTGCGATTGAAATTCCATTTTTAGACAATCTTAAGTTAGAGATTATATTTATGGATTTTGAGCCTGAATATGATAGAACATTTATTCAAGAGGCAGATCAGTCTTTGACAAATTTTTTAAAACTTACAACTAACGATAGAAGATCAATTTCCGGACTAGTTTTTAACAATTGTATGAACTTTTTGGCAGATGTGGGATTTGATGAGGCTGATGAGGCTTTAAGGCAAATCAAAAACGAAAATGAAATCTGGAAATTTATTCAGCCAACAGAAATTTATATTTCAAGACGGCACTCTGGAGATAATGATATTTACCTTCAAATTGCTTGTGAATGTGATTGGGAGGAGGAACATGGACTTCAACTTGTTTTTAGACAAGGAAAGCGATTAACCAGGATCAGCGGTCAAGATGGGCATCTAACAGAAGCCGATGCGTATGATAAACCGGACAGTGAAGATGAATTGTTATCTAAATTTAATACGATTGAACTTAATCCTTAATGTAGCTTTTGCTTGATTTGATTAACCAGTGGTAAGTTTACAAAACATTATTTTAATTTTAAAATAGACCAACTATGTCTATGACACAAATAGCTTTTGTAAAAAAAGCAACTATACCAACCAAAGCACAGATTCAGTATACTATACAACAACTAGGGTATGATTTCAAGATATTGAACGGACTTGATGAACAAATAGATCAGGAGGGAATTATGTGTAGTCTGAACGGAAAGCAGGTATATTTTGAAACATTTGTTGATGCTGCAAGGAATGTAGTATCGGAAAACGAAGCAGAGTGGATTGAGTCTGATTTAATGAATCAGGAAACGGCGATTTCCTTTGTTTGGGGTGGAGACTTTGTGGCAGGTGCATGCATAGGGCTTGTTTCAGTTGCGTTGATTGAGCTAAGTAATGCTTTCGTTTACTATATGGATGATAAAATGAGATATACAAAAGAAATGTTGCTCGGAGAAATGCCACAATATATGGAGGAACTAAGCAAGCAAAGCAAGGAAAATCTTCAAGAGATTGCGATGGTAAGTCAAGCAAATACACATTCAGAAAAAACATTTTGGGACAAGTTTAAAAAGATTTTCAATTAAATATTGCAGTAGTGATTTGTGAAAAGGCGGTTGGACACTTGGTTTGAACTTTCTTCACGTTTTATTAGCTGTTTTTAGTGGGGGCGCAATAGTAATCAGTACTTTTAATATATTAAAACAGAGGTCATGATCACTATTGACAATTATTTAGACATCATTACATCCATAAGAGAGCTGGTTAAGAATAGCTATTCTTGGAGCAAATGACGGAGTTGCAACTGACAAATAATTAAGAAAAGATATGGGATGGAAAGCA
This sequence comes from Flavobacterium sp. UBA4197, assembly GCF_002379575.1. Classification (NCBI taxonomy): domain Bacteria; kingdom Pseudomonadati; phylum Bacteroidota; class Flavobacteriia; order Flavobacteriales; family Flavobacteriaceae; genus Flavobacterium; species Flavobacterium sp. UBA4197. The sequence goes on from NZ_DFUB01000018.1 coordinate 168,458, forward strand.
TTTGCGATAATTATTAATAAACCAAGACAAGTTGACAATGAAATATTGTTAAATGAGTTATGCTTTGAAGGTATAACAAAAATTAAGGATGAGCAGTTTGATGTAGCTATAAATCCGGACGATAATACGGTTTATATAGGTTCATACAAAGACAATTTACTGGTGTGTACCCCTGAAATTCCTATGCTTTTTTTTGAAGATTATGAAACTCAAGCAGAACATGCTGTTAACCGTCTTTTTCCTAATTCCGAAATTTGCTCGTTTGTACTTCATAGTGTAGTAAACTTATGGGGGTACTCAGTGATAAAAAATGGAAAAAAAATTAGGACGAGAGCAGGAAGTGCTAACGATGGAACATTTATAGAAGAGGGTAATCCTCTTGATGAAGAAAAAGATCTATTGAGTAAGTCTAGATTGGATGACAGCGGAAAACGAATTTATGTTTTTGATGATTCCCCTGATGAGGTATTTAGTGAGGATCAAGTAGGTGAAAATTTTGTGTTTTCTATTTGCAAGCGATATTTTGATGAGGAATTAGATAGTGCTGATGATTCACTTTTTGAAACAATATTATCGGGGTACAGATATGAAAAAATTTCAGAAACGATGCTAAATAAAAATAAGCAGGAAATAAATACTATCGTTTGTGGAAAGCCTTGGTGGAAGTTTTGGTAACAGGTAAAATATGTAGAGAAGGTTTGGGGGAATTTTCCATCAAATGGGATAGCGATCGCTTCTAACGGTTGTGGTGACTTTTTGGTGTTATTACCATCAAAGCAAGACCGAAAGGTGTTAGGAAGAGAAATATATTTATGGTTCCATGAAAACGGGGAAACAGAAAAGATTGCGCAATCAATTGAGGAATTAAATGATGACTAAAAAAGAAAAATACAATTGTATAGAAGACAAGGAACTTCTTCGGAAAATTAAATTAAATGTCGATCAATTCGGACTTCAGGTAATTCATGTCAGTTCAACCAGCTATTTACCTTCATTTGCTTACAGCATTGGTCTGACAGAGACCTATAATCATCCGGAGATCATTTGCTTTGGACTTCCTAATGAAATTGCCCATGAGATAATTAATGATGTTGCGGTTATGATTAAGAAGGGAGAGCAGATTAAAAGTGAAAATATTTATAATGAAATATTTCAGGATAACCGGGCAGTATTTTTAAAAGTCGATAAGAGAAATATTCAAGATTATTTTGGTACAGCTTTGAACCATTATGGCGATAAGAATTTTGAAGCTTTACAACTTGTATGGACTGATCGGAACGATAAATTTCCCTGGGAAGAAGGGTTTGAAGAAGAGTTTTTATACAAACAACCTTTGCTTGACAGAAATGCTGATTTTAAATTTAATGAACCAAAAAACTTGACAGTTTTTACTACTCGTCAGTGGCTTGAAGAACAAAAGGTGATAGTAAGGGTTGTTCATGATGAGGATGGTGACTGGCAATTTCTAACTGGTGATCAAATGCCTGAAGACATAAAAATAGTAGCATTGGAAGAACTGATAAAACGTGATTGCTCCTTAAATGATGTGTTTGATTTAGGATATGGAGAGGCTGCGGATCGGGATTCTCAGGGCGGAGAATGGATAAGAAACAGAACTGAGTTTGAATAGTAAGTTTAATGCAAAATGATTTTATGAATTTGATAATGAACCTTTTTAATAAGAATAAATCAAGCATACAGGATGAATGGAACTCCAAAGGATCGAAATATGCTGAAGAAATCAATGAAATGATTGAAGTTGGCGAAAAAATCGGTTGGGAAAATTGGAAGGATAAAGAGCCAGAAGACAAGAGAGAACATTTAGCTGAAGAAGTAATTCGCCAGTTAAAGAAAGCTAACATTGATAATAGTGTGGAAGATTTCAGGAATCGTTTTCCACCATCACATTCTCCCATAATATCTTTTTTGGAAAAGCAAGCACAGAGCATAGAACAATTCCATTTTGTTGATGGGCAGAAAATTGTTTTCTTAACAGGCACTGCACATCAAAAAAGACAAGCATATATCTTAAATAATGATGAAATAGTAATACTCGATGAGGGCATTCATGCGATTGGTAAGTCTAAGAAAAATAATATTTTTGGAATTGCTACAGAAAACAAAATATCAACTTTTAAAGGTTGGGATGGAGAGCTTATACAAGAATTTAAGCTACATTATATTGCTCAACTTGGGATCACGGAATTAATTCCATTCAATGACGGAAATAAAGTCTTAGTAGTGACAGAAGAGGGGATTTTTCTCTTATCTCAAAATGGGGAGAAACTCATTCATCCGGTTAATGAAGACAATGAAGAAGACTGGTCTCCTTATATGAGCATGGAAAATGCTACATTATCCAATGATAACAGATACATTGTGGCTGGAGATCAAACGTATGACCATAGGGTATTAGATTCAGACGGTAACTTTTTAGGGAGTATTGGTCCGCAATCGTCTTATCCTCATTTTTGCCTATTCTCAAACGATGATGACCAGTTAATAACGAATTCCTGTCATTTCTATAATGGCGTTACTATTGGGGTTGATTCTGATATATTAAATGGAATATGTATTGAAGCCTATGTTGAAAGTGATGACTATAAAATAATTGATGAAGAAATGCGGGTGTATACTGGCTTAGCAACAAGCAAATATTATATACTTGGTGATGCTTATGGCTATATAAAAGCATTTGATAAAAATGGGAATAAGATATGGAGACATTTTTTAGGTTCAACAATAAGTGGGATGACAATTTCTGATGATGAGCAAATTTTATGGGTGGGATCTTCAAGTGGGATTTTACATAAACTCATTTTGGGAAAAGGACATAGAGATAACCACACTATTGGTAATGGGAATCATTATGAAGAATTCAGGCTTTTAGTTTGGAAAGACGAACCTCAGATATGGAAATGGTGAGTATTTCTTTCATAAATCATTGCAATTGATATTAATAAGTAACAGTAATTGAAAATATGAATTTTTTAAAAAGCATTTTTAAAAAGAAAGAAGATTTTGTAAAAACTGAGATTGATTTCTGGGACTGGTTTCAAAAAAACCAGAGAAAATTCTTTGAAGTTGTTAAGAATAGAAGTAATATAGAAAGAGATTTCTTTGATGAATTGTCTCCTAAATTATCAGTGCTTAAAGATGGTATTTATTTTTTGACAGGAATGTTTGATGATAATACAGCGGAACTGATTTTGACACCGGATGGAGTCATAAAAAATATTGCGTTTGTAGAAGATCTTGTGAAGTCAGCCCCGGTGATGCCAAATTGGAAGTTTACTGCATTAAAACCTGCTCTTGGAAAGGATAGCGCAAGAATAGAAATGGAACCATATACGTTTGATGGTGAAACGATGTTTTTCTATCCAATTGAGCATAAAAACTATCCGGATGAAATTGAAATAGAGATTGTTCACATAAATTATAGTGAAGAAAATAAATCAATGATAACAAACGGGACCTATATCTTCCTGGACAATTATCTTGGAGAATTAAAATCAGTAACAATCATTGACAGGGTATCGGTAATTCCTAAAGAGCAAGCAAAACAGGATTTGATTTCAATAGATAAGCTTTATGACTATTTGGTTTGGAGGGAGAAAGAGTTTATTGAGAAGTATGACGGGAAGCGACATGATACGGAAAATGATACCTATTCCAGTTTTGAGGCCGAACTTAATAACGGCAAACCTCTATTCGCTGTGATCAACACAACATTACTGGAGTGGGATAGTAAAGCCTCTCATCCGTGGATTTTAGAGGTGGTGATCAAATACGAGGGGGATGATAATAATGGAATGCCAGACAGCGAAACATATCAGTTGCTTAATATATTTGAAGATGAAATAATGCTGGAACTCAAAGATTCCGATGGTTATCTTAATATTGGTAGACAGACTGCCGATAATGAACGGCTAGTTTATTTTGCTTGCCAAGATTTTAGGAAGCCATCAAAGGTTATTGATGGTCTGAAAAACAAATACGATGGTAGAATAAGTTTGACTTATGATATTTACAAAGACAAATATTGGAGATCATTTGAACGATTCATGTAGAATGGATAAAATATAAGACTAACTTATTAGGGGGTATTTTAAAGGAAATAATTGGATATTTTTAAATAAATACAAATGATATGATCACAATTGACAACTATTTAGATAATCATTACATCCATAAGAGCAACTGGCTAAGGGCGGCTGTTCTTGGGGCAAATGACGGAATTATTTCTATTTCAAGTCTTGCAATTGGTGTAGCCGCGGCAAGTACGACAAGGGAGCCAATTGTTTTGGCGACAGTGGCCGGGCTTGTAGCTGGTGCATTGTCAATGGCTGCAGGTGAATATGTTTCTGTGAGTTCTCAAACTGATATTGAGCGAGGTGATATTGAAAGAGAGATACAGGAACTTAAAGATATGCCTGAAGAAGAACTTAAAATACTAGCACAGATATACGAAAGAAGAGGTTTAAAGAAGGAAACGGCTATGCAGGTGGCGATTGAGTTGACTGAATCAGATGCCCTTGGTACTCATGTCAGAGATGAGTTGGGTATCAATGAAATCAGTAAAGCAAATCCTATTCAGGCGGCATTAGCGTCTGGCGCAGCTTTTACAGTTGGAGGGCTGTTACCGTTATTAGTCATTCTTTTTGCACCAGTAAAAGGTATGGAATACTGGTTATATGGTTTTACTATTGTTTTTCTAATGATTTTAGGTACTACTGCTGCAAAAACAGGTGGTTCAAGTGCTTTAAAAGCAATTGTCAGAATTACGATCTGGGGTACAATTGCGATGGGATTATCAGCATTTGTAGGATCTCTTTTTGGAGTCAATGTTTAATATAAAATTACAAACAATATGAACGGAGCACATTGGCATTTAGTGGTAAATCATTTACCGATCGTTTTTCCTGTTGCAGGGCTGGTGGTTATACTTACAGGATTCATATCCAAATCTGAAGCGGTTAAGCGAACTGCTTATTTAATCTTTATTATTGGTGCTTTGTCTGTCCTGGCTGCTATGGCTACAGGTGATGGTGCTGAAGAGGTTGCAGAAAAAATAAGTGGGGTTACCAAAGATTATATCGAACGGCATGAAGAGACTGCCGAGACCTTTGCCTTGTTGTCTTATATATTGGGGGGCTTTTCCATATTTGGACTATGGTCAAGCTTTAAACAAAAAAGTTTTAATATGATTGTTACTGGTATCACAGTGATTTTCGCTCTGGTGGTGTTGTTTTTTGCCAAGCAGACAGGCACAACCGGCGGAGAAATCAGACATAACGAAATCCGGACTGATAGTCTTGTTTCGCCCGAATAAAACGAATATAGAATAGGGTTTTCTCTTTTGTCAGATTTCGTTAACGTAAATAGTATTAAACTGACTAAAATAAGGTTTCAACACTGGTTTTTTGCTTCTTTTTTTTCGCAGAAGGCTCATGAAAAAAGAAGCGCAAACAGCTCAGCCCCTCGTTCCAATCCTCCGGCTTGATGAGGTTGGTGGAAAGGGGTGTTCCGATTTTCGCGCCCGATTTTCTGATTTAGGAAATCGGACTGGGAGGTTTGATTAATTGACTGGTATAGGGGTACTTCTGAAATCTTTAAGATTTAGGAAAAAACCTTTGTAGGGTGTTAGCCCATTGCGGAATAAATTCCATAACAGGGAGCAGCCCATTTGAGCTAAAGTTGAATTAATGTACAGTTCCTGTTTCTGTAATGCTTCTGCTAAAGAACAACTCGGAGTGTTGTCTTGCTCCTCAGACTGCTTTAATAACTCTCCAAATTCATCGGTAATAAATGGCATAGTTGCGACTGTTTCAAATTCTTCGGAATCAGGTTGTGTGATCTTCGCTATTGTAGATAAAATAACTTGTCCCGTATTTTGACTATTTCCAAAATCCAACCAATATAGAGGGCGATTTGAATAGGCTTTATCGTTATTCTGCTTACTCAGTATGTCGGCAATTTCAAACCTTGTCTTAACATTGTCGACGCAAGAAATATAAATACTCGCTCTTTCGGGTAATTTGCCTAAACTACCTATTTCAAATTTCCTTGCTTCGGCTTTCCATCTTGTCCCTGACCAACGATTTATACGGTTTATAATTGCAACGGACTTATGTAAGCCAAGTTCGCTATGCGCAAAACGTTGTCTGCCCAGATTTGCCAAAGTAATTATATCATCATCCCACAGTCTTACAGACAAACCGGGATGTCCCAATTCTATTAAACTGTGGCTCATTTCCATTAAAGCTGTCATTAGCTTAGAGCCTGTTCCTCCTGCACCTATTACATTTACGGAAACAGGGTTAGTTGGATTGATCAGGTCTTTGTGCGTGAAGTGAACTTTTAATTTATCTGTGTTCATTTTATTAAATATTTAAGGGTTCTGTTTGTCTTTTTTAATGCTTCTTTCGGAAAGGAAGAGCCCGTTTCTATTTGATTTTTCCAAAGGCTTACACAATTTCCATTGACTGGATTGTGCTTGTCCAACAAATGACTGAAATAGCTATTGAAAAAATATTTTTCCCATGCCTGTATAAATTCCTCTATCGAAGCGGAATTTTTGATGTTTATATCCACTGTTCCCATGCATACGTGTCCATCCTCATAAATGTTAAAAAAAGGAGCATGGTACAATGATGTTTTTTCGGTAGGTCTGCGGTCTTTTCCAAGTGCAAAAACCATAAGATTTTGCTTATTGGCAAACCAAAGCATTGCAGGGATTTCAGCTATGCCATCCTGTATTCCCAAATTTTCAGTAAAAAACATTTTGACTTGCTTTTTTTTAGTGAACCAAAGTACAGTGCCGTTTTCGCTCGCATTGATATGTAAAACATTAGTAGGGAGTATGCCTTTTGGATTTAAAAATGCGCTGCTCTCTTCCTTTTCGGTGTTTAATGCCTTGCTCAATATCTTGGCTTCCTTGGTTGTCAAAGGGTGGGCATTAATGGGATTGCCGTTTTTGTCCATGTCGAAATGCTCAACATAGATATGTTTATCTTTTCCTTTACTTTGATAAAAAACCAAAGCCGATAAAGGGTGGTAAAGTGTTCCGAATGCTTCTGTTATATCTTTCATGTTTGAAAATTGTTCAATAAATAAATTAGGTCATCAATTATTGCAAAAACACGGGTCTCAAAATCTAAGGATTTGATGTTGGCATTTTTTCCATTAAAGCGATTGAAAATGATAGGTTCTTCGGTCTGCGCGTATTCTTGGAATTCGGTATTTACACTTTCAAAAAGTGTATCGAAAAGTAAACCTTTGTCATCGGCACAAAAGGAGACATATTTTTCCATACCGATACTATTTTCCTCGTCATCATCTTCTGTTTCTTTGCCTGATGGAACATTTCGAAAAATGTTCTGGTCAGGGTATTGCTCATAAATGGCAAAGGATTCATTAGCCAATTTAAAGCAGTCCCGTTCAAATTGATTTGTGATTTTAAAGCTATTCAGCCGGGCAGAAAATCGGCTCAGGTTATGATGATTGTATATTTTCTGTTCCATACGATCACCAATTATTTCTGCTTGAGTGATCTGAGTACCATAAGCTGAAATGTTCTCGTCCTGGTCATCACATAGTAGCCAATCGGTCATCATTTCATACATGGAATACAAATAACTATCTTCCTGTCTGTAATAGGGAATGGCTGCAATATGGTATAAATAGGAGCAAACAGAAAGGAGTAATTGCGCTGCCTTTTTTCGCTTGGAATCGTTGAGCATTTCAAAAAGTGGTATTACCGGAATGTAATAAAGCGTTGCTCTTGTATTGTAACGTTCTTCGGTTGTGAAATACGTTTTTTTATCCTGTTGTATCAACCGGAGTTCTTCCCAATCCCGGATTTTGCTAGATAACTGCGTTTCTATGTCATTCAAAGCCAAAGCAATATTATATGGATAGCCGTACTGTTTAGATTGCATTGGCGTTAAATGATAATGTTTAGCCAAGTGGTCGAGCGACAAGTAAAAATCACTTTCTGTTTTTTGGCTTTCACTACAAGCCTTAAAATTTTCGGGTGCTTCTAATTTTGGTAAAAATGAACTTTTTAAAAAACCATTGGTAACATTGCTATCGGGACAGATCGCTGCTTGTCCCGCAGAACCTCGTTTGCATCTTTTGGTCGTTGCATCCAATTTGCGAACTCGTTTAATTGTCGGTGTAACTGTTTTTGTTGCTGTTGTGTGGGTATGGTAATTGTTCCCGCTATAATTTGTTTGTGCATATTTCATCGTATTTGTTTTAATGGTTTAACCTTTTGTCCCCATAGCACTCTCAAAATGGTACTGTACGGCATCGCCTATGATTTGAGGAGCGGATATTTTGGCGGTGGTTAGAATAGGGTACATATTGCTGTAAAAGTTCATGACCGCTTCACAACTCCATTGAGGTTCGGGGTCAGATAGCTTAATTTCCTGTCCGTTTTCTGTTAGGATGAAAACTCGTTTTAATTGCGTTGCTAATAACATAATCTTCGGTTTTAATTATTCTGATCTTGATCTTCTTCTTCCCATTCTTGCTCAATTTCGCCTGTTGCATAAGCCGGATATAATGGGTCATTTTCCTTTTTAGGTTCTTCTAACGGTTGTTTGGGTGTTGCCGGAGCGTTAAATAGGTCAGGGGCAAACTTTGCAGATAGGGAGGTTCTCCGGTTTTGAATTTCCTCTGCGTGTTCCGGGTATTCCTCTGCCATTGGGACTTTAATCCAAGCTTCTTTAAATTCTCCTTTTTTTTCGAGTTCGTCCACCTTTTGCATTGCTGCATTGTATTTGTCCTGTTTGGTTTCGGTCTTAGGTGCAGTTACAGGTTTGGAAGCTTTTGATTTTTCCAATGCGGATTGTGATTTGGCGGCTTCTACTTGCTTTAAGTAGTTTTCCATATCAACCATTACGGCAGAAGTCAGTTCCATCGGGCTTTTTATGTCCTCAAAAAATGCTTCATCAATTTTTTGAGGAATTTCGGTAAAGGTCAAAGGAGGGATAAGGCTTTTTGCCTTATCTCCGCAACCTTGATTCTGTAACAGTACCGAAACGATCAGCTTGTCATCCTCGCCCTTAGCAATATTTAATAGTAGGGAGCCTGTTATATTTAATCTTGCTACTTGTCTGAAAAAATTAGTCGTTGCCATAGTTAATTCGTTTTTCTATTACCAATTCCTTTATTGTTTCTTCCGGGAAATTCATTTCCCGGAGACTTTTTTCATAGTCTGAAATCGTCTTTTCAAATTCCTTTGTTCCCTCGTCACCTGTTAGGAGCAGTTTTTTTACTGTTCCATTTTTGAGTGCGGTGTAAATGGTTTTTAACCGTCCCCGCGCAAACCGTCTTAAAGTGCCGAATTTGCGTTGTGTCATGGTGTTAACGCATTTGTTTAATAGTTCTAAATAGATGTCCGTCTGTTCATGCTTTCCTTTGCGGGATGCTTCTACAAATCGATTGTAAAGCCAATCGGTGAGTGCTTTTTCATTTTCCATTGTCTCTATCTTTTAAAAGTGGGTGTTTGATCTTGTTGTCATAATTTATTCTATAGCCGTTGGACTGAATGATGCCCTCTAAAAGGTTGCGGGCTTGACAGGCATCGTAATCGTCAGTTTTGGTCATGTCTAAATAATGAAGCCTTTCAAATTCCCTGACCATATTAGCGATGATGCTCAATGCTTTGTACTGCGTTTTATCTGCTAGATTGCTCATTTTGTTGCTCTTTTAGTTTTAATAGTTTATCATGTAAATCCGACCAGTATGCTTTGCGCTGCTTGTCGCTTTCTACAGGCGGAATGTGTTCATATTCTTTGTACCATCCTGTTTTTTCGATGGCATTTTCAAGGTCAGTTACTTCAAGGTCGCAACCGTTCAAGTCTGTTACTTTCATATCCGTTTGTATTAGTTAATGTGTAGTGTTTCCCGAAAAAGGGCTACGATCTTATTTGCTTGTTCCTCCTGTTTGCAGTCGTTTAACTTGTTTACCAATTCTTCAATCCGGTGAATTGGTATTGTTGCCGCAAATCTGTACTCCAATCGAACATTATTCAATTTAAATTGTACCCTATATGGTTTTGTTAATCGCTCCCGTAATTTGGCTGACTGAATTGCGAAGTCTACATTGCCTGTCTTATTGTATAATCCGATCAATTCCATCATTCTGAAGTATCTCCCGTAACGTTGGAGATTGCTCTTGCCTTTCCGCTTTTTCCTCTTTGATCTTATTCGTAAATCGTCTGTGAATTTTTCATAGCTATAGTAGGGATAACTTTCGAGCATGATCAAAAAGGCAAATAATGGTTGTTGCTTAAACAGTCGTCTTGCCTTGCGAATCCTACGGATGTTTTCCAATCTTTCTGCTGTGAATGGCTTACCCATAATTTTTACATTTGTTCATCTAGGTAGCCTGATTGTTGAATATTCGACAGCCAAAAATCAGCGAACAGCGTGTGATCTCGTTGTATCTTATGGTTTATTTCAGCGATTTTGAAATTTTCAAAAAAAATGCTTTCCTGATAAATCCCGCCCGATGCTTGTTGAAACATATAGGGTACAATTGAAACGAGATCAATGTTGCAATTGGTTTGCGTTCGGTTATCTACAACGATAAAACACATTTCCGGGTCTTGCATCTGATCACCGTTTTGTTTGAAATAGTGGCAAAGGCTGTATTGCTTTCCTATGCCGATAGGGGTTGAAATGTTTACGTGTAGGTATTCTATTACCAATGGGATCATTGGTTCATTTGTGATTTTAAGGTGATCTAAAGATTCCATTTTGTCTATCAACTCACAAAAGATCGTTTTTGCCTTCGTATTTAAAGTTTTCATAAGCTAAATTTTGATTTATACTGTTTTATGGCAACCGCCATTTGGCGGTTACCGATGATTAAAAAATGTTTTTAAGGATTCTGAAAAATATATCTGCCATTGCTCCAATAGTCCCCACAAAAAAGGTCTGTTGCATAGGCTTCGTAGTCGAAGTACTGCTTTGCGAAGTCTGTTAAATCGTCTCTTTGTTCGATAAGTTCACGTGCATAATCTTCTTCGCTATCGTACTCGCCGATGTATTCGCTTTCAAAAGCACTAATTAAGTCGTCTATATCTTCCTTTGACAAATCACCGCACCCGTTATTGCACCAAATCATAAAAGGCTCTTTTAGATTTTCTCCCATATTCTCTATTGCATCCCTAACCTCAAAAAAGCGGTCGCTTATCCAACTTTCATTGATTAGTGATTCCGGTATATTTTCGTAGTCCTGAAACATGTATTCCGGGTCTTGTTCGTCTTTATGCAACTTTTTGCAAGCCTTGTAAAACTCCTTTTTGTCTGCGTAGTCTGAAAGTTTTAACCACTTTCCACCAAGTGAACCCTCATTGTATTTTTTATACGTTCCTACGTAGATTGCGGCATCTGCTATATTTATTGTTGTCATGGCTTTTAATGTTAAATAGGTTTATATTAGGCTAACTAGGGTTATTAAAACGGCATATCATCGTCGATGTCATCCTCCGCAAAGTTTTCGTGAGCGGCTTGCTCTTTTGCGGGCTGCTGCCCTGTTTCGGCTTTTTTTCCGTTATGATGCAGTTTGATATTGGAGGTGTGAAAATTCAAACTAGCCTTTGCCTGTCCGTCTGCGCCTGTCCATGCTCTTGCACTTATCCTTCCGGTAAGTTCTACCAATGCACCTTTTGTTAAGATTTTTGCAGCTTTGGCACTTAGCCAATACGAGCAATCGAAAAACGTAGTTTGTTCGATTTTTTCGCCCTGTTTGTTACGGTAGCTTTCGTTGGTAGCTACTGAGAAATTCACCACTGTTTTGTCATTTGACAGGGTTTGCACGCTTGCATCTGCTGTCACTCGTCCGATAATGTTCATCTTTTTGTGTTTTAAGTTGTACAATTTTGTTTCGCTTGTTTTTCTCAGCTCCCTGTTTTTTTTGTTGTGAATTTTTCCAAAAGAAAAAAAGGAAAAAAAGAAAGCGACCTAGTTTACGGGCGTAGCCTGGCCAAAAAGAAAATTGCATTTAATGGGGGGGACCCTTTGGGGGGTGAACTGTTCAAGTAATTTTGTTTTTGCGGCTGGTGCGTGGGAAATCGCCCGTAGTAACTTAGCTGCCTTTTTATCCTTTTCTGTTGGAAAAGTTTACCGTTTTTAGTGGTCTTGACAGTGAAAGAATCTGGGGTTAATTAAATGGTTCCTAAAGCATAGATCGTAATAGCGAGGAATATCTAATAGGTTATCTAAGAATCAACCTTAAAAAGTATTTTTGATGCCAAATATTTGTAATTTTAGCTCATAGCAAGACTAATCAAAACGCTTTCAATGGATATAGATTTTTTAGATGCTGGGTGTGCGGATGCCATACATATCAGGTTTATTGGGAATGACGGCAACCCCCATAATATTTTAATAGATGGGGGTAGTGAAAAAGGTAATATATATGAAACTTCTTTGCGAGTTAGGATCAACGAAATAGTAAATATTAAAAAGGAAATTATCGATCTATGGATCATTACCCATATTGATGACGACCACATTGGAGGTGTTCTGCGACTGCTGAAGGATACTGAACTTTTACTTGCTACTGATCTTTCACGGACGAAATTCTGGTTTAATTATTCTATTTGGGATTATGACAGTGGTTTACGTAGTGACAATCTCAAAAGTTATGCACAAGCGATCACCCTCAGGGAGTACCTAATGCAAAACTCCAACGTAGTGAATAACATCACTGATAGTTCAAATAAAGTCGACCTGTGGGGAGCAACAGCGTTTATCCTTTCCCCTGATCACATTAGTGAGCAGGCATTGCTGAAATCATGGGAAAATAAAGAAAAAATAATTCGTGAGAGAAAGGAATCGGACTTAAAGGATGGGAGAAAGAACGACTATAAGAAAAAAATCGAAGATTTCGATCTCAGTAAAGAATTGAAAGACACTTCAGTGGAAAATGGTTCTAGCATTGCCTTTGTCCTAGAATATAACAAAGAGCGGATATTATTCATGGCTGATAGCCATCCTTGGGTTGTAGCTGCATCCATAAGTAGATTGTGGCCGGAAGAAAAGCTTACATTGAAATATATGCAAGTGCCACATCATGGAAGTGGACGCAATATAAGTGCTGCACTACTTGAACTTATAGACTGCGGGGAGTTCATAGTATCTGCTGATGCCTATAACCGTTTCAATCTTCCGAACAAAGAAACATTCGTGAAGATCCTGTCTGCGAACCCTGATAAAGATATTGTCTTTCATATAACTCAGAAAAACGCCCTCACGACCTCTATTTTTGAAATAGATACAGATCACAACATAGATGTACGATTTCCAGAAGGGAGTAACAATTTTCTACATTTTACACTCGGATGAATAATATAAGCCCATTTATAGTAAGAATAACTAATCCAATAGGAAGTGGCGGTGGCTTCATAATATGCCCCGAAGAAAATGATGGATTTGCCTATGTCATAACAGCAAGACATTGCCTAGTAGATCGTAAGAATGATGTGCCTTGGAAGAAGGAGGAAATTTGCATTGGTTTCCTTTCACATGCAAATATTACGGAATATCAGGTAATTAATACCGATAAGATCGCCTTCGGTAGCAATAACTTAACGGAGGATATTGGCGTGCTTATCATCCCAAAGTCAGCACTTCCGGATTCTGTTGATATTAAATTTGCACTGAAAACTAGTGCCTTCCCTGGGAGAGGAGCAAAAATAGAGATTACTGGTTTCCCACGGGCCGTAGACTACGAATTTAAAAGGAGTCTCTATCAATTAACGGTGATGGGGGATAAAGATTACGAAAACCAAATCCAGATAGAGGTTTCTGATCCGGTCATAGGTCATTACAATTCCGATATATTGGTCGAAGGATATTCTGGCAGTCCAATACTTGTGGTGGCAGGTGGAACCGAATACGTCACAGGTGTTTTTCTAGCTTATGAGCAAACGACTAGACGGATAAAGGGAATAGACCTTAAACTAATCAATAGGTTACTCGATGAGCTAGGTGAAAAAAGTATAGACCTTAAACAAATAGAAACAAACGAGTCGATATTCAAAGACCTTGAGAGACTAGAAAGTAATAGCGAAAGAGTGTTCTCAAGGATAAGGATGCGTATTGGAGAGTTAGAGCTTGAACGCAGTGATCTTACTGAGAAAGTAATTGCCGAAATTACAAAAGTAGGATTGACGCTAATCAGTGGAAAACCTGGTAGTGGGAAATCCGCTATTATAAAGAAAGCCCTATCTAAATTTGATACAGATCATCAAATTATCGCGATACAAGGAGAGCAGCTTGATCGCAAAAGTATCGATGAAATATTTTCTGCACAGCCATTTTCGCTCGTAAATGGACTTGAAAATGTACTTTTTTCACCAGCATGCGCAAAAAATAAAATAGTGGTCATTGACAGTATCGAAAAACTGCTTGAAACTGGAAATGCTGATACGATACTAGATTTCTTTGAACTCGTTTCAAAAAATAATGATATAAAGTTGGTTCTCACGTGCAGAAATTATGCGGTAGAACAATTGAAAATAAGGTTTCTACGTGATTTTCCGGCATTTCTTCCATTTGAAATACCGCTTCTCTGCAAGGACGAGTTACACGTTGTTGCTGACAAGTATCCAGTGGTGAAATCCCTACTTCAAAATAAATCTATCGCCAAGATATTGGAAATACCATTCAATCTTGACAAGGCGACAATCCTGACGAAGATAAAATTAGGATTAGAAATAACTTCCGAGGCCAAATTCAGGGAGCTAATGTGGGAGTATGTCGTAGAAGGAAAAGAAAAAGAGCCTGATGCCAATATCCGAAAACAGCGAGGAGAAGCATTTTCAAATATCGCCATACAGCGAGCCTCTTCTATGAGTCCCTATACAACTATAGCTGGTTTAAGTCCCGAAATTGCAGAAGCACTCGTAGCCGACAATATCATCGATCCCGAACCCGTATTTCGGAAAAGTTATGCTGCGGCACATGATATTTATGAGGACTGGGCAATAACAAGGTATATCGAGATCGGCTATCAAATACATCTGTCCTGTAATGATAATCAAGCAGTTTTTTTTGAGAAATTGGGGTCAGGAGCAGCTATCCGCAGGGCTTTTAGGCTTTGGGTTTCAGACCTTATACAATCAGGATCAGAAAATGTTGGGGAGCTACTCACCGCTACGCTTGACGACACAGACGTGCCAAACCATTGGAAAGATGAGGTCATCATTGCTGCTATGCAATCATCATATAGTATGCAATTCCTAAGTGAGAACAAAGAGTTACTTTTTTTAGATAAGTTTAAGTTCTTCAAAAGGGTAGTATTTCTTCTAAAGGTTGCTTGTCAAGAGCCGGATTTTAGCTTTATTGACCAGATTGAACCTGCCAAACGGCTAAAACTTTACCACAATGTAAATCTCAAACCATACGGTGAAGGCTGGCGTAACCTGATCGAATTTATTGTAATCAACCTCGATGCGCTAAATAGTCAGATGCATCTTGTATTTATGATGTTGATGAATTGGGAGAAAGGTCTAAACGATTTTGAACCCTTGCCCAGCGAAGCACGTTCAGCGGGCCTTATTCTTTTGCGTTATTATGACCTTTATGTGAGAGACAATAAATTCAGGGAGAAACGTAAGACCTACGGTGTCAACACGTACGATGGGATACACTTGCTTTTTAGGCTAACAGAAATCATAGAAGATGAACTCAAAACATTGATTGAGACTGCATTCCAATGTCATAAGCGGGATGACGATTACAGGGTGATTGGACTGTACGGCAAAATTGTAGATATCGTACTTGATGGACATGAAAGCGTGAGAATCTGTCAATATTTTCCCGAGCTTGTAATGCAAATAGCAGAGAAAAAGTGGTTCTATTATGCTCCTACGAAGGAGGAAATAGAAGAAATGATGCGCGAAGCGCCATTCAGGTCGCTGCCGGGTAGTGGGATGCACGAAGAAAGCCAGTTCGGGCTTAAGGAAAGCACAGGTATGACCTATTTTCCTGCCAGCCCAAAGCAGACCCCGATATTAAACCTGCTATATGCGAAACCCTACAAGACACTTGACTTCATTATCAAGATGCTAAACCATGTTGCGAATACCTACGTGGAATCAAGTTATGGAATCAATAATGATTTTATACCTGTTAAAGAAGAGCGTTCAGTTATTCAGCTAACTATGCCAGATGGGAAGGTGTATGAGCAGTATGCCAGTCCTATACTCTGGACGGCCTACAGGGGCACCACCGTGGCAATCCCTAATCTTTTACAATCAGTGCTGATGGCACTCGAAAGTTTCTTGTTGTCCCTTGGTAAGGATGTCTCTGAAGTAGAGGAAAATAGTTATAGGGGAGTACTTAAACAAGTTTGGGATGACTTTTTCGTAAAACTACTTACCAAGAGTAACAATGTAATGACTACGGCTGTGTTGCTCAGTGTTACATATGCCTATCGTAACCTTGCAGGAATACATATGCTTCCGGTACTTAGGATTAAAAAAATATATGATTGGGACCTTTTGCGATCTGTAAATGAAAGAAAGGCCCTTAGTCCATCCAGTGTAGGTAAGGACTCCTTCAGGAGACAAAAGGAACTGCATAAGTTCAATTTCCTTGATCACAGAAATGGCAATATAGGTGAGCTTGTAATTAATCTCAGCCTTGGCAAGCTCCATCAAGAAATATTCGAAATACTCGACCAATTCAATGCGGAGAATCCTACGGAAGAAAAGTGGCGGTTTATGCTTGCAAAAATGGATCGTAGGAAATACAAAGTCGTCAAGGAAGTAGAAAATGGTTTTTTGGTCGAACCTGAACTTGCTGAAGATCTAAGGGAAAAGGTAATAGCCGAGCAAAAAGTTCAAGAGGAAGCTAATCGCATCCTTCAGGCATCCATGTGGTCGATAAAAAAACAAAAAAATGAGACCGTCGAAAATGACAACTACGATCAATGGTCACTTTATTTCCCTTCGGTACAGACAGGGGAACTAAATGATGCCATCCATAAATACCATAAAAATACCGGAGCCTTCGCCGCAATCGGAGTAAGGGACTTCTTTACTGAGATGAATGAAAAGGAGCGTGAGTGGTGCCGAAAAAAAATTGGGCACATTGTTAATTACCAACTGTTCACCCGCCAGCGGTATGATATGGAGATCAATTTTTCGAGTTTTGAAATTGAAGGCGCATTCTATTCATTACCCGTACTCCTGTTACACGCTGCTGAGGAAGAGCGTACTGAATTAAGGAAGTATGTGTTCTATTCATTATTATTCCTTGAGGACCAGTTTTCAAGGAATATGCTAATACAGTCGATTAACGAGAAGCTTTGGAAAGCCGAACCTGAATTTGTGACCTGTTGCATCGAAGCAATGGTAAAATACTGTGAGATTTCCCATTTACGGCACATATTGAACATGCGAAGCCTTGTAAAGGAACCCGACGAAAATGTCTCAAACTTTCAAAAGTTAAAAAGGGTATTTTTAAAAAACTGGAATTGGTCTCGGAGAAAAAATATTTCAGGAAATCAAAGCAATGAACATTGGTATTCTGAAAAGGAGAAATTGTTTGATAAGGGTTATCAAGAAATTTTATCAACCATTTCGAAGGGAATTCCAATAGGCATGGAACCTGTAAACTTTGATGAGGGAGGTACGTGGCATCTTTTTGAAGCACTACGAATCATTCCTGATAATACATCAATCATAGAACTAAGGAATTTCTACAGTAGACTCCTGGACTTTATACTGCAATATATTAATACTAAGCGCGAATCTTACAATGATAAATTACATTATAAATTACAACAACTTTTCCATGAAAAGTTTTCGTTATTCCTACTTAAACAACCTGAAACTATCTCCAAGGAATTTATGGACCAGCTTACTGGGTGGGCTTTTAATCCTGAATTTAATAGGCAGAACCGGCATAAATGTTATGAATTTGTAGAGAAATGCTTAGATGAGGTCATCAGGAGAGTAATTGAAGACGAAGAGTATACAGTTTCTTTCTGGATATTGTGGGAACATTTGGCTTATAGATCGCTGAGTAATGAGATTCTTTATTTCAACAAAAAGCTACTTCTCAACGATGTATCCTTTAATTCATCTGTTAGGGATTGGAAACCACTTGAAGGCAAGAGAGATTTTTTTCGACCTCTTGTTAAGGGGAAAGGTGATCTTACATCAGCTGTGAAACTGATTTCCGGGATCGGTTTTAAGGAGTTGATGCCCGAGGCAATTGAGTGGCTTGCTGGCAGAATAGAAGAATATTACGGGGAGGACAAAAACCAGTTGTTTTATTTTGAGAGTATCATAATACGGGGACATTATGATAGTAAGTTGCGTAAGGCAATTTCAAACAATCAAAAGTCAAGGGTTCAGTTTATTAAAATCCTTGATGCACTAATTGACCGAGGAGCATCCTCATCAGCCTATATTATTCGAGAGGATTTTGTTTCTAACAAAGGATAATAATTATTATAAACGAACCATATTTAGATGATAAAAAGTTTCAATTCAAGTACATTAAGAAGTATTTCCAAGATAATAGGAGAGGAAATTTTGACCAATAAACAAATTAGTGAGCAGTTTCACAATTCGGGTTTAATAGATACTAATGAGGGCATGTTTATACCAGTTGAATTATGTACCAGGATTCCGGTTGAAAAGTGTACCAGTTAGCGAGGCTCAAATGTAAGATATTTAGTTCATTACTGGCTGCACATCTCAGCTCAGTTTATTATTTTTTTCTTTAGGTATTGGCCGTTATTTCAACTGCTTTGTTAACATTTTTTGACCCCATCATGCTCTTAGTTTCCTTCATCCGATAGGATTTTCCATTCATATTTACCAGGAAAGATTTGTGAGTAAGCCTATCCAGTAGTGCCGCTGTCAATACTGTATCCATACCGAAGATCTCATGCCATTTCTCGAAGGATTTGTTGGAAGTTATGATCGTGGATTTGATACCGGTTCTTAATGAGATGTGGTTGAAGAGCATTTCAGCGCCTGGTTTATCAAAGGAGATATAGCCCAGTTCATCACAGATAACCAAGTCATATTTCTCGAACTTTAGCTCCAGAGCACGCAGGGTTCTGGAAGAATGGCATTCCCTGATTTGTGTCAGCATTTTGGGAATAGAGGTAAACAGCACGCTTTTTCCCTGCTGACAAGCCTTGATTCCAAGTCCAATTGCGATATGCGTTTTGCCAGTTCCTGGACTTCCACCCAGGATAACATTCTGTCCGGCATCAATAAAGTCCAAGGTTTCCAGCAGCGGTAGCTGCGCCATGGCATCGGCAGGAAGTTCTGTTCTGACCAGATCCTGTAGATATTTCAACTGCGGGAAACCAGCATTTCGCAGCTGGGCTTTACGTCGGTTCACCAGGCGGATCTGCTGCTCGGCAAGCAGCAGATTTAGAAGGACCTCTTCAAAAGAGGTTCCCTCTTTCAGGGCAGTGGTAATGACCTGATCAAGGTCTTTACGAAAAGCAGATAGTCTCAATTCAGTGCTGATCTGCTGAATGTGTTCTAATGTTTCTTTGTTCATCTTGTTATATTTAATCCAGTGTTCATGTAATTATTCATCATCTCTGCCAATTCCAGCAGGTTTTCCATAGAACGAAGGGCAATTGCATCCGGCTCATCTATTTCTGGCTCCTGTACCAGCTGATTGCCTAGCAAGGCGATGATATGCTCATTATTTACATTGGAGGGAAACTGCCGGGCAAGCAGCGCAATACAGGCACAGAGTTCCTCACTGCTGATATGATGTTGTTGGCGATATTGCAACAATTCAATAAACGCACGCGGATTCTGGTAATAATGGTCCTGATAAAGTGATTGCACCCAGGCGGGTGCCTGCTTTAACGCAACAGAACCGGCAGCAGCGCCGGGCTTTCGCTGTAAAGTACTTAAGTAGTGTTCAATATCGATTTGCCAGCCATGCCGGCTGTAGATTCTTTCATGGCAACACACCACCTGGTCACTGTCATATATTTTGATCCATTGGGAATAAACCTTGGCAAAAACCATTTTTCCAGTTAAATGGTCGGGCACCGAATAGCGGTTGGTTGCAAAACAGATGGTAGCGTATTTGTCCACTTTAAGGTTTTCCCCGCTAAAGCTTTCCATGCAGCCTGGATAGGAATACAGCCCATTGCGTTCCAGTTCAAGACCTGCAGCCGGACTTTGCAACTGTCCGGTTAATGTTCTTTCATTCAATTCACCCAATCGTGACTGTAAATAATTCTGTGCCTGCTGCAGGTCATCAAAATGATCTTTAAAAGCAAAGGTCTTGCGACGCACATATTCTACACTGCGTTCCACATGCCCCTTTTCGTTCCCTTTAGCCGCATTACAGAAACGCCATTGATATTGATACCAGCGGCTCAATTCTAACAACCCTGCGGTAGGAATCTTCTCGGTACGGCCAACAAACCGCGATATCGCCACCCGCATGTTGTCATAAACAATCTGGTGATAAACGCCACCTACATGCTCAAAAAAGCAGATGTGTGCTTCTTTAAAAGCCAGGCTATCCTGATGCTGGAAAAGCAGGGCATAGCGGTAATTGCTGTTAGCGCTGGTAAAAACCGCCAGATAATACCTGCATAATTTATCCTTTATATACAGTTTAACTTCGCCCCAGTCGAACTCACAACAAGATCCAGGTGCATATTGCTGACGGATAAAGGCTTCTTTTGCAAGCTGGGTAGTCTTGGAAATATGATCACAAAGTGTGCTATAACTCAGCTGATGGCCCAGTTGATGCAGCTTTTCCAAGATATCTATATTCTTAAGCTGTTGTTTGGAACGCCCGTCTAGACGTTTCGCCGTGTTTTCTTCCAGACAGGTATTGATTACCTCCAACACTTGGTCGTTTAACCGCCGTTTGGAACGGTTGGCACTATTATAAACTGAACCTGTCCTGAGATATTGGTTGAGCAGTGAAGAGGGCTTATCCTGATCACTCAGCGGAGATGACTTGAAGGCCTCGTATTCTGCCAGCCGCTCCCGAACGGTTCTTCGGTGAATATGGAGTTGCTTTGCTATTTTCCGCTGGCTTAGTCCCTCCCGATAATAGAGTAATATAATCTTATGATTTGTCTCCACTTCTAACATGAATTATGGCCCCTTTAGTTCATTCTAAAGGGACGATTTAATCCTTGCTAACTGGTACACTTTTCAACTGGATATTGGTACACTTTTCAATCGGTATATACAGGGCACAAATAAACCAGATAGAATTTATTATACGTTAACATCAAGGCAAAAACAAGATAATTGTGGTAATAATGTTTTAAACTTTATTTTGAAAATTATAGACCCTAAACGTTATGACAGTGAATCGAGTTTCGAAAAACATAGGACTTCTATAAATGAAAAATTACTTTTTGAAGGAATCGAAATAAATAAAGAAGGTCAGCCAAAAAATGTAGATAAAGCTAAAACTATATCCGAAGCGAAGGGGCGTGCTATGAAAATAAAAGAACGAGTTCACGGAATTGGAATTCATCAGGATATTTTACCCTATTGCGAATCTGAATGGCTTAATGAAAACTATTTTCATGCTATTCTTGAAATTACTAAAAGCATTGCTCATAAACTTCGCCTAAAAAGTGGTTATATCTCCGACGGAGCAGTATTAGTTGATGAATGTTTTGGTTTAGGGAGTGATAAAAAACCAATGTTGGCATTCAATCTTTTACAATCTGAAAGTGATGAAAGTGAACATAAGGGATTTGCTAATTTTATAAAGGGATTTTTTAGTATGTATAGAAATCCTAAAGCGCATGATCCAAAACTGTTAGAAGATACACAGCTCACCGAAATGACAGAAGTATTAGTGGTTGCTACAATAATTCAAAATAAGCTTGATAAAACATATAAAACAGGATATAAATGAGAAATATTATTATGACTTAGATAATTAAAATATTCTCATTTATTTTCCATTACTGTTAGTCTATTTTACGACAATACTTCTTGTTAGTCATCAAACTGGCTTATAGCTGTCCGGTATAGTCGGCGAATAGTTCGTACAACTCTTCTGTTGGGTGAAAACCCAATTCTATCTTTGTATGTACAAACAAACCATCTTCATAAGTTACTTTGGTAAGTGAGTGAGGTAAATCCTTATCCGAAATCTTTTCTGAAAGTTCAGCTACGGGTATAGGAATATGTTCTCCATTCTCTCGTTCTCTCCATACATAAGCAGACTTTGTCATTACATATAGCGCGTGCTTATCTTTAGAGAATCCGTGTTTGACAACTATATATTCTCCATTATGATTTCTAAAGAAAGGTACTCCCTCTTTCAAATTATTATGATATGTAGTTAATGGATTGCCTTCAAACGCTTGGGGAGTACTTGGATATTCGTTTGGTTTATCAGTAAGGTAGTTTATACGTTGTGCGGCATTTGGAGTTTTTGACAGCATGTAATTGGGCTTGGTGGTAGTTGGGGTTTCAATTATTTCTCGATTATATATCCATTCTCCCAATGAGCCTCCTTTTAAGGGTTTGTTGTTATTTGCCCAGGACAGCATTCGTTCTAAGCTAATTTGCGCCTCTTCTGCTGTAACAGCGCACATCCATTCATAGTTTGGGTCTGTAAATTTGTCTCGAAATTTTGAAGGGCCAGCAAGAAACGCTTCAACACTGCCGCAAATAATTTCAATACGTCTTGCTGTAATTGGGTTAAGTAAAATATTTTCTAATCTTGTTACCCAACGTAAATTATCGGGGCGATTATTTTGTTTGTTTGTGTCAATGTGGTCAACAACATGTTCCTTTGTTGGCGATTCGCTATGAAATGCAGTAGCAATTATTCGGTGAATTCGTATAGAAGCAATTTCTAAATATCCTGTTTTACTGTTTAGTTTGCCCAAAGTCCATTTGTTATCGGATGGTCTTGATCGTCTTCCGTCAAGTGGATAGCGCAATACTGCTCCGTTGTCACGAACGGCATAGCGTTCATTTTTGTAAACGCATTCCCTTTCTTGTTCAAAGTCTTCTAGGTCAATCATATTTTACTCTTAAATTTCTTAGTCTGTTGGATTTATTTTGACATCGGGAGACCATCTGTAGATCACTAACATTCCGCTAAGCCTTATGAATAAATCTATCTGTCGGATGTTTAGGAATAACGAATATATAAAATTTAACGTTGTACAGTAATCCATTGCCTTTTAAAATATTTAAGTATTAAAACTCTAACAAATTATTCTTCAAATTTTCGATTATTTAACAAGTAAGTTGTCGTTACAATTAAGGCTGTTTGTGTCTTTCTGTTGCAAATTGAGAAATTTCCTCAATTTTGGTGTTGTTTTGCGTTTTTGTTTTGTATTTTTGTGTTATATTTGATAATGTCTCTCAATATGTGTTTGTTTTTAAACACAATTGAAAATGTTGTTTATTTTATATTTATCTAATAATTTCTAATTTATATCAATATGTTAGTTCAATTTACTGTTGGTAATTTTCTTTCTTTCTACGATAGAAGAACATTAAACCTTGAAGCCAAAGGGATTTCTGAGCTTAAAAAGAATGTGATTTCTTATAATAGAGAAAAGATAGTTCGTTCGGCTGTAATCTATGGAGCGAATTCAAGTGGGAAAAGTAATCTTATTAGAGCTCTTGATAGAATGAGAGAAGTGGTAATTCGGTCTGTAAGATTGAATGATTCAGATGATTTAGATTATAGCCCTTTTTTGCTATCAACTGAAAGTGAAAAAGAGCCTACTTATTTTGAAGCGGTATTTTGGAAAGAGGACATTAGATATAGATATGGCTTTGAGTACAATGAAAAGAATATTGTTAATGAATGGTTGTTTTCAGGAAAAACTAAAAAAAATGAAAAACCTTTTTTTATTAGAACCGAAGATGGTATTGGGGTAGCAGATAAGTTTGAAGAAGGAATTGGAAAGGAGGAATCAACTAATGATAACAGACTATTTATTTCTTTAGTAGCACAATTAGGAGGGAAAATTTCAAAAAAAGTATTAGAATTTTTTAAAGATTTGAATGTGCTTTCAGGATTGGACCACAATGACTACAATGGCTTTACCTTAAGAATGCTCCATGAGAACTTAGATGGCTGTAATGAATCTTTGGCGCTATTTCAAAAATTAAACTTGGGGTTTAAAAATGTAACAACTATTGAGACTGTTTTTAATCCATCTGAGCTTCCGGAAGTTTTGCCAGAAAAAATTAGGTCTAAGTTAATTAAGGAACTAACAGGGAAAACGCAAGTAACAATGAAGACAGTTCACAATAAGTTTGATAAAAAAAGGAATATTGTGGATCAAGTTTTCTTTGATAAATCTGATAATGAGTCTGAGGGGACCAATAAAATTATTGATCTTTCAGGGCCTATTTTTGATACATTAATTTCAGGAAAAGTTTTGATAATTGATGAACTTGATGCTAAGTTACATGCGTTAATAACAATAAATATTGTAGAGATTTTTAATAACCCCGAAACAAATCCAAATAATGCTCAATTAATTTTTGCCACACATGATACTAATCTTTTAGGTGAAGATCTCTTTAGGAGAGATCAAATCTGGTTTACGGAAAAGGACGATTTTGAACAGACAGATCTGTATTCACTTTATGATTTCAACTTACCTGACGGAGGGAAGGTGAGAAATGATTCTAATATTGAAAGGAATTATATTAGAGGGCGTTATGGAGCTATACCGTATATTAATAATTAATAGATTAGGAAATGGCCAGAACTATAAAAATTGATAACGCACTACAAAAGCGTTTTTCAAAAAAAAATAAAAAGAATGAACCCAGAGATCTTGAAGCATTTTTTTTAATAGTATGTGAAGGAAAGAAAACAGAACCAAATTATTTTAAATCATTTCCGAGACGTTTTGGTAAAAAGGTGCATAATATTGAATTAGATGGAGGAGGTATTAGTACTTTAAAAGTTGTAGAGAAGGCAATTGAGCTTAGAAATAAATCTAAACAAAAGTACGATAGGGTATGGGCTGTTTTTGATAGAGATAGTTTTAGATCAACATCTTTTAATAGTGCTATATTAAAAGCAAAAGCAAATGATATTTATTGCGCTTGGAGTAATGAAGCTTTTGAGCTATGGTATTTATTTCATTTTCATAATCGAATTACAGCGATGAAACGAGAAGAATATGAAAAAGCTATTGAAAACGCGATAAATGCAAAGTTGCCGAGATCAAGTCCTCGTTTTGAATATGTGAAAAATCATCCTGGGATGTATGATTTGTTAAAGAAATTTGGTAATCAGGATTTAGCAATTAGATGGGCGAAAGATTTGAGTAATAAAATGGTGGGCGAAAATTTTGCTCAGTATAATCCACAAACTCAAGTTTTTAAACTCGTAGAGGAGTTGAATGGAAAGTCAGAAGAATTGAATAAGGAAATTGAGGAGAAATATCAAAAAGGAGAATAACAATAGTTGTTCTGAATTTATGAATTATTAATAATTTACCATTACCTTTAAAGTGAGTTGTTTTAGTCAGATATATGACAATAACAGCCTAATGATGACAGTAATTTAGTTACCAAATCGTTACCATTTTTATTTGAAAATCTGGAAAGCCTGTAAACAGGGCGATAGAAGAAGAAGGGTGCATACCCTTCCTCTCGTTAAATAGTCTGACATTTGCCTGCCAAATAACAAAATCGCCTTAATGCTTTGAAGTGTTAAGGCGATTTTTCATTTCTTTAAGTCTAATCAAACTTAAGGTACAAAAACATTTTTTTGATAAATACATTACTATATAAAAGCTAGTTTAAAAGAAAATAATTTCCTGATTAAGATTCAGTTTGTTAATAATGGTTTGATCTTTCTTGTAACAACAGTATAAGCCTCAGTTTTACTATTTTATTTTTGCTTAAATCGACTTTATTAAAAGTTATCAACTTGTGAATATTGAATTAATTTATTTTATAATTTGTCTCTTTTGTAATTTAAAAATGGTAAAACATGGAGGAAATTGTACTAAAAAATAATAAAATAGAATTCGATCACTCTTTACTTAAAGACAAACACTTTTTCGCAGGTTATCTAAATTTAGCACAGAATAATATAGACCAGGCACTTGAGGCTTATAAAGTACGCTTTGGTGTAAAGGCAAATGAAAAGGATAATTTTTCCGTAATTGATAATTTAGATATAAAAAAATTATCTGAACCGGATTACATAAACCGTATTGATTTTTTAAAACTGCATTTTCCAGTAGTTGGTTATTTAGATTTACCCGTAACAAATGACCTCTTTAAAAATGAAATAGACAAAAATTTAGCTAGAAGATTATATTTCAAAGAAAAATTCAAAGTGTTAGTCAAGACTATTGATTCTTTGCGTAATTTTTATACTCACTATTATCATAAATCATTACCGTTTGATAAAAAGCTGTTTACATTAGTAGATGAAATCTTTTTACAGGTAATACTAGATGTAAAGCGTCTGAAGAAAAAAAATGATCATACCAGACAATTTTTAAAACAAAGCCTAAAAGAAGAATATCCTATACTTTTCAATTTAAAGAAAAAGGATTTACAAGATAAAAAGGCGAAAGGAAAAAAAGTTAGCCTGGATACCGTAAGTATTAATAATGCTGTTTTTAACGATGCTTTCTTTCATCTGCTATACCAAAAAGATCAGTTAAATCCGTTTTATAAATCGGCTTTGCTTGATGGGGAACATTATGAAAATACAATCTCCATATCTCAAAACGGACTCCTTTTCTTATTAGGGATGTTTCTGAATAAAAAAGAAGGTGAAGATTTACGATCGCAAATAAAAGGTTTTAAAGGCAAGGTGGTTAAAGACCACCCCGAATTTCCTAATGCTAAAAACAATAGCTTCCGTTTTATGGCTACCCATTGGGTGTTTTCGTATTTAGCCTTTAAAGGGATACGGCAAAAAATAAGTACTGCATTTGACAAAGAAACGTTGTTAATACAGATAGTAGACGAATTGAGCAAAGTTCCCGATGAAGTTTACAACAACCTTTCGTTTGAAAAACAACAACAATTTGTAGAAGACATTAACGAATATATAAAAGAAGGTAATGAAACGAAAAGACTAAACGATGCTATTGTGATACATCCGGTGATTCGAAAGCGTTATGAAAATAAGTTCAATTATTTCGTATTGCGCTATCTCGATGAATTTGCCGGTTTTCCCTCGTTGCGTTTTCAGATTCATTTAGGAAACTATGTACATGACAGACGAATTAAAAATATAGCCGGTACTAGTTTTGAAACAGATCGTATCGTAAAAGAAAAAATAAATGTATTTGGTAACCTTTCAGAAGTCGGTAATTTAAAAGCAGATTATTTTGAAAAAAATGAAGCATCAGCTACCGATTCTGGTTGGGAAATCTTCCCTAATCCTTCGTATAATTTTGTATCGGAAAACATTCCGATATTTATAAACCTACAGAAAAGTAAAGTTCCTGGTGCTGCTAAATTATTTGGACAAATAAAAAGTAAGCAGATTAAAGTAGAAAAAGAGGATGGCAATCAAAGAGCTGAAAGCAAGTATACCAAAGAACAAATGACCACTCTTATTGATCCCAACATTAAAGGGCAAACCTTCGAAAAGATATATATAGGTCCTCCAACAGCGATGCTTTCGTTAAACGAATTACCGGCATTGTTGTATGAATTACTGGTTCGTAAAGTATCTCCAGAAGCCATTGAAAATACAATGATTCAAAAACTAATGGATCGTTTTTCTACAATCGAAAAATATGCCCCATCCGATAAACTTTCGGCATCCCAAATCACTAAAAATTTAAGACGATCAGACGTAACGGAGAAAATCGACACTGAAAAGTTACAACGTTCAATTGAAAAAGAAATCAAAATTTGTGACGAAAAACTAGCAACTATAAGTCAAAACAGAAAAGATACAAGAGTACCTTATCATAAACGGAAGTTTATTTTTACCAATAAAGAACTGGGTAGTGAAGCTACCTGGCTTACAGACGATTTGATCCGTTTTATGCCTAAAGATGCCCGCGAAAATTGGAAAGGCTACCAACACAGTCAACTACAACAATCCCTTGCATATTTTAATCAGAATACCCGCGAAGCTTTTTCGTTATTACAATCGGTTTGGGATTTCAAAGACACCAATTACAACTGGAATAGCGGTATTCAAAAAGCCTTTATTTCCTGTAAACATTTTGATATGTTATTGGAAAGATACCTTAACAACCGAAAAGATACTTTAACGGCTATGTATGAAGGTGTCCGGTCATTTAGCTCCAATACAAAAATGTTGAAAAAACTGATTGAACAGCAAAACATATGGACGGTATTCAATAAAAGATTGTTTCAGATTAATCCAATTGATCAACAAAAAGAACGACTGTTGGCCAAACCACTAGTTTTCCCGAGAGGTATCTTTGATGAGAAACCAACTTTTATAAAAGATAGTAAACTTACAGAGCAACCAGAAGCCTTTGCCGACTGGTATCGCTATACCTATAAAGCGCACCTGTACCAGCGTTTTTATGAGCTTGAACGAAATTGCGACTTGCTTTTTGAGCAAAATCAATTGTCTAATGAATATTTTAGTGCGAATAAAAAAAACTTGTCTAAAGCAGAACAATTAGAATTGTTTCAGTTAAAACAAGATTTAAAAATTAAAAAAGTAAAAAATCAGGATCTATTTCTTAAACTAATTGCAGAAGCTATTTATAACAAGACATTCGAACACGATGCTTCCTTATCGCTTTCGGATTTTTACCTTACACAAGAAGAGCGCTTGGAAAAAGAAGCTAATGCTCGTAGGCAAAGTGAGCGTCAAAAAAATGATACTTCCGAAAATATTATCAAGGATAACTTTATCTGGAGTAAAACTATTTCTATTAAGGATGGACAAGTTTATGCCGAAAGTATCAAGTTAAAAGACATCGGTAAGTTTCGACGTTTTTTAAATGATTCAAAAGTAAAGACAATTCTTAGTTATGATCCCAATAGACGTTGGACAAAACAAGAACTGGAAGATGAACTTTCCATTAAACGGGACTCTTACGAAACCATACGACGTGAAGAGCTAATCAAAGAAATCCAGCTATTCGAAAAAAGTATACTCGAGAGCTATAATTTTGACGGGCAACAGCACCCTACAGATTTAGAGTCTGAAAACAATCCTAAATTTAAGCACTATGTCGTAAATGGTGTTTTAAGGAAAAGAAAATTAGCTCCGGAAGATGAGATTCAGTGGTTATTAGATTGTACCGAAAAACAATTTGATAAATTGACTCTAGCTGAATTAACCACCAAAACAGATACGATACAAAAAGCATTTCTTTTGATTATAATTCGAAATAAGTTTGCACATAATCAGCTCCCGAAGGATATTTTTTATAGCTTGATAAAAAAGCATACTTATCCAGACGGGGTGGGGGTGTCAAATGATAAAACAGCTAGTAGTGTTATTTTAGAATTCACCCGAAGTGTAATAGCAATGTTTAGGGATTAGATTAGGATTAAAAAATTGCTCTTTGATAAGACTGTTAATGTTTGAATATTCAAATTTTACATTTATAAAATATGTATTTTTCCCTTTAATGATAAGGCTTTTACAATATGAGGTTGTGACTGCTCTTATTTTGAAGGGTAAACACAACAATGCTGCTAAGACAGAAAATGAAGAAACTGTTGTGACTGCTCTTATTTTGAAGGGTAAACACAACTAAACACTATAGTCAAGATTGAACGCTTCTGTTGTGACTGCTCTTATTTTGAAGGGTAAACACAACTTGGAGTGGTGGGAAAAAGAAGGTATTAAAGTTGTGACTGCTCTTATTTTGAAGGGTAAACACAACATGCCTCAAGTGTTCCGGATAAAGAACCTTGTTGTGACTGCTCTTATTTTGAAGGGTAAACACAACTCAAAGATGACAAAATATAAATTGATTTTGGTTGTGACTGCTCTTATTTTGAAGGGTAAACACAACGCGTTCATTGCATCAATTTGTGCTTGTTGCGTTGTGACTGCTCTTATTTTGAAGGGTAAACACAACCCGTTTATTAAGTAATCAATCATTTCTTATGTTGTGACTGCTCTTATTTTGAAGGGTAAACACAACGGGAATTTGGCGTTAAAAAATTCTCGAATGGTTGTGACTGCTCTTATTTTGAAGGGTAAACACAACTTTTGCAAGTGTTGATGCTTTTCACCCCGTGTTGTGACTGCTCTTATTTTGAAGGGTAAACACAACTTACTCTGAAGTCGTACTGTGTTTCTAGAGTTGTGACTGCTCTTATTTTGAAGGGTAAACACAACATAAAACCAATTGGGGCGGATATAGCTGGCGTTGTGGATATGCTAACTCCACGCTAAGTTAGCATATCCATCGTGCCATTAAAACTAAAAACTACAACCCTAAAAAGTTGTAGTTTTGTTTTTAAGGATATGTGATTTAGTGAGCACGGATTGTAAATACACGCTACTGGGGGAGAAAAAAACAATCAAGATAATAGATGATAAAAAGATTACAAAATAAGTGTATTAGATTAGGTATAGTTTCAACAGTTTTCTTATTTGTTGGCTGTAAACAAAATCAATCGAAAGCATTGTGTGGAACATGGTCAATAAAAGAAATGACTGTTAATCAGAAAAATTTCGCACCATATTTATATGTCAATACATTCGGTCTTCATTGTAATGATAAGTCAGCGTGGTTTCATGCTTCATATTTTTTTGAAAGTGATAAGTCAGCACATTGGGAAATTGTAGAAAATAAAGGAGTCATAGATTCCATTAGAATCAAATCAAAAATTAAGATTTACAACGACAATTTTAGTGTTAAAATTGTAAAATCAAATGAAACAGAGCAGTTTCATTTAATCATGGAATCTAAAAATGTATATATAGCGGCGTATAAGATTATAGATGATTATTAGAGTTATTTCCGGTGGCGCGGATTTGTAATCAGTGCAGTCTTGATATGCAAACAAAAACTGGAGAAAAAGTTAAGCTGCATTTTTATATTTTTTTAGCTTTTTATTCGTCACATCTGAAAATTTTCCTACTCTTGAGAAACTAGGTCTTCCATGGTTTAGCGCATGTTCTAGCTCGAATGGATCAGAAAGGTATCAATGAGTAGCTTTGATCTAATAATATTATTATATTTGGACTGAGTTGTTTTAAGTCAAAAATGTGACAACAACTGCCTAATGATGACAGTAATTTAGTTACCAAATCGTTACCATTTTATTTGAAAATACAGAAAAGCTTGTAAACAGGGCGATATACGAAGTGGGGGGCATACCCTCTTTCTCTTGCTTTATGGGAAGTATATTAATAGGCTCACTTAACACTGGATATGCAAACAAAAACTGGAGGGAAAGTTAAGCTACATTTTATACATAGTTATTTTTTTACAACATTCTTTCATCAGCTAAATTTAAGATTTAGTATTTAACTCTAACTCCACGCTAAGTTAGCATATCCATTTTAATTATACTTAAACTTCTTACAGTACCGATATAACCTTAAAAACTCAATCAAATTATATCATCACCTTTTTTTAAATACTTACTTTTGCAACAAAAGAAGATATTGCTTTGGTTCCCGAATTATCTTCGACCATATAAATCCCTAATATATTATTCCTATATGCCGTATTAGCACTTGTAGCACTTGAATCTGGAAAATCAATATCAATCCATTGTGCTTCTCCAAATGATCCATCAGAATTTCTTTTCACAGAAACAAATGATGCTCCGGTTTTTTCTCTATTTAGAGTAATCCAATCCGACGGCATATTATAGCCATTCTCATCAGAAATGGTAATACCTTCAAAATGAGTAATTATAGATAAGGCTGTTTCGTTCTTGTAACTAAATGATTTTAAATTAGTGATTTCTTTTGTTTTAGAATTATAATCCGCCAAAAAGGCCTGGCTTATTTTACCTAGTTTCAGACTGGTATAGCCTCCGGCCATAGTGTAACTATCCCCGCCATTATGCCAAATACCATATAAGGTAGTAGTTAGTGAATCCGGCACTTTAAAATCGGTGCATTCGTTATTGATGGTATTATATAAAAACGCATATCCGTTTTTATCATTTTCAATATCATAATTTCCAACAGCAAGTCCACCCATTACGCTGTGAACAAATACATTGTTGGTATTTCCTCCGTTTGGCGATACCTGAATCCATGTTCCGGAACCATCAATAGGACCTTCGTAGTAAAATCCGAGATTTCCGCTCGGGGCTTTATCAGCAGAGGCAGTTATCTTATAAGATCCTACAATTTGTACCGTGCCATATGGTCCGTTATTAGGTCCATAACAAGAAGTGTTTACAACTTCTGCTGTTGGCGTACTGGGGAAATTAACGACATGCCATTTGCCTTCATTCCCTTTTGTTTTAAGCGTTCCTTCGTAAATTAATCCCTGAACAAGATTGTTTTCACTTAATAAACTACCTGCAATATACACGTTTTCAGACTCCGAAACTCCTCTTATTCCCTGTATTGTTGTTTGTCCGGCAGGATTATTAAAATCTGTATAACTTACTGTATTCACTCCTGAATTTATATTTTGCGACATGATATATGTGTTTTTGTTATTATTATAACTGTTTCTTTTTAGATTTTTAAAGCTGTTTTGTCAGTTGAATGTCGTTAGACTATAAATATCTTCTGGCATATTGACCCAGAGTTTTTCTATCTCAAGCTGATGCAATTGCTCTTCTAGATCTCTTCTGATTTCACTGTATGCCGGATCGTAAGCAAGATTAGTAACTTCTAATGGATCATTAACTAAATCATATAGTTCATATTGCTTGAAATAAGCTGTTGACGCATCAAAATAATAATCGAATTTCCATTTTTCCGTCCTGATGCAACGAATACGATTAGCAGCTTTCACAACTGTCCAATTACTATTAGAGCCAGCCTTGATATCGTCATAAGTAAATAATATGCTATGCTGAACAGGAGTATTATTCTCCATTATGGGAAACAAACTTGCACCTGCAAGTCCTGCAGGCGGGTTTGATACATTTGCTATATCGATAAAAGTCGGCATAATATCTGCCAATGTTGCTAATGCCATTGATTGCTTTATGCTGTGATCTTTAAAAAGTATTGGATTTGAAATCACAAGCGGCACCCTTAAGGCTTCTTCATAGGCCACAAAAGTTTTCTGACGCAGACCGCCGTGCGCTAAACCCATCTCTCCATGATCCGAAGTAAGAGTAACAATTGAAGAATCTGCCAATTTATTTCCATTCTCATCCTCCTTATATAGTTCTTTAATTAGGTACCCAATCTCCTTATCAACATGACTTAATAAATAACCATAAAAATTAATGTAGTTCAGCTTATCCTCATCAGTAGCTATTTCGCCCAGACTTAATGCCATGTTGAGTAAAATTTGTTCCTGAGCCATAGGTTTTTTATTTTCAAGTAAATTTTCATTTACACTCGCCGGAAGCCCAATTTCCCTGCCCGACCAGGTATCTGTAAGATATCCCGACTTACCAGCCGATTTTGGGTATGCTAAAACATCATGCGGATTAACAAGTGAAAGGATAAGACAGTAAGGTTTATGATTTCCTGATGCTCTTTGCGCTTTTACCTCTTTAAGGTATTGTATGGCTTGGGCCGTATATTTTGCATCATGATTGGCATATCCGCCACCAAAATTAAGCGGATTGACATCTTCACCGGCATCTGGAGCAATCCAGCCCATTGCACCATACAATGAAATATCTGCAGCAGTTAAATCATCGTAATTAGTTTTAGTGCCATTGGGAGCTATTCCTTTACTCATATGCCATTTACCTCTATACTGCACATCATAACCATCTGCCCAAAGCACATTCATGATGTTGGGGATGGAATTACTGAGTGTCGGTTCCTGCGGAGATAAAAGGCCTCCTTCGGTTAATGTCTGGCTGACTCCGTGTTTAGCAGGATAGGTTCCTGTAAATAACGTCGCACGGCTGGGAGAGCACATGCAGGTATTACAAAAAGCTCTATCAAAACTAAATCCGTTCTGTTTTAGAAATGTGAGAGTCGGAAGGTTTTTTTCTTCCCAGCCCGGCGGGAAATGCTGCGTTGCACGCTGTTCGTCGGTAATAATAAGAATCATGTCCGGCTTTGGGCCAATCTGATTGAGTTTTTCTTTTAAGTCCATTACTTATTGATTAAATTATTAAATATAAATGCAATTTGAAACGACTAATATTTTCCTAAAAATGATTGTAATAAAACTAAAAATGCTTTCTTAGAAATTATACTATTGAAACCAATGTATTAAGAGCCCCACCACAAATAAGCTGATATAAAATCGAGTAAAACTGATCTAAGACAGTACATATTAAATAAGCTTCAAAATCAATCAATTCAATTAATAGGAATAAATTTACACAAGCGAATCGACCTAATACTAAGTATAAACACCTGTTTTATAAGCATATAAAGCAATAAGTAAAATAAAAAAATCACATTTCAAGAATGAAATCGATCATTCTGTCATAGCCGCTACATAAAAACAGAAATAAATTGCGTAGATTAAGTCATACAGATGACTTACAAGATGGAGATATGACAAATATAAGTTGGAACATGTATCATGGTATTTATTTATCAATACGTTATAATCCTGTCTCCGCTAACTTTGGAACACCAAGCCGCAACATCCTTAAGATTAAAATTTTTTTTTTACTATAAGCTCCATTTTTGTGATTAGTCAGCTTTTTATTCGGTTCAACTGAGAACTTTTTCTTTTTATAGCTTATAAATTAGGTGAAATTACGTCTTGCTATGTGATGTATAAATTGCTTTCTTACTGAACAACAAAATACAGGTATATAACTTTTGGATATGCAAACTTAGCGTGGAGTTAGCATATCCATCGTGCCATTAAAACTAAAAACTACAACCCTAAAAAGTTGTAGTTTTGTTTTTAAGGATATGTGATTTAGTGAGCACGGATTGTAAATCCGCGCTATCGGGTGTTTAGGTTGGCTTTCTTTGATGTTTCTAAATGCCGAAATCTCTCGTTCTTCATTAACGATAAATGCAAGCTGATAATATTCCCGTTCGTTATTGTCTTTTGCGGATTACGAAGCCGAAAGTTTCAATTTAGACTTTACCCCGCCATTTTGCAAAACCCTTGTTAATGGAAGTTTTTATTTTTCTGTATAATATTTTTCTTTTAAATGTTCTGTTTTTTTAATGTCACATCCTAATACAAATATTCTATATACAGGTTTGTGTATTCCGTAATAAGGTATTTTGTCTTCAAAAAATTCTGTATTCATTTTCTGTAATTTGCTTTTCAGTTCAGTAATTTTATTTATATCTGTTGAAAAACCTATACAATGCGTCATTGCCCATTTGTCAGACTTAATTTGATTATAAGCGTATTCTACAATTTCATTTTCTGATTTGAAGTATTTTAAATTGTCTTTTTTTCCACGTTCGGTGTAATACCAAATTAAAAGTCCACCTGATTTGTCAATTCCAAAACCTTCATAAATACTGTTTCCGTTTATTGAATAACTATTGAAATTGAAACAATTTTCGCTCATCCAATTTTCAAGTTCAATTTCTGTCTTTGGTAAATAGTTGCTATCCGTTGAATTGGATAAAGAATCCAATCTGTTTTTAACATTTATTTTTTGTCCAAAACTTAATACTGTTGTTAGAAGAAATGGGATAGATAAAATATATTTATTTTTTATCATTTTAAATTTGTTTTTGTTCGTGTAAGTGTGTTGTCTGAATAATTGCCACCAACGTTTCGGGGTTTTGCGTTCGGGCGGGAAATCGAAGCACAAAACCACTTATTACCTGCCGTGCTTTTCTGCATATTCTTTAAGTCGTTTTGTCAAAAGTCCTGTGGTTGAATACAAATTTTCCTTTGTCTCGTTAGGATAATTTACTTTTAGCCAACTTTCAAAAATTTCATCTTTTTGTTTCACTTGCAACAAATAAGTTTGGTAACTTTCAGTAGAGTCAATAGTCATACTGCTAATTTTGCCTTTACTATTTGTCGTTAGGATGATTTTCCATTTCGGATAATCGATGTCTAAATATTTTAAATAGTCGCTTTGGTCTTTTACTAAAAATTCTGTTGTCTGCTTGTTGTAGGTTGCTTTTAGAACGGTGTATTTTCCGTTAAAGTTTTTAGAGTTTGGAACGTATTCTTCAATAAATGATGTCTTGTCATTTTTGTAAGTTATGTATGTCCGTTGAAGTTGAAAACTGTCAGCAACTAATACCCGTAAACTGTCTGTTTGGTAATTGTTTAGAAAATCTAAGAATTTGTCTGGGGTAGATTTTAAACGGTGTGCGCAAGAACAAGTTGTCAAGCAAATAAATAAAATCAAGATGAAACTGTTTTTTGTCATACGCTATGTCTGTTTTGTATTGGGGGTAATGGTTTGTGGCTTTTGTTCGTTCGGGCAATCGAAGCGCAAAAGTCTTGTTAGTGTCGTTTTTTATAGTTTATGATAATACTTGTAAGGTTCGTTAAGGTCGTCTTTTTCTTTAACATCATAATCGGCAAGGCTCTCTTTAAAAGTATAATTTATCGTTTGTATAATTAAAGCATCTTCCAAATTCCATTTAATTACGGCATTACTTGTTATTGTAATTGGAGTATTATTTATAATGCCTAATAATCCTTTGGTTGTATGTGTCATTAATTTATTTTTTGTTGTAAATTCATCTGCTGGTGCGAGCATCTTGCTCGTGTCCTTTTAATTTTTGTCACAAGCGTGACGCTTGAACTTGTGAGGGAATTTTCAAACAGAAATTCCGTTTTTATGCTTAATCTTCTATTTCAAAACAGTGATCATTATCCGGATACCACTCAAAAAAATAAAAAGTCATTATATTATCAAATATATTAATTATACAAGGAACACCATCTGAACCTAATTTAGATATTTTTTCTGAAGTTACTACATTTATAAATTCTTGATTTATATACTTAAAGTTGGAATATAAATGTCCCTTATAATTAATATCTAATGGTAAAAGATTATTTTGTTTTAAAGGATATAATAAATCTTGATAATTATATACTTCACTGTACCAATGAAAAATTGAGTCTAAATTTAATTCTTAAGTAGGTTTAGACTGAATTTTAATTATAGATTAAATGGAAAAAGATGAAATAGATTAAAAATTGGATTGGTACATTCAAGTATATAAATGCCTTAATGTATATACTTTCTCTGTTGTCTGCTTTAAATAGGTAAGAGTGTCATAGAGCGTTACTGACGATTGTCCAAACACATCTTGGGTAGGAAGAATCTGGTCCTTTAATTCATGGGCGGATATGCCAAGTAGCTTGTAAAGGCCATCTGGCTGGAATACAATAATAATAAAGGAAGTTTGTTTGTTTAGGGACAAATCCCGAAAACGGCTTATCTGGCCGTACAAAAATGAATAGGGTAGATGTTGGCTGTCATTAAGGGATAGACAGTCTTGATTTAGCAGAAATACCATTCCGGTGTTGCCATCAGAAAATAAACGCAGTTTTTTATGTTGATCAACGCCACTTTCCAAAAAAAGATAGTGCTTGATGTATGGCGACAAAATTTTCGGAGGAAGTATCTGCATGATCAAACCCGTGAGTTTATTAATTCCAAATGTACATAATTCTAGTATCCGGGTAAATTAAATATACAAATCTTTTAAGACTTATAAGACGAGTAGCAATGGAACCCTATGTTGAATTTTTTGGATTTTAGCATCTTATGGAAAGTGTTACTAATTTTAGAAGTTTGAAGATATTAACTTTGAAGTTTATATTTTTGTAGTATTATGCACAATCAGCTGGTCCGACTAAAATAAAAGAACAAAAAGATTGCGAAATGACAGATCTATTAATAAACTACATTTCTTCAACAGGAGCTCTCTCAACCGAGGAGATTAATTTTTCTGTGCAGTTCTTCAAACAGATTTGCTTAAAAAAGGGCGATTTTTTTATCCGTGAGGATGAATCTTGCCATCATATTGGCTTTATTGTTATTGGCGCTGTAAAAGCATACGCTCTTGACAAAGAAGGAAAGGAAAATATAACCTGTTTCAAGTTTGAAAATGAATTTGTAACCTCGTTTCCGGAATTTGTGGCGCAGGAAAAATCCAGAAGGAGTATCAGGGCTATAGAAGATAGCGTAATCTATAGGATCAGCCACCCGGACTATCAGGATCTGCTTGCTCAGGTGACTGCCTGGAACGGAGTCATAAAAGCGGTGATGGAACAGGAGTATAAGCAAAAGGAAAGTTACTTGCTGAACTACAATAACAGGTCAGCTGTGGATAAATACCGTCATGTCCTGTCGAACGAACCGATGCTCGTCCGGCGCATAGCTACACAAGATCTGGCATCATACCTGGGAATCACGCAACGGTCGCTTACACGGGCGAAGGGGCAACTGCACAGACCCAAGGTATTATAGGACAAATGTCCTTATGCAGTCCTGATCAGTGATCTAGATTTGCACAAAAAACTATGTTACATCAAATTGCTCCCGAGGTGTTTCAGATTTCCCTGATGCCAAGAAACAGTATCAACTGCTATATTATCGAAGG
This sequence comes from Flavobacterium sp. UBA4197, assembly GCF_002379575.1. Taxonomy (NCBI): domain Bacteria; kingdom Pseudomonadati; phylum Bacteroidota; class Flavobacteriia; order Flavobacteriales; family Flavobacteriaceae; genus Flavobacterium; species Flavobacterium sp. UBA4197. The sequence goes on from NZ_DFUB01000018.1 coordinate 207,053, forward strand.
TATATTGGTAGACTCCGGAATACGGAGTTCATATAGTACAGTAAAGAATGCTCTCCAAAAAATCTCCGTTTATCAACACGTACTGACGCATGCACATGCAGACCACCAGGGCTGTAGTGATCAGATATGCGAAGAATTCTCGATACCCTTACTCTGCCATCCTGGCGAAGTTTTTAGGACCGAAACGGGTATGGTAACCAAGGACTATCCGGATCCACAACATTGGGTAGCAAAGTTTCAACAAAAGTATTGGGCGGGTCAGGGACATCAAGTCCAACGGACAATTGTTGAAAACGATAAGATCGGAAACTTTCAAGTAATAGAGACACCCGGACATTCGGCAGGTCATATCTCTTTATTCCGTGAGCGAGATGGTGTACTAATAATCGGAGATGTGGCGACAAATATGAACCTGCTCACAACAGCGACCGGTCTACGGCTTCCACCAAGTCTATTCACCACAGATCAGCAGCGCAACATCAAATCGCTCCAGAAGTTGGCAAAACTGAATCCGGCCATTATCTGTTTCGGTCACGGACCGATCATGATAAATAAAAATCGGAAGTTTGAGCAATTTGTGACGAAATGCAGCGAACTTTAATAAAGATGGATAACAAGAAGTAAGAGAAGCTTTGTCTTATCTGATGGAGTATGATAATTTGTTATAATTGCTAGCTCAAGTGATAGAAGTTCCTTGCAAGATAAAAATGATATTTTCGTTCGGGAAGGTGAAAATGGTAAGGAAATAGCATTTATAAATACAGTTTTTTTTCGTTCTTACGATCATTCAGATGATGGTAAGGAAAGTACTTTTTGTTTCAGGTTTCCGAATACTTTTTTAGCATCCTATTCATCATTTATTTCCGGTGCGCCTAGGCTATTTCAAATGCTGAACTTTTGATTTTACAAAAGCCCAGATAATATATTATCTGGGCTTTTTATATCCATTATGCGAAGATACCATTCTTATCAAACTTTAAAATCTGTTTTCAGGCAACCGGAGCCGAATTCAGAGTAAAACAAATTTGGTATTTTTCTGAAATCCCAACGATATAAGGACAATCAAAAGATTGTCCTTTTTTAGTGTCCTAAAGATACTTTTCACTGCAAAGACAGAATACAATGGTTTTATAACTAGCCAGATAAGATTGCTTCTGATAATTTTGACGGCTATAAATAGTACCTCAAAAGAATATATTTAGAAATCAAAAATAATTATGAGCCATTCTGTCCTTTTAAATGAAATCATTCCGGAAAAACCTATAAAAAAACAGGTACATACCACTGAAAAGGTGGAGCCGCACATTGATCTATCAAAAACAATTAATGTGAATCATGATTCTTTAAATAAAGAAATGGAATGGTTGGAATCTTTGATCTCAATACGTTGTAAAGAACTGTTTTTACAAGGAAAACTCGATTTTGAACCGGTTGAGGAAATCCCTGTATTGCCGAAAACAGATTCGGATTCACCTTACGGAATTATTATCAATACGTATCAACTTCAGGAAATGGATCGGGTTTTATTGGCTTTAGGTATTGCATCGGCCCATTATCCGTCGTTATTCAAATCGTTTATACAAATAGAAGAAAGCAGTAGCGCATTTGCAATCGATGTTGGCGGAGAATACAATAAAACAAACCGATCGTTTAAGCCAACCTTTCAAACCGCACTCTTTTTACTGGCCGGAAAAGATTTGTCCTTATGGTCACTTTATAATACCAAACTGATAGCGGGAAGTGTCTTATTGCAAAATGATATTATTTACAATCGTACGGAAACGGATTTTATTTACGGAAAAATTGAGTTGGATAAAGCGTATTTAAACTATTTCCTGTCGGGTAAAAAACCACGATTGGATCACGGAACCTATTTTCCCGGAAGTTTATACGAATCGGATCTAACATTGGATGATATTGTTTTGGAGCCGATGGTACGAGAACAGATAAAACCAATCGGGCAATATATTAAAGCATTGGAAAGCGGTTTTTTTAAAAGTAACGAGCACCATTTTAAATCCGGATTTATTGCCTTATTCTATGGTGCGCCCGGAACCGGAAAAACAATGCTGGCCGGAATACTTGCCAATACATACGGTATTGATATGTACCATGTAGACCTTTCGCAGGTAGTTAGTAAATACATTGGTGAAACCGAAAAAAACCTTGAAATTCTTTTTAACCGCCTGCAAGGCAAAAACTGTATGCTTTTCTTTGATGAAGCCGACTCGTTATTCGGAAAACGCTCGGATGTAAAAGATGCCCACGACCGGTATGCCAATCAGGAAGTGTCGTATTTACTGCAACGCATCGAAAAGTTTGACGGGCTTACGGTTTTGGCTTCCAACTTTGAAAACAATATGGATGAAGCCTTTAAACGTCGTATTGATTTGTCAATTAATATCATCCGTCCGACCGAAGCTACCCGGGAAGCGCTTTGGAAGCAATACCTGCCTAAAAATGTAATGTTCGAAAGCGAAGCTTTTCTAAAACATCTGGCAAAAGACTATTCCTATACCGGTTCCAATATCCGTAACATCATGAAAAATGTAGCGATAGCACTGCATAATGAAGGTGGAAAAAGTATTGGACAGGAGTTGATAAGTCCTTTTCTGGCGATTGAAAGCGAAAAAGCTTTCGGAAAAAACCAAGCCCGTATCAACACTTTTATCAGGAGACCGGAATAAAATCAAATCAACAGAACAAAAAAATAAGCTGTATAGCAACGTATAAAAAATGGGTAGAAAAACATTTGCGCAGAGAACGGGAGGGGAACAGAATCAAAAAAATGAGCATTCCCGGACAGAGAACAACTATATAGAGGTTACGAATCAGGATGCTACGATCCTATTGTCAAAAAATGAGGTAACACAAATCACATATAGCGCCTTTAAAAACCGGGCTTTTAAAAAAATCGAGAACGGACAATCGATTCTGACAGTTTCAAATACCGGATTGGCTGTTTTAGAGGTGAATAAGGCTTTACGTAAGTTAGGCTATAATGCACCGGAACAAGAAATGGAGTTCACTGTGGAAACACAGTTGGCATTGGCCGCTTTTCAATACGATCGGGGTATTATCGGCATACCTGTTTTTGATGCTGTTACTTTACTGAAAATGGATGAGGAATTGGGAGAATTGGAAAGAGAGCAGGAGCAAAGTGCGTCTAAAAATGAACAAGCATCTTCTGTACAGAAAGAAGAAGAAATACAAACACCACCTCCGAATGAAAAAATAAGGTTAAGTGTGGGTATCGTTCCAATGGATATAAAAAGTGATAAAGAGTTTTTTAACTTTTTAGATATGAAAATCTTCGGAAAGATTACTGATATCAACTGGGATATCGGTAAAAATACGTATAAGAATTACATCGGAGAAGAGACATTTTGTCAAGTTGAAATTGCCAGTCTGAAAAAATATTTAGGGATCACCGATGAGCAGTGGGATGATATGAAGAGTAAAACCACTTCAAGTACAACAAGTGCCGTCGACTTAAGAAAGTCCATTGGAAACTATTTAGAGAAAGCAAAAGAGCGGGAAAAAGCCGTAAACGATCTCGATATTTTAGAAGCCAAATTATTTGGTCTGGAAGAACTTTACAAGGAGTATAGAGCGTATTTTGAATTATTAAAATTGGGTGGTGAATCAGCTGTAGGAGCTGTAATGACATATAAACCGGAGCTGGATAAAAAGGCAAAAGACAATGGCTTTGAAGATATTCAGGATTTTGAAAATACGATTAAAAAATATCTTGATGCGTTCCGTGATGAAACAGTTCGTTTGGCAGAAGATTATATCGATAAGTATGAGCATTTATTATACAAAGAAGAAGAACGATTAAAGAAAGACGGCGTTCTGACAAAGCTTTATACTGCATTTACCAAAAGCGGAGCAGCTAAAAAAATAAAAGACGGAGATTCCAAGCAATTTAATGCTGTGCTAATATCTGGTCAGAGTAATGGTTCTACTCAGGCACTGAAAATGTATGATGAAGGAAAAGCCGAAATGGAAAGTGGTATTGATGAAGTAAAATCACTGGACTCCTTCCTTTTTAAAGACAAAACATTTGACTATAAAAGACTGGCTAAAGTAAGCTCTCAAAAAGAGTTTGAAAATTTTCTATTTGAATTTATAAAATCAAAACAGGAAAGTGCTAAAAATGTTCGTAAAGATTTAAAAGAAAATCCGGATGCGATATATAAACGTCAGGAATTACTGGAACATTCCTATCAGAAACAAGGTGTTGTAAAAGGTAGTATTATTGATTCAGCTATTAAGCAAAAAATCAATGATATCGGGACGATAGACATCTTTATTAATATCGGTCTTGCTATTGCTTCTATCATAGTAGTTGTGGCCACCTGGGGAGCGGCAACTCCTTATGTTATTGCCGGTACAGCGGTATCATTAGGAATGAGTGTCTATAATGTATATGATGCCCTCGATCAATATTCCAAAGCTCATGATAGTTATGAAATCGGATTGTTAAAAGACGAACCTAGTTTTGCTTGGGTAGTGGTAGCGATAGCAGGAGCTGCACTGGATGTTGCGGCATTTGCCGCAGTATTTAAATTAGCCGAACCCATAACAGAAGTTGCAGGCGTATTTAATAAAAGTTCTAAAACTTTCGATGATGTTAAAATATTAAAAGAAAGTCTCGCAAAAATCGACGGACTTGCGGATAAAGTACAGCTCAGTATTGTAAAACAGGCCGAACTGACAATTGAGTTCCGTAATACGGCTAAAGAATTTTTAGAAACAGCAGCAACACTTAATTCCGGAATAAATCCGGCAGCTATACCAAAATTAGTCCGCCTGGCTGATCTTGGTATCAAGCGGGGAGCACTTTCTTTCAGAAAGTTTTTGCTAGAATTAAAAATGCAAAATATAATTAAAGGTGTGGATAATCTTACAAAAGAAGAATTAAAAATCCTAAAAGAAGCATTTACGAAAGCGAAAAAAGGACCGGGGCTTTTAGATGAGATAGCAGAAAGTCTTTCTCTCAAACACAAAGATTTTTTATCCGAAAGAAACTTTACTATAGTAAAGCGGGGAAAATCAACGGTAAACTTAGATGTAATAGATGATGCCGGTAGAGTGCTGTTTAAAGGTACTGAAGAACATATTGAAAAATATATAGCGTTCATGAGCAAAAGTGCTTCTGAGCGGGCTGCAATTATTAAAGCAACAAAAACTCAGTTAAAAAAGAATACCCGGGTTGTATATGATCCGGAATTAGCAAAAGCAAAAGGTTATAATGTTCCGGTAAGTGCTAACGGTACTTCACCTGATTTTAAGGGGTTAAAAATGTATCTCAATGCGCAAGGAAAATTAGGAAACGGTAAAACGATTTCGGGTGTTTCTAAACAAGTATTTGATGATGCCTTGAATAAAATTATTAAATTTGACGGAGAGGTCAAAGTAAATATGACCGGAGTAAGAAGGTCAGATTTTGATAATTGCTGGAAAGCGATGGGAATCGATCCCACATTGGGCGCTAAATTAGAATCAAAATTGCAGCTGACCTGGCACCATTTGGATGATTTAGACGAAAATCTGAAAGGAACAATGCAGATTATACGAACTGAAGCACATAATAAAACATTGCCGCATATGGGAAGTTTTGTTCAAATTGAAAATGTATTAAATTTAAATTAAAATGATAGATATAACGATTAATAATAAGCTTGTCACTGAAAGTGAAATCAGTGAAGTCGAGAGTCAAATAGGAAGTATATTTCCGGAAGATTATAAAGCTTTTTTATTGAAAAGCAATGGTGCCTATTTTGATTCTACTGAAGTTTTTTTAGGAGATTATGATGATGATATCAATGTGTTTGAAATCTATTCTTTGAAATATGGAGAGTCAAATTTTATTGAAAACAATGAGTTCAATGAAGGAATTCTGGATGAAGGTTATTTTAATATAGGTAGTATCAGAGGTGGAAATATCTGCATGTCTTTACGGGAAGAAAATTATGGGGTAATATATGTTTATTATTCTACTGCAGAACTGGAATTTGCCGCTCTTTCCTTTTCTGAATTCCTGGAAGAGCTTGTTGATTATTCTTCTGAATAATCCTGAACATGCAAACAAAAACAGGAGAAAAAGTTAAGCTGCATTTTTGTAATGAGCTGTGGTATTTATATACTTGAATGTACACCAATCCAATTTTTAATCTATTTCGGCTTTTTTCCATTTAAATTATCATTAAGATTCAGCCTAAACCTAGTCGAGAACTGAATTTAGACTGAATTTTTTATTGGTATATTCAAGTATATAATCATCTAAATAATTATAATCATAAGAATATGATAGATTTTAGAATAGAAAATGAACTTATCACTGAAGAAGAATTAAATGAGTTTGAACAGGAAATAGGGTTAACTTTACCTGAAGATTATCGGGTTCATATGCTAAAATACAATGGAGGACTTCCTCAAAGTTATTCTCTTTATTTCGGAGAACCGGATGATGGTATACTTCTTTCAAGTTTTAAATCTATAAAATATGGTACACCACTGGTCGAAAAACAAGATTATTTACCAGAGAATTACCTTAGTATCGGTTATACAGAAACAGGTTATTTAGCAATGGCTTTAGATCAAAAAGAATACGGAAGTATTTTTGTGTATTACTCAGAAGTTGAGTTAACGAAAATAGCAGCTTCCTTTACCGGATTTTTAGAAAGTTTGGTAGATTATACGGACGTTTTTGAATAATTTGTTTTAAATCGTTTAGTACTGCAAATACAGGGTTATACATTATCTAATCAGTAACACCATTACGGACTACGGAAAACAAAAGAGCGATTAGCTCAGCTGGTTCAGAACATTTTGTTTATACCGAAGGGGAATTCCTCATCGGCCGAAAAATCCGGTAAATTTTAAATTTGCCGGATTTTTTTATATAAAAACAAATCACATTATTCAATTGACTTTATTCTTCCTCATATAAATAGAGCTATGCTTTATTATCACTCAGAACATCCCATTCATATATTGGAAAACTTCCTTAGTTCATACAAAAAAAACATTAAGGATGAGTAAATTACGTAAAAACACGTATTGTTTTGTTATATATAAATTACTTTCTTTAGGATTTAACAGTATTGCTATTTTGTTAGAGTATATGTCTTATTTAAGTGAATTAACAAAGCAACTTTAAGAAATAGGATTATATACTTTTTTACGAAATATACATGTGAAAAAGTTTTATAAAAAGATAAGATTATGACACTATATAATATATTCGCAATGTGATAAAAGAACTTTTAGATAATGGTTTTCTTCATTTAACTGATCAGACCGAAGAACAATTAAGCGATTTGATAAATTCGTTAGGGGAAGTTATTTTTACTACTGATGTAGTCGTAAAATCTGAAAGTAAAGGAATGGTAACTTCTACTCGTGGACTTGACTTTCATACCGACCACCATAAAGCCAAATACATAATTTGGTATTGCTACAAACAAACAGACTTAGGAGGCGACAGTATTCTAATTGACGTAGAAAAAATTTACCAGCAACTTTCAGACGACTATAAACAACAGCTCAAAACAATAGAACTTTTTGAACATAAAATTTTTCCTGACGATAAAGAGAGTTATCCTTTGGTCGCAACAGATGAAAAAGGAAATAGAAAATTTTACTATTCATTTTGGCTTGTAAAAAACGAAGACAAGCAAAATAATGCTATGCTTGATTTTCAGCGACTTATTAAACAGACCAAACCAATTAGAATAAACTTGAAAGAACGGGATATTCTTATTGTAGACAATCATAGAATTTTTCATGGTAGAACACCAATTGAAGGAAGCAAAGACCGCTTTCTCAAAAGATTTTGGTTGACAGCAAAAAAATTATAAATCAAAAATTAAAGTAAAATGGAGCAGACTGTTTTAATTTATCCTGATCCGATTAGTGTAGGACGAATTTCTTCATTAATCAACCAAAAGAGCATTGACTCGGTAATTGCCAACCTTGATCTTGAAATGGTTAAAATGAAACTTCGCGAACCTGAAGAAGGTGAAAACTGGACACATGAACAATGTGAAAGTGCTGAAGTAGAATACAAACGCTATTTACACTTATGCAAGAAGTATGGAAAAGGAATTGTGCCAAATAAAATTATGGACAAGTTTTGGCATTACCATATTCTTGACACGAGAGCGTATCACAAAGACTGTGACACTGTTTTCGGACATTACTTGCACCATTTTCCTTATTTTGGAATGAGAGGTGAACAAGACGAAATTGACTTGAAAAACTCGTTCTTCTTGACAAAAGACCGTTACCTTGAAACTTTTAGAGAAGAAATGGCAAGGGGAGATAATGAAATGAAGTGCTGGCACGACTGCGAAAACCGTTGCTGGCATGCTTGCTCAGACGATAAATGATAGAATCATCGGCTATTAACAGCGATTTACCATAATAGTATCTATTAGCCCCATTTCGAGTGGAGGTTTGAACAGTTTAATCGTTAAATCAAATAATTCATAAATTGAAATCAACTGTAGTTAGTTATAGAACGTTAATGTTAGCTTTTGTAAAAAACATATAATCTATCTAAATGGAGAAATTTAGCGTAAAGGATTTTTATAAATCTGAAATCGATCAAATTTGGGATGAAGCAAAAATTGAGAACAAAGAGTTGCTATCGCGAGGTTATGCAGTTCATGATGAGATAATTAAAAATACAATTTTATTTATTGGCATAAACCCTTCATTTTCTGGTAAAAACAAAAAGAGGGGAAGCTATTTTTTCAATAATAATGATGATGATGAAAAAATGCATAAATACTTCAATAAATTCAAAAAAATTTCTAAAGAAATTGATTTGCCTTGGACACATTTCGATCTATTATATTTTCGAGAAACAAATCAAAAGTATATTTCCGAATTATTGAATGACAAAAACGGAATAGGATTTATTTACAATCAATTACAACTATCAAAAAAAATAATTACTAATGCGGTACCAAAAATTCTAGTGGTCACAAATACTATGTCTAGACATTTTATGGGTTTAGATAAAGACAAACAAAAAAATACAGGTGTTTGGATGGACTTTGATTTTGAATTTGATGACAATTTAGGAACGTATAAGATTATCGATTCAGAATTAGATGGAGTTCCAGTATTTTTTACTAGTATGCTAACTGGTCAAAGAGCATTAGATAACGGTTCATTTAAAAGGTTGGTTTGGCATATAAATTTTGTTTTAAAGAAAATAAATTAAGTCTACTATCTTAGCAGAGACGGACTCAGATATAAGTGAGTGACTTCTCAAAGTCGTGGGACGTTAGCCGCAACTCTAGCGCCAAATGACAAAAAAACTTTTAATCGAAAACCATTAAATATTATGAAAATTATTGTAGATCAACAAATACCCGAGACAAAATCATCTTTACCACTTCCAAATTTTGAAAAAATATCAACACGGATAATTGATGTGGGAAGCGATGTCATCAAAAGTAAATTTCAGGAGACAATTAGTGATATTACCGAAATTTTAGCAAATGTCAAAATGTCTAATGAAAAATGCAAAATATCTGAGGCAAAGTTTACCCTGACATTTAGCGCTTCGGGAGAAGTTGCTTTGATGTCAATAGCAAAAGGAGCACTCTCGGGCACATCTGGAATAGAGTTTACAGTGACCTTTTAAATTTGAATTTTGGAAAATCAATTTGAATACGAAGCAAAACTATTTTTAGAAAAACTTCAAGAACAAGTTTACAGTTTCTATAATATACCTTTCATTTCGCAAGAAAGAGAAGCAGACGCTTTGTATGTAGATGATGCATTCATAATTGAATGGCTTAAATCAAGAAATACTTCCTATAACAAAGTTGCCGTTGAAAATTTTAAAAAAGAATGGGAAGAAATCCGGATAAAAAGTCAAGCGGATAAAACAACAAAGTATGAGATAGCTGAATGGTATTCTCTACTAAGTGATGTCGTTAAAGAGTTTGAAGAAGTTTTCAAAATATTATCTTATAAACCACCAGAAAATTATTTATTTGGGACTTTACCAACCAATCGTGTGAACGGAATGGCAATGAAAGTGCCTGAAAATCCTTATAAACTAGTTATTTTAGAAACTGGACTTTTCGGTTTTGCAAATCTAATGTGTAAATCCATTGCAAGTTCTTTTATTTTTAAAATAACTGAAAATGGCATGTTGAATTTTTCCACAGATGTTAATGAATGCAAAAATCATATAAACCAGAATTCTATAATTGTCGAGAGGTTTTTTGAAGTTTTAGTTTCATATGTTGTTCTAGGAAACCCCCATCATGCAAAACAATATTTTTTGGAAGAAAATTACACGCCATTAGCCGATCTGTTAAGAAATGGCTTTGAATATTTTGTATTCGCCCATGAATTTGGACATTTAATAGCTGGACATTTAGATAGCGATATTAATGCAGGATATGATATTGCCAACAGTGAAACAAATGAAATTATTACTAACTGGAAACAAGAATTTGAAGCAGACTTTATTGGTACCAATATTCTTATTCACGTTATGCAACGAAGAGGATTTGATATTTCATTGAGTTATTGGGGAATAGAGGTTTTTTTTGGCTGCATTGACGCGGTTGAAAAGACACTTTCGATTCTTAAATTTGGTTCCATTGATATGGACACTCTCTCAGAAACACATCCGCCAACATTAATGCGAAGAGAAAGAATAAGAGATGTTGTTTCTAAATCGTTTGATGCAGAAACAGTTAAAGCTATAATCTCAATTAGCAAAGTCATGGAAGAAATTATAGATTACTTATGGCTAAAAGTAGAGCCTAAAATTTATGAATTAAAGCAAAACGATATAAAGCCTTCAAACCATTGGTTATAATTTTTAAATGGTCAACCGCTGTTAACGGTTTGGTGAAATAGATTGTTGCTTCGACAACTTGCCTCTTTTTCTTTACAAAAAATGCTAACTTTAACAGAAATTAATCTGTTCGCTGACTCTAGCTTATAATAAACTCAGATAATTATATACTCGAATGTACCAATCCTAAAAAATTGAAATATAACATACTTATTAATTATAATTAGCCTGAAAAATTATACCTGACACACAAAAGAATATCAGTGTCCAAATGAATTATATTAGCGTAAAGTTTTTCAGGAAATAAGCCTGTGGAAAGTTTCGTAAAAAACAATATTAACAGCAAGCTTGTAAAAAAGGCAACGGCAAATTAATGTAACAAAAAAATGTCCTTATAGAAAAATTATGAAACCAAAAAGTATTTGTTTGATCGGGTTATTGTTTTTTGTTGTTAGTTATATCATGTTTTCGCAAGGTTCTAAACTAGCATATTTTCAGAAACCCATAGATTTTGCACATTGGTTTAACCTGATTGGAGCGGTATTACTACTGTCGTTTAATAAAGTGTTTCCCAAAAACAAATGGAACACTTTAGCTTCTTTTCTAACGGCATTAGGTGTTATTGCACATATAGGTCTTTGCACCATTGACTTTATAATGTGGAGTTTTGGAAATGACGATAATGCCAAGATGAAATTAAGCGAACACATTAGCAATACGCCCTCAATTCTGTATCCTTTTATTATTATTGGACCATCCCTGCTCTTTATAGGATTGGCAGTTCATGCATCAAACTTTATTAAAACCCATACTCTAAAAGCCTTACTGGTTATACTGGGTGCACCTGCTGTAGGTTTTTCATTTTTTATACTGAAAAACGGAGTTTGTATGGTACTAAGCTGCATGCTTTTTTCTTTAGGGTTGACTTTACTTCTTTATAGAAAAGAAACAGTTAAACAGGAAATATAACAAAGTATAAGCCAGCTGCCAACAGCGGTTTTGTGGAATTTAAAAAAGGTATTTGAAAAACTAAAATTGAAACCTATAATCGGATCGGCAATAAAAGAAAATGCCGGTTCGATAAAAGTTCTTGAAAAAGCGGTCTTGAATACGAAAAAGATGCTGTAATCTACAAAATCGGGAAATAGCCGAAATAAAAAGCAACCCCGGCTTTTAGCTATAAAAATAAAATTAGATTTTTGAACGCGACTTTTGTTCACATATTACCAATTGTTTAGCTGTGCCTTTTAATAAAATAGAATTATTCAGGAAGTATCATATCGAATAGCGCTCAATAAAAAAAACTTAATCAATCCGGCAAATTATCACCACTTGTTATATATAAAATACTGTTTGTTAATATATAACAGTTGTCTGCCGCTTTTCTATAACGAAGTACTGTTAAAATTTAAATAATTGCTATTTATTAACATTAATAAAAATTGTAGGAAAAATTAATTACTATTTTTGCTTCAAATTTCACCTTAAATTAACTTTATTATTACCAGATTAACAATATAGATGCTTCCGGGAGTATTTATAATTTTTAGCTTATTTGCATCTGCTGCTATCGCACAATGTTTAAAACTTCAAAATCTTCGGTAATTATAGAATCTATGAGGTCGTATAAATTATCCAAAGTTGTAAACACATTAATTCATTTATAAACGATATACAAAGCCCCCATTTGGATTATATCCTTTCTACTTCTATTCCCCTTCTGATTATGCCATAGCTTTTTAATGACAAACTGGTATGAATAGGTGATAACACCTTAAATACAGCTATAATGATGGTAGCCACACTATTAACTATAATGACAAACCAAAACGATTTATAAACCTTAAAATCAAAACGATACAGTTTCGAAAAAATGAGCAGAACAATACTAAGCTTAATCACTGTTTTTATTTCCTCTATGTTAATGGCACAAGTGCCACCAGAAACAGACTCTTTAAAAAACAATAATTTATCAAATATAAAACCTGATTTACGGACTGGCTTCGAGACAGAAGCCAATTCAGTAGCAGACAAGTCAATCCAACGATTTACGAATATAGATGACCATTATATTTATGAGTATTCCAAACCAAAATTCTTTGATATGGTTAAATACATTCCTCATAATATCTATGATTTCGGAGTATTTACAATACAAAAAGAAAATCTGAAATGGGATGCTTTAGTACTGGGAAGTACAGCAGCAATATTGCCTTTTGATCAAAAAATACTGGACGGAGCCGGAGAACTCGGATCCCGGATGGGTGGTTGGGACAAAGATAGTAAATACGGTACTGTTGCCGGGATTTTCACCATTGTTCCCAAAAACATTAGTTCGGCAGTTTATTATACGGGAAATGGTGGGACCACACTTATTCTAAGTGCAATTTTTCTAAGTATCGGTAAACTAAAAAACAATGATTTAAGAGCATTGAATACCTCCAGTGAACTGGTAGAGGGATTATTATCTGTGGGCGTTGCCACACAAACGTTAAAAAGAATTACAGGAAGACAGAGTCCAAGTGCCGCTATTGCAGATAATAACAGTGGTGGTGACTGGAATCCATTTCCAAGTTTTACGGCATTTCAAAGCAATACTCCTAATTATGATGCTATGCCATCCGGGCATATTGCCACTTTTATGTCAACGTTAACGATCATTTCAACAAACTATCCGGAAATAAAATGGATCAAACCTGTTGGTTATTCCCTAATGGGTGTGCTGGCTTTTAATATGGTGAGTGGAAAAGTACATTGGACTTCAGATTATCCCATTGGTATTTTTATGGGTTATGTTATTGGTAAACAAATTGCAAACAGACGCATTACTAAAATAGCAAAAGATAATGTGACAGCAATGGTTAAAAAACCTTATAAAATCGATTATCAGATAAACCGGATTAATCACACCACTTTAGTAGGCGCAACAGTAACATTTTAAATCTTCCAAATGAATAAGGTAATCGTGAGTATAATAATGGCTTTAATAGCTTTCTCATCTACAGCTCAAACATTAAATGAAACAGACACTCTAAGTAAAAAGACCCCTGAAAATTTAGCGTTTAATTACAAACAATTATTAATTCCTGCTGTTTTAATTGGCTATGGAGCCATTGGTTTACAGAATGATGGTTTACAAAAATTAAATCGAAACATCAGAAGCAGAGTTATGAAGGACATCGATAAGAGAATAACGGTCGATGATTTTTCTCAATATACTCCGGCATTGTCTGTTTATGTGCTTAATAATCTGAACATAAAAGGAAAAAACAACTTGCAGAACAGAAGTGTAATCCTTGGTACATCAATGCTAATAATTTTTACTTCTGTAACCGCATTAAAACGCTGTACAAACATAGACAGACCTGACGATACCCGGTATGCATTCCCGTCTGGTCATACAGCAATAGCTTTTGCAGGAGCAGAATTTTTATTTCAGGAATACAAAGACAAATCCTGTTGGTATGGCGTAGCGGGTTATGGCATAGCATCAATAACAGGAGCATTCCGGATTTACAATAACAAGCATTGGCTAACAGATGTTACAGCAGGTGCCGGCATAGGCATTTTAAGCACCAAACTTGCATATTGGGTAAACCCTTTTTTAAACGAACATATATTCAAAACCGGTTCAAAGAATACGACTGCGATGTTTACACCTTATTATGATGGTAAACAAATGGGGGGTGCCTTGGCGGTTACTTTTTAAACGAAATCCTGAAAATATTTGTTTTCAGGATTTTATTAAAAAATCATAAATCACGTTTTCCCAACCGACTGGCCAACAGGTTAACTGCTGCTTCCAGTTCCCGTTCGTCCATTGAGGCAAAGCCAAAACGAAAGGCATTTAATTCGCTGTCGGTTCGGATTATTTTTAATTTCCCGCTCTGTTGAAGATCATCCACAGAGAAATCTTTTTGAAGCGTAATCCAGACCGCCATTCCTCCCGATGGCAGTGAGTAGGTAACATGCCCGGATAATCTGTTTCGCAGCAATTCATCTAAAAAATCCCTGCGTTGGTGGTAGATTTTTTTAGCTTTATTCAGATGCCGTTTGAGTTCACCTTCCTTAATCAGCATGGCCAGGGCATTTTGCATATAGCCGTCACCGCCCACATCTATAATCTTCCGGAGGGCAGTACATTGTGCTACAAAATTTTTCGGAGCGACCATAAATCCGATTCGCAACGAAGGATCCAGGATCTTGGAAAATGAACCGATATAAATCACATTCCCCTGATGATGCGCACTTGCCAACGGCAGGTAAGGAGACGAAGCATAATGGTAGTCGTAATCGTAATCGTCTTCGATGATCACAAATGAAAACCTTGCGGAAAGCTCCAGCAGTTTCATCCGCCGTTCCACACTCAATGTTACCGTTGTCGGGTAATGATGGTGCGGAATCACATATACCGCACTGATTTTTTCCTTTTTGCAGAGCTGTTCAATCTTATCGGTATCGATGCCCTCTTTGTCCACAGGTACCTCAATGAGTGTTGCACCGGTTTCGGCAAAGGTTTTGTTGGCTACACCATAATTCGGTTTCCCGACGATAATCGCTGACTGGCTGTTTAAGAGCAATTGTGCCGCAAGATAAATGCTCATTTGCGCTCCGTGCGTAATCAGGATATTATCGGCCGAAATATTCAAACCTCTGGTTACCGACAGGTAATGAACCAGTTCTTCCCGGAGTTTTAGCGTGCCTTGTGCCGTGCCGATATGCGCTTTTTTGATGGCATAGGTCCGGGAAGTAAGCAGGCGGTATGTTTTCAATAAATCAGAAATAGGGGAAAGGCGGACATCAGGATGCCCGTCGTCTATGATGACTTCAGGAATACCATTTTCCGAAGGGACATGCCGGTCAATTATCCGATAGGGAACATTCAGTTCATTGTCATAGGAAAATCCGGTTTTATTTTCATTCCACTTTTTAGGCTGGAGCAACGGAAGGTTTTCGGCTACCGTTACATATCTTCTCGGATAGACTGTGATCCACTCCTGGGCTTCCAGTTCATCATAGGCCGCGATGACCGTTTTGCGGTGTACATGCAGCAATGCCGCCAGTTCACGACTGCCGGGCAAATGTGTTCCGGGTTTTAAAACACCGTTTCTGATGGCATCAATTATCGCAAAAGCAACCTGCTTGTAAACAGAGACTTTACTTTTTTTGTCAAGGATGATTATATGTTCAAATGGAAACATTCTGGACTACCTGTTATATTAAAACTGGATTGCAAATATAGTCCAATAGCGTTATACGTTTGCACTATCATTTTAAAAATAGTTACAAGCAATGCATTACAACATCAAAAAAGCCAGTCTGGAAGACCTGGAAGCGTCAGCCGGATTATTCAATCTTTACCGTATTTTTTACCGCCAGGAATCAGATGTCGAAAAAGGGAAAGCATTCCTGAAAGAACGATTCTTAAACAGCGAATCGGATATTTTCTTAGCAATTGCCGATGGCAGGGCAGTGGGCTTTGTGCAGTTATACAAATTGTTTCATTATACCAAACTGCAAAAACAGTGGCTGTTGAGTGATCTGTTTGTCCATCCGGACTATAGAGGAAAGGGCATATCGGTGGCATTAATAGACCGCAGTAAGCAATGGTGTGAAGAAACAGGCGCATGCGGACTGATGCTGGAAACCGAAAAAACAAATGCTATCGGTAATCAGCTTTATCCGCGTTGCGGATTCGAGTATGACGGCTTGCACAACTACTACCATTGGTGGAAATAACAGGCTGTACGGTAAGTCCAAACAGCTTACCGTTTTAACAGGTCGGATGGCCGAGTGGTCAGGCAAGGGTACGCAATACCTTTTACAGTGGTTCGAATCCATTTCCGGCCTCCATGATAAAATCTTAAAAAATGGAAAATCAAATCATAACGAATATTGATGAAATTTTAGAACGGATCGCCAAGGCCTGTATCCGAACCGGCAGAAATCCTGAGGAGGTAAAGTTGTTATTAGCGACCAAAACCGTCGCTGCCAATCGTATTAAAATTGCTTTACAGCACGGACAAACGCTGATCGCTGAAAACAAAGTGCAGGAACTCAAAGAAAAGTATGAAGCCTTAAAACACGTTCCGCATACCTCTCATTTTATCGGGCATTTGCAAACCAATAAAATCAAAGATATCCTGAAATACAATGTTTCCTGTATCCAGTCGCTTGATCGTCTGGATTTAGCCGAAAAACTGCATCACAGACTACAGCTTGAAAACAGCAGTATCGAAGTACTGATACAGGTCAATACATCAAACGAGGATAGCAAGTTTGGTGTCCATCCGGCAGATGCGATCGGATTGATCCGGCAGGTAGCCCAATTTGAAACCCTGAAAATTAAAGGCTTAATGACTATTGGCTTGTTCAGTGCCGAAACCGAAAAGGTCCGCACCTGCTTCCGCCTGCTTAAAAGCATTCAGCAGCAAATTAGCGCTTTGGCTATTCCTGATGTAGCAATGACGGAATTATCTATGGGAATGAGTAACGATCTGGAAACCGCCATTGAAGAAGGGGCTACCATCGTGAGGGTTGGTACGGCAATTTTCGGACAAAGATTATATCCCGATAGTTACTATTGGAATGAAGGGAAAAGCTTGTAGGTAATTGTGATAGTGTTTGCGGTTCTCTTGTAAAAACGATTGCTGTTTTAATGAATATATTAAAATTTGAATACTGACACTGATATATTGAAAAGGTAGTTTCTCAAGTAAAACTATTCTCCGTGTAGGACAGGCGTGTATTCCCCAGATGATCGGTATAATTGAACACATAATTAAAGAACGTTCCGCTGGTTACGGCTACATATCCTTCAGGATGGCTGAAAAATTTCAACTCCTGATTTTCGTAATGGAATGCGTTTAAATAATCCGTTACAGTCGTATTTCCGGAAAGGGTTACTTTTTTATGTATCTTGATTCCAGTAGCATTGTAAAGGTAATTAATTCTATCGCCCGTGCTAAAGTTAATTTCGGTGGGGTGTAGTTTGCTTCTTTATTGGTTACAAATCCGCGCAATTGGGGTTAATGACTTTTAAAAAATTAACTAATAATGTTAGGTATTTTAATTAACGGGCTATAATCTGTTTTCCAAATATCTAATTCAAATAAATTATTCTCCTCATCGACATTCAAAGACGCGATTACCTTTATACCATCTTCATCTTCAAAAATATATTCGGAAATTTGCTCACCAAAGATTCTATCCTCATCAATGACTCCATGGGGAAACAATCTTAAACTGCCCATACCCCCATCATCCATTTGACGTACAAATAAATCTTTATGCCAATCTTTTGAGATTGATATTGAAGCCATTTTAATTAAAAAATCAAGAAGCCTTTCTTCATCTTTTAAAAGTGTTCTAATCTTAAAGTCCATGTATTTTACCTATATTAATTGTTCCATCTGAAAGTTTAAATGCTGAATATTGTATTTTTTGCCCTGCAACTTCTATTACCGAATTTAAAGGTTTTCCTTCGACTAATTTAGATGAAACGGAAGGAAAATGTGCTTTAATTGCTTTCATAACTTCAGCACGATTGAGCCCCATTTTTTCAATATGTCGAAAAGCATGATAAACTTGATTTTCTGTTTTTCCAAATTGAATTGCAAGTTTAACACCACCATTCGATAGCGCGGATTATAAATCTGCGCCATCGGAACTGTTATCTATTAATTTCTATCCAATAATCATCAGCTTTAGGTAAAGTAGACAGGCTTCCAAATCTTTCCTTTACAATTGATTCAGCACTTTGTACTCCTTTTTCTTTTGATTTTAGTAAATAAAAATTAGCTAGCTTATTTGATTTTACATTTGAGCCATTAATCAAATCGTCCTTTAAAATAAAATATACATCAAAATATGCTTCTGGATAATCAAAATTATTAGCCATTAATAATGAGTTACGTAAAAAGTCCCTTGTGTGACTGCTAAAAAAATATATCTCTTTTAATTCATTATATGCTAATGTATCTCCTTTTTCGGCTATTTTGGCTGATAATTCACGTATTTTCTTGTCATTATTGAAATCTTCAAAATATGATTTTGCAGGGGAAATACCTTCTTCTATTTTTTCCTTGCTCTCTCTTTTTTCACATGATGTAAAGCAACAAATAAGTATTCCAATTGTGGTAAAAAAAAATCCTTTCATATTTTTTTTGTTTTTTATATTCACTATATAATATTCTATTTATTTCCTGCCCATTTTTATAGGTAACTATATAACCTTGGTTATTATTAAAAATATTCCATCACCGTCTTCATAATTTTCTTTTTTATTCATCTCATTAAAGACATCATTAAACACTTTTTGATTAGATTGTTTAGCTGTTGGTTTAAAAAGATTAACAGGTGGTTCATCATTATTATTATCTTCTCTAACTGTATCAGACCAATGTCCGCTTTTATATATAACACCATTTTCTCGCTCAACATATTTCTCATTATTTACCGCCGTCGTCATCTGTATACGGTCATCATAAATATTAGAGGTGCTTACAGCCTGCATACCATCCGGATCAATAAAGAACATCGGATTATTATAGGCATAATTATACGGTGTCCATCTTCTGGATTTCTCTGCCAACGGATCAATATTCATCTATCTGCCAATCGCAGGGTCGTGATTACGTACTTCATATAAGCCTTAATCCATCCTTTATTATTACTAAATACAATTGAAACGGATTGCAAATCCGCGCCATCGGAGTTTTTTTTACCACATGATATATTAATTAAAATACAAGCGATAGCAACTATGATTAAATGTTTCATAAATATATAATTACCTTAATTGGATATTACTTTTTATCACCACAATCAACTTTAGGATAATTCTCAGGAGACTTTATAGTATTTAAATTCTGTTTATATAATTTTGATATGTTCTCCTTACATATAAAGTAAAAAACAGCTTTCTTTGAATCATCACTTTTTACGATTGGCCAATTACTATCGTCTAATTTTCCGGTTTTTATTTTATAAACTGTAGAGTCTATTGCTTTATAATTTTGTAATTTACTAATGAGTTCCTTACTAAGGATTGAGGTCGAATCATTCCATACAAATAAGTTTTTGTTTATTTCTTTAAATTTTGTTGGAAAATATTTAGAAACTGCCCCAATTGTATCATGTGGTTGTGGCCAAACCTTATCTCTCTTAGTAATCATAAAACAGAATAAGTTGTTAGATTCTTCTAATTCATGTACTTCGTATACAGTATTTGTTTTACTCTTATTAATATTTGAAAAATCGTTCACAACATTTATAATAGCATCTTGTTTTAACCCTTTTTGAATCATCTGTGAGTTAATACTGCTTTTACAGGAAAGAAAAAGAAAATATATCAATAAAAGTTTTACAACTGTTCTCATAGTTTTACTGTTAATATGGCTGGCGTTATGTTATAAACATAGTGTCGTTATTATTGTTTCTGATGTTAAATTACTGGATAAAACGTTTTAATCTTTGTGATTTTAATGGCTTTAAAATTCGATTCAAGGATTGCTTCAATCTTATCAGAAAACAAACAAGTTATTATGATTTGCTCATCGTCTTTCAATATGATTTTTGCATAATGGTAATTCTCAAATGCAAATTGACTATAGCCACTTTTTTGGAGTCTATTTGCAGTCATAAAAAACACAATTTCATTTATACTATCAATCTTAATCTCTCTTTTGATATTGTTTTTCTTTATTATTAATCCTGATTTCTCTATTTCATAAGTAACGCCTTTACTGTTTTCATAATAATTGTAATGTAAATACAATACAGGTAACATAAAAAGCACAAAAAAAAGGATAAGCAAGTAAACTAAAGTTTTATTGGAAAAATCATCATAAAAGTAAAGCGCTAAACCCAAAAAGACTACCGAAGTAAAAATCAAAATTATCAGCATTTTTAAATGCTTAAAAAGTGTTAACGATAATTCCATGTTTTTTTATTTAAAGTTTAAAATTCTTTTTCCTTGTTTATCATACGGTATAATTATGAACAAATTTTACAAGTTCAATTATTTTATAAAGCCTTCTGAATTAACATTATATCCTGAAATTTTTACTTTATTGTTTTCTTTTATCATAGAAATTTTTTCCTCAGCAGTATAATTGGAATAAACAACCTTATAAGTTAGCAAATATTCTGTTTTGGAATCTGTACCTTTAAGACTTGTCGTTTTCCAATCCAAAAGCGTTAAATCTTTGTATTCACCTAATTTTTTCTCTTTGGCGTTTAAGAATTCTAAAAATTGATCTTTTGAGGCAACTTTATAAAAATCAGTACTCATAAGATTGAGAACTGATTTATATTCTTTTCTGGAAGTATAGAGATACAATAATCCGGCAACGGATTCAGCATCTTGCTTGTCTTGTAATTCATTATCATTTTTAACATTAGCACTAAAATTGCATGATGTTAACACTGATACCAATAAAATCGTTATAACGAATAGCTTTCTCATAAATTTATTTATAAATTTTACTGTCACATTCCCAATTAAAAGATAGTATTGTGTCTTTTTTATGTATATAAAATACTAATTCTCCCTTCTTTTTTATAATTGTGTCTCCTTTATCAAGATATTTATAGTAAGTACAAAACCATCTGTTTTCTTGCTTATACAGCGTATCTTTATTGGTTTTTAAACTTTTTCCTTCAACTTCAAAATTATATACAGAAGTACTATCAACAAGATTTTTAACGATTAAAAGACACTCATAATCTTTTTTTATATGTGATAATTTTTCACAGTCTATTTTTTCACATGAGAAAAATTGACAACAAACAAAAAGACATATTATTTTTTTCATCTTAATAGCTATTTAGGTAAAATACAGAATATAACATTAGGAGATCATTTAATTTTCCTTTCCCAAACTTGACCTTTCCATTGTAGTTTATTCTTGTCTTTAATATAAATTAATTCTTGATATGGTTCAAATTCCAAAAAGCATCTGTCAAAATATGGTAATGTAATCGTCAAACAGTTATATTTTTCAGTATCTATATACTCTTCAAAAATTGAAAACAATATTCTTCCTCTGTAAAGTGCAGTTCCTGAAACATCGGCATCCATACTAAAACGGATCAGATTAGCAGTGATTTTTCTATCCCATAAATGCATTGACTTAGGTATAGCCATAAATGTTTTGTCCGTTTTGACAGATTTACTGTTATTGTTGTTAAAATGAAAGTTGAGCCTGACAGGATGATAATCAGAAGGAAAGTTTACCTGAATATATAGACTATCCTGTGAAAATTTGTTTTCTTTCTTTAAATCATACTCAAAGCCCTTTTGTTTCAGATTCTTGTCTTCACTGTTTAATTCAAGAAGATCATTAGACAAAACAGTCCATCTGCCTTTGGATGCTATTTCACATTGTTCTACTACGGGGCTAAATGTTATTTCTGCTTTAAACAATTTGAATGTGCCATCAGGATTTAATTCGAGTTGTGAATAATTATTATCCGATAATGCCTGATATAACTTATCACTTCTTAAAATATAGGTTCCTGCCGGACTATTTTGCAGTTCAATATTTTTGATTGAATTGCAACCAACTAAAAATAAAATTAATATTATCGTTAAAATTCTCATTTTGTATCTTTTTTTGGTTTCCGGATTTTACAAACAGCATTTCCATTTTCTGTTTGATATCTTTTAATAAACTCATATTTACAGGACATAACTGTAGTAACGATAAGCATTATTAAAATAAATATTACCGATCACCTTTTACAGAACCGTCAGCATGTGGGTGGGGGGAAACTTTAAAATACCTGAAGATCTCGTCAGAGAGTCTACATTCTATAAATAGTATTTGTGTATTAAAACGAATGGACAATATCCATCCGTTTTTAGTACTATAACGTTCTTCTTAATACTGTTTGTTTAATAATTATTCAACAACAACCGGAATATTGATAAAAGTCTTTTTCTCTCTTCTTGTAAAAACATTCTCAGAAGTTTCTTTATAATAGTATTCTAAAATATAACCTCTGAAATTATTCTTGCCTTTATCTCCAAAACTGACATCAATTTTAAACGTCAAATGAGTAGTTGTACTTACACTATCTTTTTTAACGGCATTGATATTGCAAAAACTTGAATCAAATTCAGGCGAAAAAACTAATAAGGAAGTAGTTCCTTTTTTTATAAAAGGAACATAATTAACCGTTAGTTCATTTACTTTATTTAATTCAAACTTAGGATCTTTAAATTTATGAGTATAATAAGTGCTTTTTTCAGCAATTAATCTTCCTTTTTCATCATAATTAAACTCCTGATTTGCAAATTCTTCATTACATATATTCTTATACTCTACTGTTTTTCGTAATCTATTTTTAGAATCATAATATTTCCATCTCCCATCCTTTACCTTATTAATAGTATTTCCTTCGGATTCTAATCCATTCTCATTATAAAATTTAGTATAAAAAGATAATTTATTTTCCTTACTAAAAACCATTTTTGAGTTCATCATACCATCATTGAAATACAATATTGAATCTAATGATTCTTCATCATCATTCATATAACCTTTTGAAATCATTTTTCCTTGTTTATCATATTGGATAATCTCCTGATTTTCATTTTTACAAGACACAAAGAAGAATATTATCACTAACAAAATTATTTTTTTCATTTTTTAAAATAGTATCCATTTTTAATTGCTCTTTGGTCTTCTTTCGAATCAAAACCTCTGAGTGCTTCATTAGTATTTGATCCAAAATTTATTGACCTGCAATAAAACTCATTCAGAGCCATCTAATTACAATATCACTTTTATCATTTGACAAATGAAAAAAAGAAAAAAAATAAGGCCAGGAAAGCTGAGTGTCAAAAAAATAAATCTATTTTTTGTTCTTTCTTGTATTAAAAAAAGGATACTCTTTAATGAAAAAAAGACCGATAGTAATAGTGCAGGGTAAAATATTAAAAAATTAATGATAGTAAAATATTTCCTATAATAATCTTGATAACAAAATACCTGTAAAAAGTAAAGCAATATGGCAATTACAAAGAAAAATAAAGAAAGAATTACACTTTTTTTCATGTTAAAATTTATTAAAATTAAATCCATTTTTAATAGCCCTTTGGTCTTCAGGACTATCTTTACCTAATTCGTTTGTTTGTGAACCAAATTTTATAGATCCATAATTAAAACCATTCATACCCATCCAATTGCCCCACATAAAATTACCTGCATCATATAGATTATAAATACTTTTGGAGTCTCCAAACCTGAAAAAATGCATATAAGAATTATAACTCGTTCTTAAAGTTCCTGTTTCTAAATATGATTTTTCTCCCTCAGTAAAAAAATTAGGAACTAAATAGGACATTGTAAAATCAGCACTACCCCTTGACATTGCAGCAGCTGTTAACCATGCCTTTCCTAATTTTCCTTGAGCTCTTAATATTAGAGGGTCTAACCCCGCTTCTGAAGCTGCATTTGCTAACTCTTCACTTGAAATAGGATTATATAGTTGATCACCAACCGACCAACTATCTATTTCTGAAAAATCATTCTCAGGGTCATTAAAGAATAATTGTTTCCCAGTTTCATCAAAGAATCTATTTGGTTTATTATTTTTTACAACATTAGTAACTATTCCCTTCGAATTTACAGTAATATCGTCCGGAGGAGAATCAGTAGATTTCTGTGTTCTCACATTATCAGACCAATGTCCGCTTTTATACATAACTCCATCATCTCGGCCAACATATTTTTCATTATTTACCGCCGTCGTCATCTGTATACGGTCATCATAAATATTAGAAGTACTAATCGCCTGCATCCCATCCGGATCAATAAAGAACATCGGATTGTTTAAAGCATATACATAAGGCGAAAAACGTCTGGATTTCTCTGCCAATGGATCAATATTCATCCATCTTCCGATAGCCGCATCATAATTACGCGCCCCATAATCATACAGATTCAATCCCAATTCCTCCTGCAATTCCTTTCCGTTATATTTGTATTTATACGGATTAGGATTCATTTCATCTTCCTGCATCAATTGCGGTACGTTATAACCCGGAGTTCCATCCATAGGCAATACAAAAGTATAGCCTTGTGTATTATAGGCCTTATGCTTTAAACCAAACGGGTAATAATGATTCTCTTCCATAATGGTGGCCTCTCCGGTAAAACTATTCTCCGTATAGGACAGGCGTATATTCCCCAGATGATCGGTATAATGAAACACATAATTGTAAAAATAATCCCCAAATCCGTAAACGGCATTTACATAACCCTCTGCATGCGGGAAAAATTTTAAAATACTGTTTTCATAATCTTCTACACAGGATTTGAAGAGCATTGTTTATTAAAAAGGATGGAGATTAGTTCATCCTTTCTTAATAATTGAGGAATATTTTAATCTTTTAAAATTCATGTTTTTTTAGTGATTGTGTTCAATTATAAATTTAAATATATTATAAAATAAATGCCAACTATTCTCTTCAACAAAAAAAGTAAACTTTTCATCTCTAGTTAATAAGGTTAATTCTTTGTTTTCCATTTTTAAATTTGGGTTTTCTTTTATATTTACAAAATCTACTTTTTTTAAATCTGTTAGATTAACAAATCTTCCTTCATTTGGTATAATGAATCTTATATTTGTTAAATACCAACTATAGGTATTATTTTTTTTATAATATATAATGCATTTTTCATTTATTTGAAACTGTTTTAAAGTTTCAATATTTGAAAATGGCTTTTCATCATATAAATACGTATCCTTAAAATTTATTTTACTTCGATTAAATTTTCCTTTTATTGCTGATATACTAAACATAATTTTTTAAAGTTTTTTTGATATTTTTATTGACGTTTCAGTAGTTTTTTCAATATTATAGCCTAATTTTTTTACAAAATTTATATTATTTATTAATCTTTTTTCAACTATATCTACTCCTTTAATGACTATTTCTTTTGCACCTGCTGTTTTAGCTTCGGCTTCAAAGGACTTTAATAATTTAATCATACTTGTACCTTCTTCTAAACTGGCTAAACTTTGAACAGTTTTAGTATAAATTCCACCAGAAAAGAAAGTTTTTGCTCTAATATAAAATCCACCTATTTGTGTTACTTTAAAAGCTCCGCCACCGCCAGTAAATTCTAAAACACCCAAACCACCAATTGGTTGTGGTATGGTAACTTTTCCTTCATCGTCCACCATATATGTAAGTCCAGTTTCAGGATCAGCCCATTCTCTTTGACCTTGAATTGTTGACCAAATTTTACCTAAAATAGTTTTCTTGGTTACATTATTTAAAACTTTATCCCCATTTTTAGATAGACTTTTAATATTTTTTTTAGGATCGGTATCATTTTCTTTATCACTATTAGCCTCTCTAATATCATCAGACCAATGCCCACCTTTATATATAACTCCATCTTCTTGCTCTATATTTTTATCATTATTTATAGCTGTAGTCATCTGTATACGATCATCATAAATATTGGAGGTACTAATTGCCTGCATACCATCCGGGTCTATAAAGAACATTGGATTGTTTAAAGCATATACATAAGTAGAAAAGCGCCTTGAATTTTCTGCTAATGGATCGATATTCATCCATCTTCCAATTGCAGGGTCATAATTTCGAGCACCATAATCGTACATATTAAGGCCTAACTCATCTTGTAATTCTTTCCCGTTGTATTTATATTTAAACGGATTCGGATTTCTACTTCCTTCCTGTGCCAGTTCAGGTACATTATATCCCGGTGTGCCATCCATTGGCATCGTATAGGTATATTGCTCTGTATTATATGCCTTATGTTTTAATCCAAAAGGATAATAATGGTTTTCTTCCATGATCTGCAATTCACCTGTTTTTTCATTAAGAGTCCAGCTGGTACGGATGTTTCCTAAATGATCGGTAAAATGAAAAACATAATTAAAATAAACATCGTCAGTTACCTTTACATAGCCTTCGGTATGTGGAAAAAAAACTAATTTATTGCTCACATACTGAAATCCGCCTAAATAATCGATTGTTTTAACCGACGCACCTTCGGTAATGATCTTATGTACTTTTACACCATCAGCATTGTAAAGATAATTAATTTTATTCCCGCCGGAAAAGGTTATTTCCACCGGCAGGTTCAGATGATTGTACACAATATTCGTGATCTTTTTGTTCTCATCCTTAATCATATTGCCGTTTGCATCATAAGCATAATCGTCATAAGTATTCCCGTAACCGTTATCGGTAAAGCCTTCCGGGTTGTTGGTCGCATCATTTACCCGCATCAGTTTGTTGCCATTATAGTAATAACTCAGGTTGTCAATATCAATAGCAAAAACTGGGTTGTCAAGGTTTCCGGTACGTTGTAAAGCTGTAATATTTCCGTTTTTATCATAACTTACCGTTTCGTTATAGGAACCAGGAGTAGGATTCTGGGTTTCCGGTTTCTGGTAGAAAGCAGTGTTCAGACGGTTCAGATTATCATACTGATAGCCATATTTGCGCAGGATATAGTCGCTTTTGGTTTTCCAGAAGGTTTCGGCTATATTCCCGTTATATAAAGGTTTTACTTTACCGCTCATGCTGCTTGTTGTTTTGGTAACGCCGCCATTCTGACTTTCAGTTACTTCATTATAGTTGATCTTAAACCCAAACAGGTCGGTTTCTTCCATTTGTAAACGGGGACTATCTATGGCAGCGGTATTGTTAATGTCCATCAGCCAGCCGCGGATGTTGTAACGGTAGTCTACTTTTTGATAACCGAAGGTACCGGTTGGATCCAAACCACCCACGTTTTTGGAGATCAGTTTGCCCAATTCGTCATACGTATTTTTAGCTAACAGTTGTTCGGCACCACCATTGATCTGCTGTTTGTGCAACAGCAAAAGGTCCTGCTCGGTATAGGTAAAGCTATCGGTAAGCGTTAGCAATGTGGCACTGCTGCTGCGCTTGTGATAGGTTTTGGTATACAGCGTTTTCCCCATAAAATCCAGTTTGGTATCGGTTTGCGTATACCCGCCTAAGTAATTGGTGGTATAGGTACGAACCGGTCTGGATTTCAGGTCATAGAACGTATAGCCCTGTTCGCTGAAGGTTTCGGAAGCATTCGTCTGTACACGCGTCCAGCCTCCGGTAGCCAGTCCCTTTACGGCTGTGGTAATGTTTTGTCCTTCCACCTGCGACGGTACAGTTGGCGCATTCGGATAGGCATAATCGTCATAATACAATACCGAAAGCAGTTTCATGCCGCTGGTCGGGAAGGCCACATTGGTATAGCCGATGCTTATGCCGTCCACCGTAGTAGCGGTAGCTCTTTTTTCCGAAAAATTGGTATTGGCCGCATTGCGCTGGGATTGTAAAGCACTTCGTGTATCGGAAGTAGCCAGCCATCCGGTATAGACCACACGTCCCAGTCCGTCATATTTGGATACGATCCATCCGGTCTGCGTACCGCCAAACGGTGTCAGCGCAGGGCCGGAAGCGACCACACGGTCCAGTTTGTCATAAACCATAAACTCCCATTGTTTGCCGGGTAGTTTCTTTTCGGCCATCCGGTTGCGGGAATCATATTTGTACTGGTAGCACAAATCGTTCAGCTGGGTTTCCGGATTGGCTGCCAATGGCGGGATTACATAGGTCAGGTTGCCGTATTCGTCATAGACATAGTAGGTATCGTGTGCCACCTCGTCATTATAAAGCCTTTTCAGGATCAGTTTTCCCTGTTTGTCATTAAACACTTCCACGGTATTGTCTTTACCGGAGGTCCAGTTTTCATTTTTGCTGACGTTTTTATACAGCTGACTCGCTTTATAATAGCCTTTGTTCTGCAGCTGCGGGACATATAATCCCTGTGCGGCATCCCAGGTGGTCGCTGCGGCATAGTATTTTACCTCACTGCCGGTATTGGTCTGGTATTCCATTTTAACGCTGTGATCGACCTCTTCATTTGGGGCAAGCTGCCAGTCGGCTCCCGGAGCACCCTGTCGTAAAGGCCGTGCCGATGGTGCGGCTTCCAGCAGTTTTTCGCTAAACGGATATTGCCCGGTATACTGGGAATAGTTGAGTGTAGCCTGCTGGGCATTGTTCTGGTAGCTCATATCGACCGTGGTAGCTGCATACGGAAGGTAATCCTTTAGCTGGCGCCCCATGTCATATTCGATATGGGTGATGATATCCTTGCCGGTAGCCGATTGCTTGTTCGCTACCTGCTGTACCGGGCGACCCAGTCCGTCATAATAGGTTACCGTACTTGCCGGACGGCTGCCATTGGCTTCCCGGTAAACGGTTTTTTTCGTGTAATTCTGTGTGGTGGTTTGTGCAATAACCCATAACGGTGCACAAAGCAATAGTATTGCCAGTTTTTTCATGGTGTTATCGTATTAATTGGTTACATAATTGGTATCATACTCTTCTATAACATTGCCGTCGTGATCCTTGATGCGTTTCAGGCGCAGCAGGGCATCATATTCGTAAGTCGTTTTACGGCAGTTATTATTGATGGACTGAGTGACCAGATGCGTAACCGGGTCATACTGGTACCAGGAAATCACCGATTCCGGATAGGTCTGATGCAGCGTGCAGGGAGCCGCCGGATCCGGTTCCGGAAACGTATCGCCGCCGCCGGATGACGGAGCAATATAGTTTTCAATCTTGATCATAACCTGATCCAGCTGATTGTAGGTATATTTGGTTTTCGGTCCGTTTACCATAGCCGCAAGGGTCATGTTGGCATGCGTATCATATTCTTCGATAACCACACGATCCACCAGCGCTTCGCTTCCTTTTGATGCCTGGATAATCTCCGGCAGGATCAGGTTCGGGTTGTTGTTCCAGCTTTTAAACAGCGTGCGTTGGGTTCCCATTAAAACAGGAAGGGCATTGTTGTCGGCATAGCGGAAGGTTTTTACCTGTACCGGCGTACTCACTTTATTTAGTGCTACCAATTTATTACAGGCACTGATCTGTGCTGCCGTTAATCCGGTTAGCAGGTTCGGCTGGTCGGCATAAACATTGCGTACTTCTGTAAACACCGTATCGTCACTGGTAGCTGTTTTTACGGCCAGTGGTAATCCCGGCAGCAAACTGTACTGGTATTCCTGTGTGGAAGCCACGGTTTTATAATTGGCTTCGTTAACGCCTCCGGTAGTAATCGGAATTGGTTCAATAAAGTTTTTACTTTCTTTTTTAATCAATTCTGCTTTTCGGGAATACAGGTTGTAAATACCGATATCCAGGTTCTGAACGGTTTTCAGGCGGTTCTCACAAACGGCAAAAGCCAGTCCGCCGGTCGTACCGCCATAAGTATACACATTGTCATAACGATAGGTAAACGACTGTTCATTGGTTTTATACAAAACGTCTTTGCGCTTTATCAGCTCCGCTTCTCCTAACAGCGTTCCGTTGTATACCGATTCCAGGTTTCCTTTATAGGTACTTCTTTCCTGCTGGAAAGGACTGTTGTAGAAAGGATTGATATCCTGCTGGCTGCTCATGTCCTGGTTGTGGAAGTGTTTTTCTTTTCCGCCCAGTTCAAAATTATCGCCTCCGTAACTGATGGTCACATATTCATATTTCTGGTCAAATACATCCAGATTGGGCATGCTGGATGCAAAAGTGCTGAAATTTACTTCTTTAGGGAACAATATTGCTCCGGTACCGCTGCAACATTTCAGAACAACGTGATTGGTAACCGCATCCAGGTAATTGGTTTTAAACGGGATCAGCTCAAAAATATCTTTAGACAGATCCTTTGCCGGCATATAATAAAAACGTTTTACAAATGCATTTTGCGTAGCTGCCGTATAATCAACAGCACGTTTTACACGAATACCGCCATCTTCGATCTGTTTGAAATTGGAAGTATAGCTAAAAGCTGCCGAGGCATCAAACTTTACCAGCGACACATAGGTGTTATACAATTCCAGCTTGTACACATGGCCTTTAAGGATCGGGAATGTTAATGAGGTACTGTAACTAAAATTACCGGTTCCTATTTCCTGGCTGCCGTCGGGCATGACAACAAATTTCGTTTCGGAAGTATTGGTGGTATTGTCGGTCAGTTTTATATAGGTACGGTCGGTATGCCCCATCTGGGCATTGGCCGTCAGTGTAATGTCCACTTTAATCTGTTCGTCTATAAAAGCGCCGGAAAATCCGAAGGAACCGTCGGGATTAACAATTGAATTTCCTAAGATACTGTTCGAAGCCGTTGTTTTGGATTTGGGCGTACGTCCCGGATCATTTCGCCAGATATTCATCGAAATGATTTGCTTTTCGTATTCCTTGGCATATCGGGGCTCATATTCAAACTCCGTATAACCGCCGGTAGGGTAGGTGATTTTTTTCAGCGATCCTTTCTGGGCATAGCCAAAAGAAGAATTCCTGTCGGCTAAAGCCGAAGAATAATACTTCCAGTTATCATCATTGTTTTTAGGTAGTACCATCGTGTTGGAATTTACCCCGTTGTAATAACCGGCTAAATCCTGAGCATAGCTCAAACGATCCGGAAGTGCTGTCGGGTCATTGTATTCCAGTGTGTACTGTTCGTATTTTCTTCCGGTACCGTAGTTCTTGTCCTTGTTAAATTCTACTTTGGTCAGGAAAAAACGGTGGGAAGTAGTAGGCGCTTTCGGGAAAAGGTACGTCAGGTTTACTTTGTGCAACAGGGTAGTTCCTTCTTTTACCTCTATACTGTTCAGGATGTTGGCATATTGCCCGGTCGAACCGTTAGCAACATTAAACACGACTTCGGTATAGTTGTTTCCGGCCCGTATTTTCGAAAGGGTTTTTCCGTTAAAAACCGTATTTTGTGTAATCCCGGCTACCAGCGAAGTATTTACTGCCGGTGCGGTACAGCCCAGGGCATCTTCTTCGTAGGTGATCTTACTCACGGTTTCGGTACGGGACAACGTCACCGTTTTTCCTGTTACGCTCGTGGTATAGTCAAAATAAACCACACCATTGTCCGGATGGACAATCTGGGTAAGATAGAAGCCTGTTGGGGCATTCGGATTTTCTTTATGGGTTCCGGTAAAAGAATTTTCGGTAGCACCATCGCCGCCAAAATAGTATTTCACCCCATCGGCAGTCGTAATGCAAAAAGCGGCATGGTTACGGAAACGGGTTTTTAAATCGGCTTCCGGTCCAACGATTTCTACTTTGATATTGCTGTCCAGTTTGGAAACACGCGGTATAAAGTTTTCATCC
Source organism: Flavobacterium sp. UBA4197 (assembly GCF_002379575.1). Classification (NCBI taxonomy): domain Bacteria; kingdom Pseudomonadati; phylum Bacteroidota; class Flavobacteriia; order Flavobacteriales; family Flavobacteriaceae; genus Flavobacterium; species Flavobacterium sp. UBA4197. The sequence goes on from NZ_DFUB01000018.1 coordinate 239,092, forward strand.
AGATAGAACGATCCGGAATAACCGGGAAAGGAAAAATTAAACATATCCGGTTTAAAATCCCATTCTTTACGGAACTCAAAACACATTTTGTTTAAGGTTTCGGTATCGGCACTTCCATATACGATATTCATGGATTGTATCATTGCAGCCGATAAACGTCCCTGTATGGTTTCTTTTTCATCCGGGGCATCGTTAATGGTACGGGTAATCACCCCGCCGGCACTTAAGGTCCAGTTAATCCCGGTCCAGGTTGCCGTCTGGTTCACTTTAACACCAGCTCCTGAATAATTCAGGCTGACCGGTACACTTATTTTTCCGGATTTTAAGGTGTATAAAGGAATATTGGCACTAACCATCCCGGTAAATTCATTGATCGGAATGTCGCCGTATTTGGTCAGCGCATAGGCTTCCGGTGATGGAAGCGTAATTTCCGGAACCTGTGGTTTTCCGGAACCATCCTGTGCCGCAACAGCTGCTGAAAGCATCAGGAATAATAAGGAGAATACTATATTTTTCATGGTAATGACTAATTTTTAACAGGGTTAATCCCTTTAATAACCTTAACAGAATCCGTTTGCAGATTGGTACGGATCTCTACGATATAAATCCCTTCGGGATAGCGGCTTAAATCTACAGGAACAGTCCGGCTATCAATGTTGTATTGTTGAAGCTGTCTCCCGGACAGGTCAAATACCGAAGCAGTACCGCTTTGAAATTCATAGCCCACCACAATATTGGTAAAGTTTTGTGCCGGATTCGGTAAGGCTTCAATAACCGGTTTCTCTACTTCTTTTTTATAGCGGTCTTTGAGTTTTACCACCCAGAAATCATTCCCGCCATGTCCGCTGCTTTTATCGCGGGAGGGTTTGCCTTTGGAGGTTCCGGCCAGCAGGTAACCGCCGTCGCGGGTTTCAATCAGTCCGTTCAGGATGTCTTCGCCATCACTGCCCACGGTCTTGCTCCAGAGCTCTTCGCCTTTGGCATTGATCTTTAAAGCAATATAATCGTTGATGTCTTTTTTGTCTTTCTTTCCGTCCGATACTTCTGTCCGGGCATAACCGCCAAGGAGCAGCGTACCGTCTTCATTTTCCACTATCGAGGTCAGCAAATCTACCGCTCCGTAGTTGTAGGTTTCCTGCCAGAGTGTTTGTCCGTTGTCATCCAGACGGACGATCCAGAAATCGGTGCCTTTGGTATTCGCCCGGCTCTTGTCGTTTGAAGGATTCGAATTGGAACTACCGCCCAGCACATAGCCGCCGTTTCGGCTTTGTATCAGCGCACTCAGGTTGTCATCGCCATCACCGCCCAAGGTGCGCTGCCATTCGATGGCACCGGCTTTGTCGGTTTTGATGATCCAGTAATCCCCGGTACCAAGGTTGTCGCTCTGCTTGTCGCCCGAGGCCGGAGAATTGGAATAGCCGCCCAGGATATAGCCGCCGTCTTTGGTTTGTTCCACCGTTTTCAGCTGGTCCATATAATGGCCGCCGTAGGTCTTTTGCCATTCGATCGTTCCGGAAGCATTCAGCTTCACGATCCAGTAATCCAGATTCCCTTGACCAGCTTCGGTTTTGTCACCGGATTTTCCTGAGGAAGAAGATCCGCCAACGATATACCCGCCGTCCTTAGTGGGGCTGATGCAGGCCAGCTGTTCCTGACCGCTGCCGCCAATGGTGCGCTGCCATTGCTCATTGCCTTTGGCATCGAGCTTGATGATCCAGTAGTCGTCCTGACCGCGGGAATCTTCTTTTTTATCGCCGCCTTTCGGTGAGTTAGACACACCGGCCAGGATAAAACCGCCATCGGCCGTGATCCGGGCACTTTGCAGAAAATCCAGTCCGCTGCCGCCAAAGCTTTTTTGCCAGTCGGGACTGCCGTGTTCGTCCATTTTCCAGAGCCAGTAATCGAAATTGCCACCGGATGGTGTTTGCTTGTTTCCGTTCTTGTCGGAAAGAGAGCTTCCTGCGAGTAAGAAACCATAGTCGGGTGTGGGCACGACATGGGCTAAAAACTCGGCATGTTTGCCACCATACGATTTTTCCCAGCTGAGGTCCTGGGACTGAACCGTATAGGCACAAAGAAGCAGGGGCAGCAGCGCATACAGCCTGCTACCGGTTAAGTAATTTTGTGTCATAAAATACTCTATTAGTGTTAGTTACTAATTATACCACAAAGTAAAGGGTTTATTTTTATTAACGGCAATGGTTTTTTATAAAAAAACAGAATAGTGTTTGTTTTTATGATTAATATATTAAATCTTGATTTTAATTATTTATAGTTGAGTGTTTTTTAAGATTTACTTTTGAAAGTTGAGAGTAATCTGGTTTTTATTATTGTTTATTTAATAAGTAAATCGCTATAATTAAGGTGTTTAGCTTTTTTATTGTTTTTTTCGCGCTGCTTTTGTCGCAAAAAAATGGCATAACGCCCTTTTACTTTTAAAAGTTCAGGATAAAGAAGGTTTGTTTCTATAAGCGTAAGCAAACCTGTTAAAAAGGGTTTTTTATAGTATCTTTGATATACCATAGCCGTTTAATAACGATTAACCGTAGTAGTATAGCCATGAAAACGATAAAAATCTCCTTTTTTATTTTAAGTCTGTCGGTTCTTTTTTGTTGTAATGACCGGAAAGAATTACCCGTTTTGTTCCCATTGCCTAAAAAATTAAAAGAAGTTTCAGGAATCACCACATCCCATTCCGGGAAACACCTGTGGGTTATAGAGGACAGCGGCAATAAAAATGAATTGTACCGACTGGATCCGGAAGGGAAGGTCGATCATACGCTGGTTGTGCAGAATGTTAAAAATACCGACTGGGAAGATTTAACGACCGACGCGGACGGAAATATGTATATTGGTGATTTTGGAAACAACGATAATATCCGCCAGGATCTGGCAATTTTTAAGGTCAATGCCGGCGATTTAGCGAATACTGCTGTCAATGCCTCTGAGCAGGTCTTTTTTTTCTATCCGGAACAAAAAGAATTCCCGCCTAAAAAAACGGAACGGTTTTATGACGTGGAAGGCTTCTTTATTTTTAAGGATAACTTTTACCTGTTTACCAAAAACAGGAGCAAAGGATTTGACGGGACAACCTTTTTATACCGCGTACCGAACAAACCAGGGAAACATGCCGCAAAACGCTTAGGAACTTTTAAGACCTGTGATATTTTTAACCATTGTGCGATAACCAGTGCGGCAATCAGCCCGGATGGTAAAAAAGTAACCTTGCTGAGTCATACAAAAGTATGGCTGTTTGAAAATTTTAAAGGTGATGCCTTTTTTAATGGAACAATGACCCGTTTGGAGTTGAATCATATGTCACAAAAAGAAGCCATCACCTTTAAGGATGATCATACGCTTTTAATAGCGGACGAAAGAGTAAAGAAAAACGGAGGGAATGTTTATGAGGTTTCGTTAGCGTCCTTAAAAACCAAACCCTAAACCAAACGCAATCCGGCCGTCTTCATTACTTCTGAAATAGGTTACCCGGGCGGTAATCACGTTTAATCCGTTAATCCAGATACCGCCACCGTAGGAATTGTGCCATTTGTCCGAATTTTGTCCGTCCAGCCAGACACGGCCGTAGTCAAAACCGCCAATGATACCATAGGTCATCGGGATAATGCTTTTTCGGATTTTACCCACGCTCAGGCGCAAATCGGAACTTTGGTAAAAAGCCTGTTTCCCTAAGAAACGTTCGTTCCGGAATCCTCTGATGTCATGGTCGCCGCCAATGGTCGCTCCCTGGTAAAACTCATAATTGTCATTCAGCAGGAACTTTCCTTTCAGGATAGTTGCCAGCACCAGCTTGCCTTTGGTATCGATTTTATGGTTAAAATTGATCTTGCTTTCAATAGAAGGGAAGTTCCGGTTCGTTTCGGAAAGGTTCATCTTCCAGCTTCCCAAAACAGAGAATCCCATTCCCATTGTCGGGTTCGAAGGATTGTCGTAATTCTCAAAACTATAGCTAACGTTCAGGCCGCCAAATTGCAGGTTTTCGAATACTTTCGGATTAATGACACCCGGAATATTAATGTAACGGTTTTGAGTATCTTCCACCTCAATGTTTTCAAAAGTCGCTTCAATCTTAATATCGCTGCCGTTTCTGCCTATTTTTCGCAATGCCGGTGCCGCTTTATAGGACTGGATACGCACACGGTTGTAATCCATTCCCAATGCCTCATCGTTATTAACCGTTTCGTTACCGTAACCAAAATGGTTGATCGCAAAATTCGGGCTCGTAAAACGGGCTTCCAGTTCAAACTGCCAGTCCCGGATAACTTTGGTTACCACCGCATTATATGTTAGCTCAAAACCGTGTGTGGCAAAGTAATAATTCGCTTTAAAACCGTGCATACTCGAAAACGGAGCCCTGTTGAATCCGTTAACGGTATAGGAACCCACCATGCCTAATTTAAGCCCGTCATCGGGGTTGTAGCCAATTGTAGGCAGGCTGTTGAAAGCACTGTATTTCGGCTTTTTGTAATCGTAGGTATTGATCTCGTAATCATCTGTTAGAAACTTTCGGGTCTTTTTGTCTACCGTATAAGTGTTCTCTTTTGATTTGAAATCGTAAACAATAACCTTTTTACCGTTTTCAATCTGGTAGGTATCGTGATTCTGACCGCCCAACAAACGAAGCTTAATAGTTGATTTACCGCTGCCTTTCACCTCGAAAATATCGTCGTCGTCCAGACCGTAAACCCATATCTCTTTGGTTTCGTCCGGAGTGTAGGTTTTGGTGTTTGTCACTTCTTCGCCGTCTTTCTTCATGCGCGACGTAATGATGGTTATCTCACCGTCTTTGCTCCTGTCAATAAGGAATTTGTCTTTTTTATCGGTACCCACTACCAGAACGGTTTTGTGCAGTACTTTGTAATATTCGGAGGCATATTTTTCCAGATGTGTCCGTCTTACTTTTAATTTTTGCTTGATCTCGTCAATCGCGGCATCCTGAACTTCCTGCGGCAAATTGGAAAAAGCGGTATCGATATCCTGATCCGTTAAATGCGCACTGATGTAACGCGCCTGTTCGATCCAGTCCTTTTCGGTGGCATTAACCACAAAAGCAAGATCCATCGGGTAAGGTTCCATATTGAACCATTTAACGCTTCTGATGTCTTCGCTGTAACCCTGCATGTGGCGTAAAGCCGGAATGCGCATTAAAGGCGATAGCACCGCACCGTCATATTTGCCGAATGCCTGGTCGCGGTCACGCGGGATCGGACGGTAAACAACCGAATTTCCTTCCTTGTTTTCGGCCCATCGCCACTGGTCGCTGTGGCGGTCCCAGTCGCCGATAAGCATATCAAACAAACGGGCTTTTATATATTCCTTTTCGTTGATTTTATATTTCTCGTCTTTTTTCAGATTCTTTAAAACATCATCGGTGCTCACAATAGCATCCGATTTTCCGAAGCTTTCCAGATCCGTATGTCCGTCGCTCGGACGTTCTTCCACCATATAGAGCTCATCTCCAAAATTGTCGTTGAAACGACCCAGGCTTTGTTGTTTCGGTATATAAAACAGCTTCGGATTGGTATAGCTGACGCCGACAGGTCTGGCAAGATTGCCCACCATAAACGGAATATAAGGATGTGAAGAGGTATAGAAATCCAGTAAAAACGTTTCGGCAAAAGTATCTTCAAAATCATTCTGAACAAACTGGTCCTTAAAAGCGACTGCCTGTAAAAAACGGGAAGCACTCTTTTTTAAGGCTCGCATTACAAACTCTTTTCCGTCCTTATCTTTTAAACGCAATGATTTCGACTGGTGTCCGCCGCCGGCTCTCACCGGGGTTAATCCGCCATATAAAGTATCCAGGGTAGCATTTCGGGCAGTGATCGGAAGGCTGTAGTATTCACGGTAGTGTTTTCCCCATAAAAAGCTGTAAAACCCGCTTTTAGATGTCATTTTTTCAGAATAGATGGCTGCTTTTGTAAACGGAGGAAAGGTTGCCGGATAGGCAGCTGTTTTCGCTTCCGGTTTTGGGGTAATGATATTTTGCTGGTATAAAACCGTATTCTGTTTGTCGAAGAAAGTCAGCACCGCACTTCCGTTTTTATGAAAATCCAGTTTGGCAAAACCGTTGCCGCCATAAGAGAAATCATTCGGGAAAATGGCACGTGCCGCTTCATTTTTAGAACCGGCACCACTGATGATCTGTTTGATATTGTCATTTTCAATATACTGCAGGTTGTGGTCGTGTCCGGAAACGACCAGTACATTGTCCTGTCCCTGAATTAACGCTTTGATCCGTTTGGTTAAGGCGGTATATTGCTTGTTTTGAATGTCCTGCGGACTGATTCCGGAAGTTTTCCGGATCAGGTTAATCAGCGAACCAACAAAAGGAAGCGGGATGTCTTTTTCAAGCGGATAGAGTTCTTTTCGCAAGGAAAACTGACCGCCATGGGAACCGTTGCTCATTAACGGATGGTGGATGGCCAGTACTACCGTTTTATCCTGGTTCTTGTTTAAAAGGCTTTCCAGTTCTTCAAAAAAATCCTCACGGGTTTTAATGGTACAGTTGTCGTTAATGGTTGGGTGCTCGTCCCAGTTTTCCAGGTACCATTCGCTGTCAACCGCAATTACCGTAACCTGGTCGTTGATTTTCAGGTTGTCAATCGGGCAGCCTTTTCGGGGAAGAAAGCCCTTTTTGTCGTTAAGGTAATCGGCAACATATTTTTCCTGTCTTTCCAGTCCTTTTACACCGCTGTACCAATCGTGGTTTCCGGGAATAAAAACCGTTTTTCCGGCAAAGCTTCCGGAAAGTTTCAGCTGGTTGTCCAGTTTTAGTTTTGCCAGTTCCTGCGCCGCCGCATCCTGAGAATCGGGGAATCCGTACGGATAGATATTGTCGCCTAAAAAGAGTAAGGTAGTATTTTTATCGGTTTTTTGCAGCTGTCCGTTTAAAGAAAGGAGCGTTTGTTTTCCGCTTTCTTCATCGGCATTTCCGGCATCGCCCACCAGAAAAAGGGTATGGGCAATGTCCCCGGTTTCCGTTGTTTCGGGACGAACCGGATGGGTAATGTTTTTACCGGTTTGAATTGTGTGAGTAGCGCATGACTGAAATAATAATAGGAGCAGGATATACTTAACTAACGTATTATTTCGTTTCTTATAAATGCTTAACCAAAACAATTTCATAATTTAGAGGTGTAAAAATTAGCTTATGAATATTACAGAACAGGCGGAAAATTTTGTTTTCGCCCTACTCAAAGATAAACTTTCTATTTCATATACTTACCATAATTTTAATCATACATTACGGGTGGTAGCTGCTGCAAAGCAATTAATTGATAATGAAAAAGTTGACGCCGGTACAGCGGAGCAAATAATCATAGCCGCATGGTTTCACGATACAGGCTATGTGAAGGGATGTAATGAACATGAAGAATGCGGAACCGGCATTGCCGGGAAATTTCTGAAAGAACACGGTAAGGACGATGCTTATATTGAAGCGGTAAAAGCGATTATCCGGGTTACCAAAATAGATAATGAACCGGAAAATCTGGTACAGAAAATCATTAAAGATGCCGATTATTATCATTTTGCTGCCGACAATTATCTGGAATTGAGCGATTTGCTTCGGGAAGAATGGAAACTGACCGAAAACAGGGTTTTTACCGATCTGGAATGGGCGATGGGCAACCGGAAAATGATGGTGCAGAGCCATCGTTATTATACGGATTATGCAAAAGAACACTGGCAGCCTAAAAAGGAAAGCAACATTATTGCCTGTCAGCGGATCATCCAGAAACTGACCGAAGAAAAAGCGGATTCCAAATCCAGTATCAAGAAAAAAAAGCTGGAAAAACTGGAACGGCCGGAACGCGGCATCGATACAATGTTTCGCGTAACACTGAACAATCACACCCGCCTTAGCGATATTGCCGACAGTAAAGCGAATATACTGCTATCGGTAAATGCAATCATTATCTCGGTTGCTCTTTCCACTCTGGTGCCCAAACTGGACAGCCCGAGCAATGCGCATTTGATCATACCAACGTTTACGATGATCGTGTTCAGCGTACTGTCGATCATTTTTGCCATTTTGTCCACACGTCCCAAAGTGACCAGCGGGACTTTTACCCGTAAGGATATTGAAGATAAAAAAGTGAACTTACTGTTTTTCGGGAATTTTTATAAAATGCCGATTGACGAGTACATCTGGGCCATGAATGTCATGATGAAAGACCGGGATTATTTGTACAATTCGATGATAAAAGACTTGTATTACCTGGGATTGGTACTGGATAGAAAATACAAATTACTGCGTATTACCTATACCATTTTCATGATCGGAATTATTTTCTCGGTAATCGTGTTTGTTCTTGCTTTCCGTTCGCTGGGCGTCTGAATTATTTAAGTTCGTCCAGTAATTCCTGATAGCTATACGTTTTTGGAGTGCCTTTATACGGCTTGTTGTTCACTTTAACACGCAGTGCCTTTAAACCGGATACTCCCTGCAGGCTTTCCACATCGAAACTTTCTACGGTTTCTTCCAGAATACCTTTAAACTGAAGGAACTGAATGTATTTTTTATATTCGGTTTCTTCATAAAGATGGGAATATACGATCGTTATTTTGCCCTGTTCCGTAATGCGTTCCGTTTTTCCTTTAATATTCGCTTTGTCGATCCGTTTTTTAACCACTTCATAGCGGGCATTGTAAGTGCCGTCTATATCAAAACGCTTTTCGTCCATACGGAAACGAATGGAAATAGGGGAGCTGAAAACTAAAATTAACGAAGTTACTTCCAGCTGAAACGGCAGTGACAGCTTGAGGTGATCGTGTTCCATTTCCATTTCGCATAAGGCCTGTAATTGCCATAGGCGCAGGTTTTGGAGAAACATCAGGTCAAAGTTTAACTGCGGCGCAATACTGGCACCAATATACAGGTTGTGTTCTACACCATCTGTTTTAAAACGTTCGTAATAGTGCGGGAAAATAGCCTGCGCTTCAATTTGTTTGGCATCCAGTATGGAAGCCATTTTTTTATTGGTCAGCGACAGGGCCAGGTCGAATTTTTTACGGGCTTCATAAAACGTTCCGGTTTTCGGATCCAGTTTTTCAAAATAGCTGTCGATACTCCGGGTTTCGGTATTGTTGGCTCTGGCATTTTTCAGGATCGGATGGATTTCGTTCTGGATATAGCTCTGGATCTGCTGTTCCGTATCGGCTTTTAGCGAAATTGCCAATTCCTGTAATAAGGTTTCCATTTCAAATTTCCGTTGTTCCAGTATCATTAAATTGATATTGGACTTCATCATTTCAAAAATGTTTAAAATCGTTTCGAGCTGATTTCTCAGATCTTCCTGTACGGTTTTGTTACGGGCATCGGAAGAGCCTTTAATGTCGATCTGGCCGTAAAGCGGATAGACATTTTTAAAAACGATTTCCTTAAAGATATATTCTTTCTGCTGACTGTTGTCGATCAGGTAATTTTCGGCTTCTTTTTTGAATTTCCAGTATACGCTCGGGTGGATGGCGGTATATTCTTTTTGAATAACTGCTTCAATATGGTTTTGCCATTCCGAATTATAGCGGTCCAGAGTGTCAATAATATACGGCATGATCAGTTCCAGCTTGTTTGCATTTAAACTGTTCAGTTTGCCCGGCATTGAGGACGCCAGTTCGATAATTCCTAAAATCCGGTCATCTTTTACCACCGGCGCCAGGATACAGCTTTGGATATTTTGTGCCAGTAAATGATTGCCCAGTGTTTTGTCTTTGGCCGCGGCTACAAATTTGGAAACGTTGGATATCGTGAAGTATTTCTTTTCACTGATTAAGGTTTCAAACGAGCATTCGCAAAGCGCGTTCTGGCAATCATAATCCAGCTTGTCGGAAAGGATCAGGCTGTTGAGCTTCTTGGTGGGAACCTGCTCAAATTTTTGTTCCTCACTGTTAAACGGGGTAAAGCCTATTCTTAAATCGGCGATTTTATAAATCGAGCGAAAGATGGTTTCAATACTGTTATCGTGATTCAGGTTGCTTTTGTCCGGTCGTAACAGATTGCTTTTTAAGTTGGAAACCGAATTTTCAATAGTGGCATCAAACAGGATGACTATCCCGAAGCCTTTTAATATCCAGCTTTCCTGCGGGAATTTTTCTTTCCAGAGTTCAAAATTGTCAAAATTGTCAATAAGCTGGTCAATGTCTTCTTCCGATAGTTTTACCGATTTTTCAGTAGGAATGATTTCCATAAAATCGGCATTATACATAATGCGGTAATGTCTGATAATTCCGTTTTTATCCGGAATGTCGTAAAAAAGCGGGCGGCTAAAGTCGAAATCCCGGCCATAAAAGGAGTTCAGGATCAAACAGCAGTTCATGACATAAAACTGATGCTGATCAAAATCACGAATGGTCATGTCAAAGTCTTTACCGGCTTCGCTGAGTATTTTTTTAAAACGTTCGGTATAATTGAAAGTGATATTCTGGAAAGGAATGGTCACCGCTTTAATTTCATTGTTGGTTAAAGCAGTGGGGAACAAATCGGCCAGTAAATTGTGAATCAGCTTCTCCTGTTTTTCAATCTGCCGGTAGGTTGTGATGCCTTCCCGTAATTCCGGAAGCTTATCGGCTTCTTTTAATAGGGCCTTTGCATAATTTGAACGGTAATCAGCCTCATCCGACTGGGCAATATTTTCCAGTGTTTCCAGTACTTTGTGAAAGGAAACCTTGATTTTAAAGGGGCTGTCGGGGAATTGGTTCAAATTCATCTTCATTTCATTTGTGACTGTAAAAATACTAATAAATATGGAATTAATCCGGCTTCCTGCTTTTGAATTTGCAAGGTGTAATCAGGTAAAAATACCGGTATTTTCTTAAGGATAAATACGTACTATTGCCTTTCTTTTCTACATCTTCGTTGCCTTGTTTTCTGCCTCTTTTGCGGAAAACAGGGTCGGCAACCTGTGTGAATGCGTATTTATACGTAATAAATTACGTATTTAATGGTATTTTCAGTGATAGCTACTCTCCCTAATTTCGCTTCAAATTTTAATATTATAAACATGGAATTTAGTAAAAATTCAGGCGAAGAGATTAGTTTAGGTTTAGGAGTAACGTATGTAAAGGCTTTCCGTGCAAATAACCCGAAAGGAGTAAAAGCTTTTGCTGTAGGCGCTACTCACTTGCAGGCTATACTTGATCAGGAAGGGTGTGAAGGGATTCGGATCTATAACGGATTTAATGAAGAAGAAAACAGTCCGAATATAGTAGTGGTAGGTGTCGATTGTGAAGGAAGAGACATGGTACAGGGAAAACTACTGGACAGAGGAATCAAATGCCCGGATATGTGCGATATCATGAGTCCGCTTTTCCAGGATTAATGAGCATTATTTGCTAAAAATGAAATTTAAACCTGTTGGTGAAATCAACAGGTTTAAGTTTTTATATATTTGCGTAATTTTCAGACCCCCAATACAGTACAATTTGAGACCAGTATATTTAATAGCGCTGATATCACTCTTTATAGGATTTATTCCTATTGTTTTGTTTTTGATACGGAAACAGAAAAAGAGGCTGTCGATACAAACCTTATACCTGGAGCCTTACGTTTGGCTCATTCTGATATCCAGTGTATACGAACTCATTTGTACACTCATCTTTAAACTCAATTCCGATGTCTGGTTCCGGACGTACCTGTTGCTTGAGTTTATGGCGTTGTTTTATTTCTTCTTCAACGTTTTTAAAAACCGTTACCGCTTTTTATTTTACTTTTTCGGTGCCGTTTTCCTGCTAACCTTTATCGGATTGCTCTATGTTTGGAACGATTGGAATAATTTAAAGACAGATTCCTATTTATCGCTCATTGAAGCCATTTTTGTCTATACTTTTGTTATTCTGTGGTTTAAAGATGTCTTCTTAAACCTGACCGAACAGTACTTGTGGAATTTTCCACTTTTTTACTTTATATCTGGCTTTATATTCTATTTTTCCGGTACCTTATTTCTATTTTTGATGGGTGATTTAATCTATGAAAGTCCTGAAGTAATTTTCGAGGATTTTTGGGTGTTTAATATCATTTTGAACATTATCAAAAATATATTTTTAATGATAGGGATATGGAAGGAGCAGAAGAAATAAGAATCGTTTTCTGGTTGGGAACATTGGGAATGCTGTTTCTGGCTTTTGGATTGTTATCACTGGTATTGTATTACCAGAATCATTTCTCCAAGATGAAACGGAAAGAGACAGAGCTTTTGCTTAAAACCTCACTGGAAACCGAAAAGAACGAAAGAAGGCGAATTGCGGCCGACCTGCACGACAGTGTTTCCGGCGATCTGAATTCTATTCGTAATTATCTGACCATATTAAAAAAGAAAGATACCAGTGCCGAGAATCATGAGATTTTTGATGAAATCAGGATGGGTGTGGAGATGGCTTTGGAAAATACCCGTAAGGTGTCGTATAATCTGATGCCGCCGTTATTGGAAACATTTGGTCTGGTTACGGCTTTAAAAGATTATCTGGACGGACTGTCCAGGAAAACGGAAATTGCTTTCAGGGTAGAAAGCGAAACGGAAGAAGTTACCTTGTCTGCCGCTGTGGCGTATGAGTTATTCCGTATCGTTCAGGAGCTTACCACGAACATGATTAAATACGGTGCAGTATCGGAAGCGACAGTAATACTTGGTTTTACCGATACAAATTTTAAAATTATGATCGTGGATAACGGGATTCCGTTTAACTTTGCCGGGCTTTTGGCAACTTCAAAAGGAACCGGAGTAAAAAATATCAACTCAAGGCTCAAAATTATAGGAGCGGAGTTTGTACAGGATACTGTCGAAAAAGGAAATAGTTTCACCATTTTATTAAAGAAAGAAAAGTGCTTAGAGTAGGAATAGTTGACGATCACAAACTTTTTAGAAAGAGTCTTGCTCTTTTAATCGGTTCGTTTAAAAACACCAAAGTTGTTCTGGAAGCCCAAAACGGGAATGATTTGCTGGAACAGCTGCAAAACAATCCTATTGATTTGCTGTTACTGGATATTCAGATGCCGGAAATGGACGGCTTTGAAACGTGTGAGTATGTACGGACACATTATCCGGACATGAAAGTACTGATCGTTTCCCAGCTAACGACTAAAGAGAGTATCCATAAAGTAATGGAACTGGGCGCGCACGGTTTTTTTACCAAAAATTCCGATCCGGAGCAATTGGAGAATGCCATTAAAAGCATTCATGAAAAGGAATTTTATTTCGGGCAGGAACTGGGCGTGGTTTTAAGAGAAGCGATCCTTTGGGAAAAGAATAACAAACTAAAGGTGGCAGCATCTTCGATCTCTATTTCCGACAGGGAAATGGATGTTATCCGCATGGCCTGCAAAGAGCTGAGCAGTATTGAAATTGCCGACCAGCTGCACATCAATGTCCGGACCGTGGAAACGCACCGTAAGCGTATCATGGAAAAAACAAATTCAAAAAACTTCATCGGCGTTATTTTATTCGCCTTACGCCATCAGTTACTTTCCATAGAAGAGCTGAATCAGCCGTAGTTTTTTACGGCAAATACCTTCGCATCCGGCTGTATTCCTCGAAAAGAAGTGTTTTTCGGGATGAAAAAGCAGTATTTCTACGTATTGTTTGTTGCACTTAAATTTATGAATTTTGCCCTAATAGAGTTTTTCATTTAGTAAGTTTAAAAAGACCATATTAAACCTTATTGATTTATTAACTGTGTGTTCCTAAACTTTTTAAGTTGATAGCAAAATATGGTCTTCTTTACACATCGAAAAGGTGTATTTTAGTTAGTGAAGTTCTTTTAATTTTGGGTTAAAATGCTGGGCGGAGAACTGTTCAGCATTTTATTTTTTTATGATTTCCGAAAAATATTGTTTAATATACAATAAGTTTTTATTTGCATATCTTTAGTTTTTTTGAACAAAAGCAGCTCCCTGAGGAGCTGCTTTTATTTTTTATAAAGGATTGTAAGTTTGTTGGAAACTTAGTACCAGCGTTTTTTGTTTTTCTTGGATTCCGGTGATTTTCTTGATTTGGAACCCGCATTTTTATTCTTGTTTCTAAGATCCGGTTTTGCCGTTTTGGCAGCCGCTGCAGCTTCTTCTTCTTCTTTCCACGGATAAGGCTGATCGGTAACCACTTTGATTTTCTGACGGGTTAATTTTTCAATATCCTGCCAGTAGGTTTTTTCGTCTTTACTGCAAAATGAAATGGCAAGTCCGGAATTTCCGGCACGTCCGGTACGACCGATACGGTGTACGTAGGTTTCCGGAATGTTGGGTAAATCAAAGTTGATCACATATGGTAATTGCTCGATATCGATACCCCGGGCAGCAATATCGGTCGCTACCAATACGGATACCTCTTTGTTTTTAAAATTATCCAGCGCACGCTGTCTTGCCGTTTGCGACTTATCGCCGTGGATAGCCTCGGCATTGATCCCGTTTTTCTTTAAAGCTTTTACAACATTGTCGGCACCGTGTTTGGTACGGGTAAATACCAGTACATTGGAAAGTTTATCGTTGCGGATAATGTGGTATAATAATTTGCGTTTGTCTTCTTTTTCTACCAGATATACTTTTTGCTGTACTGTTTCGGCTGTACTGGAAACAGGAGCTACAGAAACATATTTTGGCTGTGTCAGGAATGTATCGGCCAATTCCCGGATAGCGATAGGCATCGTTGCGGAAAACAACAGTGTCTGGCGGTTACTGGGCGTCAGTTTGATGATCTTTTTAACATCGTTAATGAATCCCATATCCAGCATCTGGTCGGCTTCATCCAGTACCAGATGGTGCAGGTGGTTCAAATCGATAAAACCCTGCTTGTGAAGGTCTAATAAACGTCCCGGTGTGGCAACCAGTACATCCACTCCTTTTTTTAGCTGATCGACCTGCGGTACCTGGTTGACACCGCCAAAAATCACTAAAGTCCGGATGTTGGTATATTTACCATAGGTATTGAAACTTTCTCCGATTTGAATGGCCAGTTCCCGCGTTGGGGTAACTATTAAGGTACGAATGTGCTTTACTTTTTTTGAAGAGCCCACAATGCGGTGCAGTAAATTCAGGATAGGAATTGCAAAAGCGGCCGTTTTTCCGGTTCCGGTTTGTGCACATCCTACTAAATCTGTTCCTTCTAAAATAATAGGAATTGCCTGTTCCTGAATGGGAGTAGGGCTTTCATATCCTTCTTCTGTTAAAGCTTGTTGTATATTACGAAGTAAATCTAAGTCTTGAAATTGCATAAAAAAACGATAACTTTTAGTTGTTATCGTTTACAAAAGTAGTTTAAAATATTGAGTTTGTTTATATGTTCAGTTTTGCCTTCATAAAGTCGGTTACCAGATAGGCAATCAATTTGCCCACCAGGTGGTTGTTTTTTTCATTGTCCAGGTCGGGTGCTCCTTCACAAATGTGCAGGTAAGAGGCATTAAGGCTTTGCCCGAAATAATGGATAAACTGGCGCAGCTGTTCGGCAGAGAAACCGCTTAAAGTCATGGCACTGCTGGCAATTCCGGGAATGGCATCCAGATCGATCTCAATCCCGAAAGGTTCGGAAGCGATATGTTTTTTAGCCATTTCCATTTCGGCTTCAAATCCTTTTTCTTTGCGAACGGCGATTTGCTCGTAAGTGTTGTATTTAATTTTTTCGGTAACCTTTTTAATGGCATCCAGTACGCTTTTGGGCGTATAGCTTTCGTGCAGTCCGAAAATAAAGTATTTTTTCAGGAAGCCTTCTTCAAAGGCATACGAAAAGCCATTGCCGCTGTGACGTCCTTCCAGCGCACGGAAATCGGTATGGGCATCAAAATTAATAGCATTTACCGGTTTGCCTTTTGCAAGGGCGAGTCCTTTAATATTGCCATAAGCATTATTGTGACCGCCGCCAATAACAATAGGTGTTTTTCCGGCTTTGATGATCTGGCAGACGATATGGGAAACTTCCTTGTCAATTTTTTCGACAAGTTTAAAAAAGTTCTTACGGTCTTCTTTCGAATGGATGTCCAGTTTGGTGACTTCTTCCATTTCGGCGGAAACATCAATTTTACCTAAAATTAACAATTGGCTTCCTTTGCAAAAACGGTTGTTCTGGATGTTTACGATGCTTTTTAAAGTGCTTTCCCAGGCCGAAGCAGTTCCGGGACGGCCCAAATTGGCACGTACTCCGATATCTTCCGGAATTCCCAGTAAAACAAATTCGGCATCACTGGATTGTACGAATTCCAGTGTATCCATCTCTTTAGGAACGGTTTGAATACGTTCGCCAAATTTTATTTCACCACTGCGATGATTGGTTATTTTAGTTAAATCGTTTAATGTAAAACGGATAAGTTTTTCCATATAAAAAATGTTGCTTCCAAAAATACTATTTTCTATAAAACTTTCGTTAATAACTTAAAGTAATAATTTTATATACATATATTTGAAAAAAAAATGTGACTATGGAAAATCAAAAAAGTAATTCGAGTTTAAAGGCTATTATTGTTGTTTTATCACTGCTGTTAATAGGAAGTTTGGCTTATATGTACAAGATGAGTACTGATAATCAGACTTCTGAGAATAAGATCATGAGTGAGAAAGATAAGCTTAATGAAGAGCTTCAAGCTTCAATTGCAAAATATGATGCCGCTATTGCAGATAACACTTCTCTGTCTACAGAGTTGACTGCAGAAAGAGATAAATTGGTCCAATTGCAAAAAGAGCTTGAAAAATCGAAAGGAGATGCCGCTTCACTGGCTAAATTTAAAAATGATTATCTGCGTTTAAAACGTGAAATGGATAATTTAATGAAGGAGAATGATGTGCTTAAAAAGCAAAATGCAACCTTAACAACACAACGTGACAGTACTCAGGTGGTTTTAAACAATGCCAGAGTAGTAAACGATACTTTGACATCACAAAACGACCAGTTGGCAAAAACCGTTGAAAAAGGGTCTAAACTGACAGTCCTTAATTTACAGACAACAGCTGTGAAACAAAGAAGCTCCGGAAAACAGATTGATACGGATAAAGCAAGAAGAGCAGATGTGTTGAAAGTGAGCTTTACGATCGCTGAAAACCAGATTGCAAAATCGGGAGATAAAACCTATTATATCCAGATTATCGATAGCAAAAACAATGTTTTAGGTGAAAAACGTATTGAGAACTTTGGGGATAAAACCTTAACGTACAGTTTTACTAAAACCGTTAAATATGAAAACAAAACCGTTCAGGTTACTCAGGATCTACCGGTAGAGAATATTGAAGGCGGTACTTTCTTTGTGAATATTTTCGACAAAGCAGAATTAGTATCTAAAACGAGTTTCACTTTACGATAAGCGGAACTACAGCAAAATAAAAAAAGCGGAACTTTTAAAGTTCCGCTTTTTTTATGCGATTATTTTTCCGTCAATAATAACCTGTTTAATCAGGTCCGTACCAAAAGCATACGGCAGCTGATAATAGGAAGTGATCGGTTTGGTAATAATGATATTTGCTTTTTTGCCTTTTGTAATACTGCCGTGAGTATCGGAAAGCCCCATGGCGTAGGCACCATTCAGCGTGGCGGCATTAATGGCTTCTTCCGGGGTCATTTTCATTTTAATGCAGGCAGTGGCAACCACAAAATTCATATTTCCGGAAGGGGTGGTTCCCGGATTAAAATCGGAAGCCAGAGCTAAAGGCAATCCGGCAGCAATCATTTTTCGCGCCGGAGTGTATGGTATGCTGATAAAATAAGAACAGCTTGGCAGTGCGACCGGCATGGTGATGCTGTCTTTTAAAACGGCAATGTCTTCGTCGGTCACAATTTCCAGGTGATCAACAGAAAGAGCTCCGTGTTTTACACAGGCTTCAATTCCGTTAATTGCCGTAAACTGGTTGACATGGATTTTCGGGATCAATCCGTATTGTTTTCCGGCTTCGATGATCCGCTCTGTTTCCGCTACCGAAAAATAACCGGTTTCCAGAAAGGCATCGATATATTCGGCAAGGTTCTCTCTGGCGATAGCCGGAAGCATTTCGTTAACAATTAAATCAATATAGCCGGTATGGTTTTCTTTAAATTCAGCCGGAAAGGCGTGAGCGCCTAAAAAAGTAGCTTTAATCGCGATAGGATAGTTTTCGGATAGCTTTTTGATTACGCGAAGCATTTTTAATTCGGCTTCGACCGTTAGTCCGTAACCGGATTTGATTTCTACCGCACCGGTTCCCTGCAGCATTACTTCTTCCAGTCTTTTTCTGGACTGGTTATAGATTTCCTCTTCCGGTGTTTCCTGTAGTTTTTTAGCAGAATTTAAGATTCCGCCGCCGCGATTGGCGATTTCTTCATAACTAAGACCGTTAATGCGGTCTACAAATTCCTGTACCCTGTTGCCGGCATATACAATATGAGTATGGCTGTCGCACCAGGTTGGCAATACCACGCTTCCTTCGGCATCGATAACGTCATACCCGGATTCGGGAGGGCAGTTATCCATACTTCCGAAATCGGAAATCAAATCGTTTTCAAGCACCAGATAGGCATGGTCAATTTTGGGAAGTGATGCCATTTCCGCTCCGGAAACCTTGCTTATTCCTGCGGGTCTTACCTGTAGTAATTCTTTTATGTTTTTAATCAGGATTTTCATGTTGTTGTCTTTTAAGCAGCTATAGTGTTTGCCGGTATTCGGAAATAACGGGCCGTTTTGAAAGGGCTGCTGCCGGCTGCTGTTTTGTGTTTAAATAATTTTTGTAAAAATAAACTGGAATTTTAAAAACTCCTATCTTTATATAAAATTATTATGCAGTGAGAAAAGTTAAGTATCGAAAAGTCCGGAAAGTCCAGCCTAATTACTATGAATATACAGGAATTCACACCGATGAGCCTGTGAAGATGCAATTGTTTGTTTACAATGAAAACCGGTTTGAGGAATATTCCAAAGTTGCGATAAACAAGATCGAAAAAGAGCTGAATGACCTGCTGCAGAAAGAGGATGTAAAATGGCTGAATATACACGGACTTCACGATGTGGAGCTGATAAAAAAGATTGGTGATCAGGTTGGGATCCAGAATTTTATTGTGGGCGATATTTTAAACACGCTTCGCCGTACAAAAGTTGAAGAACTGGACGATATGCTGTTTTTTAATATCAAATCGATTTTGCCGGGAGATGATCTGGATAACATACAGGTGGAACAGATCAGTTTTATCCTGAAGGAGAATTTACTGGTTTCGTTCCAGGAAAAAAGAAGTGACTTTTTTACCCACATCCGGGAAAGGATCCGGACCGGAACCGGGATAGTCCGCAAGAAAAAGAACGATTACCTGCTGTATTTAATGCTGGATGCCATTATTGAAAACTTTTATATCACGATTGAAAGTTATGAAGACAGGATAGAAGCGTTAATGATCGAATCCAAAATAAATTACCGCCAGGATGTACTGGTGCGTATTGAAAAAAACCGGGAGAACCTTAATTTCCTGAAACGGTCCATTATTCCGCTACGGGACGCTTTGTATAGCCTGAAAAGTTTTCAGGATGATGATGAGTACGACGGGATTGAACAGGCAAACTATACGTTTTTTGCCCGGCTGCATCAAAAGTGTCTGGAGCTTTTAGAGCAAATTGATTATGATACAAATTCACTGGACAGTGCCTCACATTTTTATTTTTCGGCTCAGGGGCAGCGAATGAACGAGATCATGAAAATACTGACCGTTGTTTCGGTTATTTTTATGCCTTTAACGTTTATCGTGGGGGTTTACGGGATGAATTTTGAATACATGCCGGAGTTAAAAATGGAGAACGGTTATTATGCGGTTTTAGGGTTAATGGGGATTTTAGCCATTTTGATGGTGACCTATTTTAAAAGAAAAAAATGGTTTTAAAAGCTTAGACAAACGTTACTATGAAAACATTTATCAGTGCTATTTCCGGAAAAGAGTTTCCGATACAGGAGAAAGTTTCCGGAAAAACAATCAGAGGATCCATAATGGCGTTTATCCTGAAAGAGAATCCCGAATTTTCCAACGATAAGTTTATGGCTATCGGGGAACTGAATTATTTCCGGGAGAAATACATTTCCGATTTTTTGTTAAGAGAAGTAGGAGAAATTTCAGAATTGGAACAAACAGTGCTGAATGCCCTTAAAGATAAAACCATCGTGAGCAGCAAGCTGGAAGAGGATGAGGCGCAGCATTATACGTTCGGACAGCGGGTTGCAGATAGGGTTGCGGAGTTTGGCGGAAGCTGGACATTTATCATTTCGTTTATGACCTTTTTAGTCCTTTGGATAGGGTTTAATGTCTTTATTTTAATGAATAAAGGATTTGATCCGTATCCGTTTATTCTGCTAAACCTGATTCTTTCCTGTATTGCGGCATTGCAGGCACCGGTAATTATGATGAGCCAGAACCGCCAGGAAGAAAAAGACAGGGAAAGAGCGAAGAATGATTATATGATCAACCTGAAATCGGAACTGGAAATCCGGATGCTGCACGAGAAAATCGACCACCTCATTTTACATCAGGAGCAATCCATGCTGGAAATTCAGCGGGTACAGATTGATATGATGAATGATATTATTAAAAGGGTAGGGAAATAACTGCTATTGTACTATAATTTTATGTTTATCCAGTAATCCCAAAACGGAAGGATAGGAAAATTTGGCCTTGATGATCCTGTTTACATTAGGGTCAATGGAGTAGTTGGTAGCCGTTCGCAAATCGGCTTTTTCCAGTATGGTATTGTCAAAGATGGCTTTGTTGCAATTGCAGTTTTCAAGCGTGGCTCCTGTGAGATCGGTTTGGGTAAAATCGACATCTTCCAGGATACATTTTTTAAAAGCGGTATTTTTCAGTTTTAATTTATAGAAAGAGGCCAGTTTTAAATTGCAGTTCTGAAATTTCAATTGCAGTAAAAAAGGTTCCGAATCGTTAAAGTTAACGCCCAGAAGTTTGCAGTCGGTAAAAGTAACGTCTTTAAAAGCGGTACCGTTAATTTTAGCCATGCTGAAATCGCAATCGGTAAATTCACAATCAATAAAAATCAGATTCGGAAGCGAAACGTTGGCGAAGCTGCAATTAATAAACCTGCAGTTGTCAAATTCTGCTTTTTCCAACGGACGGGAAGTGTAATCTATCTTTTCGAAAATCTGGTCTTCTATAATCATGATCGCGTGGTTTTATAGTATAAAAAACCTGCAACTACTGTTGCAGGTTTTTGGTTTTATGGTGTATGGGAAAGTTTTTATTTTAAACTTCCTACCATGTCTTCCGGTTTTACCCAGGCATCGAAATCTTCCGGTGATACATAGCCTAAACGAACTGCTTCTTCTTTTAAAGTCGTTCCGTTTTTGTGTGCGGTTTGTGCGATTTCTGCAGCTTTATAATAACCGATTTTAGTATTTAAAGCAGTAACCAGCATTAAAGAGTTGTCAACCAGTTCCTTGATGCGTTTGTGGTTCGGTTCGATACCTTGTGCACAATGCTCGT
This sequence comes from Flavobacterium sp. UBA4197, assembly GCF_002379575.1. Taxonomy (NCBI): domain Bacteria; kingdom Pseudomonadati; phylum Bacteroidota; class Flavobacteriia; order Flavobacteriales; family Flavobacteriaceae; genus Flavobacterium; species Flavobacterium sp. UBA4197. Next base: position 260,520 of record NZ_DFUB01000018.1, read on the forward strand.
CAAAAGAAATACAGGCATCTCCCAATAGTCTTGCCGATTGTAAGAAGTTGGAAGCCATTAAAGGTTTGAAAACATTCAGTTCATAATGCCCTTGTGTTCCTCCGATCGTGATGGCCACATCGTTACCCATTACCTGAGCACATACCATTGTTAAGGCTTCACATTGTGTAGGGTTTACTTTTCCAGGCATAATGGATGATCCCGGTTCGTTTTCCGGAATGAAAATTTCACCAATTCCGGAACGTGGTCCCGATGCCAGCATACGGATATCGTTTGCGATTTTATTTAAAGAAACCGCTAATTGCTTTAACGCTCCGTGAGTTTCCACGATAGCATCGTGTGCTGCCAAAGCTTCAAATTTGTTTTCGGCTGTTACAAACGGATGTCCGGTGAATTTAGCAATATATTCCGCTACTTTCACGTCATAGCCGTCCGGAGTGTTTAATCCGGTTCCAACAGCGGTACCGCCTAAAGCGATTTCCGATAAGTGCGACAACGTGTTTCTTAATGCTTTTAAACCGTGGTTTAACTGCGCTACATAACCGGAAATTTCCTGACCTAATGTTAATGGCGTTGCATCCATTAAGTGAGTACGTCCGATTTTTACAACGCTTTTAAATTCGGTTGCTTTAGCGTGAAGGGTGTCTCTTAATTTTTCAACTCCCGGAATAGTAACTTCCACTACGGCTTTATAAGCAGCAATGTGCATTCCTGTCGGGTAAGTGTCGTTAGAAGATTGTGATTTGTTTACATCATCGTTTGCTTTGATGATTTGTTCGCCTTCACCGATTTTAAATCCGGCTAAAACCTGAGCACGATTAGCAACTACTTCGTTTACATTCATGTTGCTTTGCGTACCGGAACCTGTTTGCCAGATAACCAACGGAAACTGGTCGTCCAGTTTTCCGGCTAAGATTTCGTCGCAAACAGCAGCGATAGCATCTCTTTTTTCTACGGGTAATACACCTAAATCGTGGTTAGCATAAGCCGCCGCTTTTTTTAAGTAGGCAAATCCTTCAACGATTTCTTTTGGCATTGATCCGGACGGACCAATTTTGAAGTTGTTTCTAGAACGTTCTGTCTGAGCTCCCCAGTATTTTTCTGCAGGAACTTTTACTTCACCCATGGTGTCTTTTTCTATTCTATATTCCATTTTATTGTTGTGTATATGTATTTGTAAATTCGTAATGAGAAACAACGGATAACAGGAAAATAATGCGCTGCATCCCTTGTTTTAAAATCCTTTCAAAAATAATCAATATCGACAGCTTAAAAAAATGAAATAAAATAAATTTCTGATAAATATTGGTTAAGACGATTATTCAGCTTATCTTTGGCGGGTATTCAAAATTCCGGAAAACATGTTTGAATTTCAACAGTATTTAGGCTTTTTACTTTTCTTGTGTATCTTAACCATTGGATTTTGGTTAATGATTTTCTTGGTTGGTTTTGTTCAGTATTGGCTGGGCGGAGCAATCATCGAATTGATCAAAGAAAAGAGAAATAAAAAGAAAGATGAATAATTAATATTATTCAAGATATAAAAGGGAACTAATGGTTCCCTTTTTATTTGCCTTGTTTTTTTGCAGGAAGTATTATAAAAAAAAGGGAGCTGTAAATGAGCTCCCTTTTTTAGTATTTTATTTGAAATATTCTATTTTGCGTTCCACTACAAATTTAGGTACTCCGCTAATCGTAATGGTTTTTTTAATCCAGTTGCCATGGCTGTCATACTCATAAGCCGTTTTGCGGTCCAAAAGAACGGTTTTGTCTTTACCGGTATACCTTTCTGTGATTAGATTGTTTTTATCGTCATACGTCTGGTCTAATTGCGCCGTTACGACCGCGTTGATGATTTCCTTGCGCTGGATGAGGTTGTTGTTTTTGTCATATTGAAATTCTTCCAGTACTTTCCCGTCTACAAATCCGTCATAGGTACGGTTTGACGTCAGATTGCCTTTGGCATCATAGGTTTTAACTTCGGAATATTCCATTTTATCCTGAGCATTCAGCGTTACGGTTTCGATGAGCAGGTTTTGGGCGTTATATTTATTGTTGATGGTGTATAACCGTTTGTAATCGGGATTCAGGCGCTGTTCCATTGTCATGTTGTTATGCTCGTCATAAGTATAATCGGTAAGGAACTGGATGGTTTTCTCTTTTAGGAAAGCTTTCTCTTCTCTCACTTTATCGTTTTTTCCGAAAGTATAGGTCGTTCTGTCGGTTAAATTGTCTTTACCGTCAAAGCGTCTTACTTCCACGCGTTGGTTTTTGATAAAGGTGTTCAGTGTTTTTTCAATTTGTTCTCCCTGAGGATTTCTGCGGGTGATGATGGTATTGTTCCCGTTGTCGTCCCAGGAATATTTGGTTGTAAATGCTGAGGTCGGATTAATATATTGGGTAACCAGTAATTTTTTGTCTTTATTGGTAAAAGTCGTTTCTTCAAGCAGGTTTCCGTTCATCAGGATTTTTTTCTCCAGGATCAGACTTCCGGTATTGCTGAATGCCAGGTGACTGTTGTAGCCGTTCTGGTTTTCGGTTTTTGGTTCACCGATTTTACCATCAACGAGTGCAAATGATTTTTCAGTAACGCTTTTTACATTGTCGGAAAGTTTATAATCTTTCCAGTTGTTGACAATTTCTGTCGGTTTTTCTTCTTTTTTGCAGGCGATTAATAAAAAGGTCAGTAAGAATAGGGTATAGGTCGATTTCATTTGATATGTATTAATAGTCAAAAATCCATTATTTTTTTGAGAATGACAATTATTTCTGAGAATTAACATCAGAAAGCGTCGTTTTTGTGTTAAGAGCGTGGCTGTTGCTTTGCTGTGCGTACTGTTTTATAAAATTCGTATAAAATAAAAAATCTACCCTGGGGTAGATTCTCTATAATTATAACGTGGGTAATAAAAGTATGATGAGTCTATAAGATTCTGAATTATCGTTTTGGTTGCTTTAAAAAATGTTATTTTTTTATAAAATTTATATAATGCTGAAACGCAGTGTTTTATTTTAAACTTTTTGTAATAAAAAATACTAATCCTGTACGCCCAGAGATAATTGCGTTCTGTACTGGGAAGGGGTACAGCCTTCAAAGCGCTTAAAAAACTTGGTAAAGTTGGAAGGGTCAAATGTCAGTAAGGCGGCTATGCCGGCAATGGGCATCGTGGAGTCTTTCAGTAATTTTCTGGATTCTTCCATAATTCTGTTTTCAAAATAGAAACAGGGTGAATTGCCGGTTTGTAGTTTTATGGTTGTACTTAAGTGTACCGGATGAATGCACATTATAGCTGCGATGTCTTTGATTTCATACATCGTATCGGCCTTACCCTGCAGGATATTGTCAAGATGCAGGTTAACCTGATCCATAAACTGAAGTGTAATTTCTTCTTTCCGGGAAATGTATTTTTGAGGCAGTTTGGTCATCTTATAACAGTGAAATACAAAGTTAGGTTAAAGGTACGGATTGACTGATGATGGATAATAAAAAATCCGCCTGCGGGCGGATTAGTATTTATTTTTTGATTTTTGCTTGTGCGGCATCGAATTTTTTAGAAACGGCATCCCAATTGATCAGGTTGAAAAAAGCAGTGATATAATCTGCTCTTTTGTTTTGATAGTTCAGGTAGTAAGCATGTTCCCAAACATCCATGCCAAGAATCGGCGTTCCGGAGATACCTACATTTGGCATTAACGGGTTATCCTGATTTGGCGTGCTTCCTACTACTAAAGCTCCGGTTTTGTCTACAACCAACCAGGCCCATCCGGAACCGAATTGTTTTGCACCGGCATCGGAAAACTGTGTTTTGAAGTTTTCAAAAGAACCGAATTTAGTGTTAATAGCGTCTGCTAAAGCACCTTTTGGTTCCCCACCGGCTTTCGGAGCCATAATTTCCCAATACAGATTGTGATTGTAATAACCGCCGGCATTGTTGCGGACAGCTTTGTTCTCAGGATCCAGTTTGGTTAGGATGTCTTCTATGGTTTGTTGTTCCAATGCGGTACCGGCAATCGCTTTGTTTAAGTTATTGGCGTATCCTACATGGTGTTTTGAATAGTGAATTTCCACGGTTTTAGCATCAATATGAGGTGCTAAGGCATCATAGGCATAAGGCAGTCCTTTCATTTGAAAAGTACCCGGATCAGCTTTTACATCGGCAGGATTTCCCAGAGGAGAAGCCGTTTTTGGCTGTTCTACAGGATCGGGTATCTGAACAACTTCTTCCAGGTTGTTTTTGTCTTTACAGGAAAACAGAACACTGGAAAATAGGAAACTTGCAACTATGATATTGGATTTTCTCATAATTTATGGTATTAAGGAATTAACAATTTCAATGTATAATTTTTTGGCTTCATCCGGAGATAAATGGCGTACCTGCATCCAGGCATTCATTTTAAAGGCGTTTCTGAGATCCTGGGGTTCCTGGAAAGATTCTCCTTTGGAATAGCCGGAAGTAGCTTGTTTGTAATAGGCATAGAGACGCAGCATGACATCCTGAGGCAGGCCTTCTGTCATATTGGAAGCTTTTTCAAAAGCTTTTTGAAATTGCGTATCTAAATCGTAATCGGTCATTATTGTTTGGTTGCAATGATAGTTTTATTGCCTACGGCCTTATCATTTAGTTTTACATTAATTTCCGTACCTAATGGTAAGTATAAGTCCACTCTGGAACCGAATTTAATAAAACCGGCATCCGTTCCCTGAACAACTCTCATGCCTTCTTCGGCATAGTTAACAATACGTCTGGCCAATGCACCGGCAATCTGGCGGTACAATACTTCACCAAAGATTCTGTTTTCGATAACAACAGTTGTTCTTTCGTTTTCTTCACTGGCTTTCGGATGCCATGCAACAAGATATTTACCCGGATGGTACTTGCTGTATTTGATCAATCCGTTTAGTGCATATCGGGTAACGTGTACGTTAATAGGTGACATAAAAATAGAAACCATTAAACGTTTTTCTTTAAAATATTCCGGTTCGTATACTTCTTCAATAACAACTACTTTTCCGTCTACCGGAGCAATAACATGATTGTCGCTGATAGTGGCAATTCTTTTAGGATTTCTAAAGAACTGAAGTACGAGTACCAACAGGATTAAAGCAATGATCTGTACTGCTTTCATCAACCAGAAAATACTAATGAAACGATCTGCTAAAAGTATAGCAGCGGTAACCAAAATGGTTGTTATTAAAATAATTTTTGCGCCTTCCTTATGAAACATAATTTAAAATTTGATAAAATAAATATAGAAATGGTATTGCAAATATAACACTATCTAAGCGATCTAAGATACCTCCGTGTCCGGGCATTATTTTTCCGCTGTCTTTTACGCCGGCAACTCTTTTGAATTTTGATTCTACCAAATCGCCGATAGTGCCAAAAAAGCCTACAATCAAACCGGTAAATATCCAGGTAAGAGGGGAGAAGAAAGTGAAGAACTGGCTTAGGATATAACTTCCGATCATCGTAAAGATCAGTCCGCCAACAAAGCCCTCAATTGTTTTTTTAGGAGATATTCTCTCAAAGAGTTTCGTTTTTCCGAATGATTTCCCAACGATATAGGCAAATGTGTCATTCGTCCATATTAATACAAACACACCAATAACAATCTTAGGATTGAAAGTACTGGCTATAAAAGGGAGTTTCATTAACAGTATAAAAGGCAGGATAATGTAGCCGAATAGTTTTACGTATTTTGAGGCTTTGTCTGCTTTTACATGAATACGGGTGCTGAACAGGTCGATGATCAGATTAACAGATACAAATAAAGCCGCCAGGCAGATGGCGATATCGGTAGCAAAAGCATTGGTCCGGAAAGCAACAAACAAGATGTAGCTTGCCAGTCCGAGTACTATGGGTAATCCGTTTTTTAAATGAATCAGTTTGCAGAATTCTACAACAGCAATCAGTAGGAAGACTCCAAAGAGCAAAGAAAAGCTTACTTCAGAATAAAGGGTAGCCGATATTAATAATAATATATATATAAAACCCGAAAGGGCCCTGATACTGCTTTCTCCCATATTACAAATCTTCTAAAAGCAGTAAATAGAGATTTTTAGGGCAGCTGCCGTATTGTAAAAAATCTTCTTCTTTCGCTTTTTCGAAATATTTAAAAGTGGTGATATTCGTTGGATATTCTTTGTCGTATTTTCTTTTAATATCTCTTAACCCATCGCTTTTATTGGCAATAATCTGACTGGTTGTAGCCAGTATGATGATATTAGAGGGTAAATCGTTGGGTTTGTTTTGTCTAAGCTGATTGGATGAAAAAAGTATCGAACCTTCATCGGCGATAAGGCTTTCACAGGTAGCGAATAAAAATTTTGGATTTTTAGGGCTGTTATAGCTTAGTTTATTTTCGTCAAGAAGACTAAAAAGTTTTGGCTCCAGGCAAATTACTTCGCTTTCGAACCAGTCGTTCTCAACTAATATGCTTTCAAAATTATCGTGTACTTCGGGTAAATTTTCACAATACAAAAACTTACCTCCATTTTTTTTGAAATTGAAAGTGAATTGCTCGTCTATTGGCATCTCAATCTCCGGATGATACTGGCTCAATTCGGGCTCTTTTTCCTCCTTTGAAGTATCGTTCGCATTGCCGAAAAGTTTTTTAAAAAGACTCATAAAAGTAGGTCAGATCTTTGTTTTTTGCACTTGAAATCAATCAAAGATAAAAAAATCTTAATTCAATATTACATTAGAATTAAGATTTTTATATAAAATGTGATATTTATTTTTCTTATGATTCGGTAACTACTTCATTTTCTGTTTTTTCATAAGGACGCTTCCCGAAGATCGTTTCCAGGTCGTCTTTGAAAATAACTTCTTTCTCAATTAAAATATCGGCTAACTGATTCAGTTTTTCCTTATTTTCATTCAGAATATGAATCGCTCTGTTGTACTGCGATTCGATTAAATCCGAGATTTCTTTGTCAATGATTCTGGCTGTTTCTTCCGAATATGGTTTGGAGAAATTGTACTCACTCTGACCTGACGAATCGTAATAGGTTACATTCCCTAATTTGTCATTTAATCCGTAAACGGTTACCATGGCACGGGCCTGTTTGGTTACTTTTTCAAGGTCGCTTAATGCTCCGGTTGAAATCTTGTCGAAAATAACTTTCTCTGCCGCACGGCCACCCATGGTTGCACACATTTCATCCAGCATTTGCTCCGGTCTTACGATCAGACGCTCTTCCGGTAAATACCAGGCAGCTCCCAAACTCTGACCACGCGGAACGATGGTTACTTTTACAAGTGGTGCTGCATGTTCCAGCATCCAGCTAACCGTTGCGTGACCTGCTTCGTGTATGGCAATGGCACGTTTTTCTTCCGGGGTAACAATTTTATTTTTCTTTTCAAGACCACCTACGATTCTGTCAACAGCATCCAGGAAGTCCTGTTTGTCAACCGCTTTTTTACCTTTACGGGCAGCAATCAGTGCCGATTCGTTACAAACGTTGGCAATGTCTGCTCCGGAGAATCCCGGTGTTTGTTTTGCCAGGAAGTCTGTATCGAGTTCTTCCGATTTTTTAAGCGGTTTTAAGTGTACTTCAAATATTTCTTTACGCTCACGAACGTCCGGTAAATCCACATAGATTTGTCGGTCAAAACGTCCGGCACGCATTAAAGCTTTGTCTAAAACATCGGCTCTGTTTGTTGCTGCCAGAACGATTACGTGGGTATTGGTACCAAAACCGTCCATTTCGGTCAGTAATTGGTTTAAGGTATTTTCACGCTCGTCATTAGAACCGGAGAAATTGTTTTTACCACGGGCTCTACCCACAGCATCAATCTCGTCGATAAAGATGATGGACGGTGATTTTTCTTTTGCCTGTTTGAAAAGGTCACGTACACGTGAAGCTCCCACACCTACAAACATTTCAACAAAATCGGAACCGGATAAAGAGAAGAAAGGTACTTTTGCCTCTCCGGCTACGGCTTTTGCCAATAATGTTTTTCCGGTTCCCGGAGGACCAACCAATAAGGCTCCTTTAGGGATTTTACCACCAATGCTGGTGTATTTTTCCGGCTGCTTCAGGAATTCCACGATCTCCTGGATTTCTTCTTTAGCGCCTTCCAGACCGGCTACGTCTTTAAACGTAACTTTAATATCGTTTTTTTCGTCAAATAGTTTGGCTTTGGATTTTCCGATAGAGAAAATCTGACCGCCACCGCCGCCTGAACCACCGCCTGACATTCTTCGGAACATAAATAACCAGAAGGCTATTATCAGAATGATCGGAAGGAAGTTAATCAGGATATCCCCCCAGTTACTTTCCGGTTCTGAGGAATAATCATTCAGTTTTCCTTCCAAACGGGCTTCTTCCAGTTTCTTTTGAAAAAGTTCGCTGTTCGTACCGATGTCCAGTGTGTAATGCGGACCGGTATTTTCTTTTCCTAATAGGTTTTTTTTCTCAACTTTTGCGTGAGTTTTGCTACTAAGCGCTTCTTTTTTCAGGAATACCTGAGCCGTACTTTTATTAAAAACTACTTTGTCTACCTGACCGGAGTCTAGGTATTGGTAGAATTTGGATAAAGTTGTCGGTTTAACTTCCTGGAAATTGGTTCCGCTGGAAACAAGCTGTATCGCAATTAAAATCAAAAGTACTGCACCATAAATAACCCATGGGCTTATTCTGATCTTAGAAGGATTCGGTTTTTTATCTTTTGACATGTGAAAATGTGAGTGTTAGTATTTGTTTTCAATTGAAGTGATTTTAGCATCACCCCACAGACTTTCGATGTTGTAGTATTCACGGATGTGTTTTTGGAATACATGCACCACGATGCTCACATAGTCCATTAAAACCCATTCTCCGTTTTCGGTACCTTCAACATGCCAAGGTTTGTCTTTTAATTCCTTGGAAACTATTTTTTGTATAGAGTTAACGATCGCGTTAACCTGTGTATTGGAATTACCGTTACAAATTACGAAATAATCGCATACGGTGTTTTCGATTGCTCTTAAATCCAGAATATCTATATCATTCCCTTTAACTTCTTCTACGCCTTTGATGATGTTTGCTAATAAATCATCATTATTAATATCCTTTTTCGCCATTTATTATTTTATATATTTTCGCAAAGTTATCAAATTTTGTCTTTATTTTTGAACCTTAACACAAGATTAAGCGATATAAAGTTATTTATTTCTATGAATATTATCAAACTCGGTGCCACATCTTCGACAAATGATTTTTTAAAAGATTTACTGACAAAACAATTTGTTGAAAACTATACGGTTATCATTGCAGAAAATCAGACAAAAGGCAAAGGCCAGATGGGGTCGGAATGGAATGTGGAATCGGGTAAGAATTTGACCTTTAGTGTCTTAATTAAGGATTTGCTGCTGGATATCAATGCGATTTTTCATTTGAATGTTGCGGTAGCCATCAGCATAGTGGAGGCGTTGGAAAGTTTAAATATTCCCGGTTTATTTATTAAATGGCCTAACGACATTTTGGCAGAGAACAAAAAGATCGGTGGCATACTGATTGAAAACAGCATCAAACCGAATGGTGAGATTTTTTCTATCGTGGGCATCGGGCTTAATGTGAACCAGAAAAACTTTAAAAATCTGCCTAAAGCAAGCTCACTTTTGGCGATAACGGGTAAAGAATTTGATAAAGAAACTGTTTTTGTTGCTATTCTGGAAAACCTGAAGCGGAATATGGCTTTGCTGCGAAATAAGGAGTACAGCCTGCTTTGGGAGGTTTATGATAAAAACCTGTTTAAAAAAGGAGTGCCGATGCCGTTTGAAACGGATGATCACCATCGTTTTATGGGAATTATCAAAGGAGTAACCTCAAACGGTAAGCTTGAGGTACTCCTTGAAGATGATTCGGTAAAAACGTTTGATATTAAAGAAGTCAGGTTGTTATATTAACCTTTTACCTGACGATAATTTCGTATTTACTCAGTAATCCTTTTAAACCGTCTTTAGAAAACTGCGCTTTTTTCAACCGGGTCTTTTCCGGATCGATCGTGAAATTGTAGCTGGTTACGAAATCCGCTTTTTCTGCTTTGGCATCTGTGAAAACTGCTTGGTGTAGGTTACAGTTGTCAAATAATACTGCTGTTAAATCGGTGCCCATAAAATCGGCGGCAATCATACTGCAATTGGTAAAGGTCATTTGTTTTAATTTGAGAGCGTAAAACTTGGAGTAGTCTAAAAGACAGTCCTTAAAATGGAATTCAAACAGCAGCTGGTCGGTCATGGCAAAGTTAACATTCGTGAAATCACAGTTGTTAAATTGGACATTTCGTAAGCCGACATAATTGATTTCTGCTTCTTTAAAGTTGCAGTTGTCAAAATTACAGTCGGTAAAAGCTACTCCTGAAAAATTACAATTGGTAAAATCGCAGTGACTAAATGTGCATTCTTCGTATTCTTTAAACTTAATTTCGTTTTCGGAAAAAATATGATCCTTAAAAGTGGTATTGAATATAAAATCGTTGTTTTTCATTAAAGTGGCTGCTGAATGCTTAAAGTGAATTTTTTTTCATGTGTCAGTTTTTGGGGTTTTCTAAATCAATTCTCTCGAGAATATCTCTGTCAATAGGCTTACACAGGTAGCCTATTATTTCGGGAAAGCTATTGGCTTTTTCCCGGTCTTCGTTAGCAATTGAGGAGCTTGCTATGTAAATGGCAGGTTTTTTTTCAAACTTGAAATCAATCCGCCGCAATTCATTCATAAATGCCCAGGCGTCCATTTCCGGCATGTCGATGTCTAGTAGGATAACATCGGGAAATTCCTCGGCATTTTCAATTTCTTTGAATGAATCAATAGCAACTTTTCCATTCTTGTAACTAAGGATCTGACTAAATAACTGACTTTTCTCAATTATTTTTTTTGTAATTAATTGATAGATGGGGTCATCATCAATGATACAGATACTTTTTGGGGCGTTCATCTGAAATATATTTTAAAAGTTGTTCCTTCGCCTAATGCGCTTTTAACGACAACTCTTCCACCCATAGCATCAATCTGGTTTTTAGAAATGAATAAACCGATTCCTCTTGCTTCACCGTGATTGGTGAATGTTTTGTACATTCCGAAAAGTTTTTCTCCATTTTTTTCCAAATCAATTCCTATTCCGTTGTCTGTTATTTCTAAAACGGTTTTTCCTTCTTCCTGATACGATTTGAGGTCAATGACTGTTTGTCTGTCAGGATGTCCGTATCGAATGGCATTCGATATAAAATTAAGCAATATACTTTCCAGATAAGCAGGATTGTATTTTACTTCTATATCATTGTTTACTTCATTCTTAATTATTACATCATTCTTTAAAATTTGTTCTCGGAGTACATCCAGTGTTTTTACTATGTATTTATTTAGGTTTAAGGGTTCAATAATAAGGTTAATGTTGGTTTGAATGGTGACAACTTCATTCAGGTTGTTCATGGTTTCATTAAGTACCGAAGAAACAGATTTCAGCAGCTGAATCATTTCTTCTCTTTCTTCATCGGTATCCGCAGATTCAATCAGATTCGAAATGGATTGAATATTGCTGGTATGCGAACGCAGGTTGTGCGAAACGATATACGAGAAGTTTAAAAGACGCTTGTTTTGTTCGGTAACCAGATGGAGGGTATTGTTCAGTTCAAGCTCTGCCATTTTGGCTTTGGTAATGTCAATCATGATACCTCTCAGGTTTACGGCAATATCATTTTCGACCACAACGCTAACGATGTCACGAAGCCATACGATTTCGCCGTCTTTGCGAATCATGCGGTATTCGGAGTCGTGCTGTCTTTTTTCGTAAGTGTATCGGGAGAAATACTCGATTACCCATTCCCTGTCGTCCGGATGAACGTGGTTGATCCAGAAAGAAGGGGAATCCAGCCATTCTTCCGGTGTATAGCCTAAGATGTCTTCTACTTTACGGCTGATAAATGTAAAATCATAAGTATTCGGATCGCCTTCCCATACAATACCGTCGATAGTGTTGATCAGGGATTCGATTTTCTGCTGCGATTTCAGAATGACTTCTTCAGAATTTTTGCGTTCCGTAATGTCCTCTGTCGATACCAGAACGCGTTCTAAAGTACCTTCATATTCCGGTACCACGCTCCATCTGAAATGAATGTGGCGGTGCTCGTTATCCAGCAGTCTTACCTGGGAATCCCCGGTAATGTGGTTTTGTCTTTGCGTAATGGCAATTAATTGTTTGGTGAAGATAGGAATGCCTTCTTCGTCAAAAATGGTGCTTAATTTACCTTTTAATATGTTTTTGTCTTTAACGGAATGTAAGGCCAGACACATGTTGTTGACATCGATTACCTTAACCATGGTAAGGCAGTTCAGGACAACATCGCGGTTGTTTTTGAAGTAATTCTCAACATATTCTTTACTGGCGTCAATAAGATCCAGTTCGCTTAGATAATTTTTTACTTCGGAGAAATCTTCTTCCCATAAGGGGATAGGGGAGTTGTTGAATAAACTTTTAAAACGTTTTTCACTTCTCTTGATTCTGTCCTGTGCTTCTTTTTTGTCGGTTATATCTTCAATGATGCCAATGTGTGAAGTCGGTTTTTCACCAACAGACCATAGCGGTGTAATGGTAACGCTTGCCCAGACAATGTTTCCGTCTTTGTGGAAGAAGCGTTTTTCAAGTCCGAATTCCCGGATGACACCTCTTTTCAGAAGCCTCATTTTTTTGAAATCATTTTCCAGATCGTTAGGATGGGTGATCATCATATAATCCATCTTGCTGATTTCGTTGGTTTCATATCCCAGCATTTGGCAAAAACGTTCGTTGGCTTCTATAAACGTACTGGAATTGGAGTCAATATGGGCAATTCCGATGGCGGCCTGTTCGAATATGGATTTGAACTTGATTTCGCTCTTCATTAAACGAAGTGCCTGCGAATGTACCAGACGCTGTAGTTCTGACGGTCTTTTTAATAAGCTTGTCGTAAATAAACCGCAAATCAGCGAAAGCACGATCGCCAGGATAGCTATCGGTGTTAGCTGTTTGATTAAATAGTAATTGTTTGTGGTAATCAGGTATAATTTCCAGTCTCCTTCCGGGAAGGAAACGGTCAGGTGTGTTCTTTTTCGGAAATTTTTCTTATTCGGCAAGAAGAATTCTTCTTTACCGGTATCGGTATCGGTTTTTGAGAACTGAAAGTAATATTTGTCTTTAGAGAATGCTTTGATACCGGAAGACTCCAGAAAAGTGTCAAAACGGATCACAACGGCGCAGAAGCCCCAGAATTTATTGGCTTTAAAAACCGGAAACCGTCCGATGATGCCCAATCCGCCCTGTTTTAATTCTACCGGGCCGGCATAGTACATTTTACGGAGCTCAATAGCTTTTAAAGCGGATTTGTTTTTTTTTAAAGGGTCAAGGATATTGTAATTAACAACGGCTTCATTTCCTTCTAAAGGATATACATATTTGATCACACCGCCCGGAACCAATTCGATAGCATCAATATTCGGACTGGATTCGATGAGTTGTTTTCCTACTTCGTTAAAGTTTTTGGAATGACCGTTATCGTCAATGGTCATGGCTAACGTTAGGGTTGTGATGTAACTGTTTTTCAAAGACTGCTCAATATTCTGATGAACGACATTCAAAATACTGCTCATTTCACGCTGTTCGCTTTCTTTTATGATTTGATAACGTAGAAAAAGAATTAAATTTGAGATTAAAAATAAAAGTGTAAATACCAATATCCCAGTGGTTTTAGGTCTTGATAAAAACCAACTTATGAGAATAGTAATTTTTTTATCCAGATTCATTAGAGATGCCTTTGGGGATGGGTGTTAAAACTTTATAAATTTATAAAAAATACGAATAAATGAATTAAAAAAAATGCAAAAAACTCATTATTTCACAATAAAAGTTAGATTTGAATAAAAAAAAAGCTCATCTTAAAGATGAGCTGATATTGTGACCTCGACAGGATTCAAACCTGTAACCTTCTGAGCCGTAATCAGATGCGCTATTCAGTTGCGCCACGAGGCCTTGTTTTTACGGGTGCAAATATAGGCAATAATGTGTAACTTGCAAACGAAATTGAAATAAAATTTAAAAAAAAATGGCACTAAAAGAGTATGTACGTGATATTCAGGATTTTCCTAAAAAAGGAATTATTTTCAAAGATATCACTCCGTTGCTGAATAGCCCGGAAGGAACTAAAGAATGTCTGTCAATATTGATGGAAAACCTGAAAAATAAGAAGATCGATAAAGTAATCGGGGTGGAAAGCAGGGGCTTTTTCTTTGCTACTTTGCTGGCTCATGAACTAAATGTTGGGTTTGTACCGGTTCGTAAACCCGGAAAGCTGCCTTTTACGACCATTTCGGCTTCGTATGAGCTGGAATATGGCTCGGACAATTTAGAGATCCATACAGACGCGATAAAGAAAGGAGACAAGGTTTTGATCCATGATGATGTACTGGCGACAGGAGGCACCGCTAAAGCCGTTTGTGAGTTGGTGGAAAAACTGGGCGGAGAAATTGTTCAGTTGAATTTCTTAATGGAGCTGCGTTTTTTAAACGGAAGGGAGAAAATTAAGCCGTATGATATTTTTGCGGCAATGGAATATTAGTCCAGCGCTTTACAGGTAACATAATACCGCCAGGCAAGAATTGCCTTTTGCCAGTTGCTGGCTTTGGACAAATCCAGATTTTGTTTGCTGTAACTGGGAAGCAGTATTTTGTTTATCCGGGCTAATGCTTTGAACATGAGTATGTTGTTTTTGTAAAGTTAAAAAAAAAGACTGTCATGAATGCATGACAGTCTTTTTTTTAGTTGTTTTTTTCTTCTTTTTGCGCTTTTTCTACACGCTTTTCGATTTCTTTCTCGCGAAGTTTTAGGGCTTTTTCTTTGGCTTTCATAGCGTCTTTTCGGAGCTCGTCTCTGTGTTTAAACATTTCGTCCCTTTTCTTGAACATTTCGTCTCTTACCTTAAATTGCTCATCTCTCTTTTTGAACATTTCATCTCTTTTCAGCATGGCTTCCTCTCTTGCTTTGAAAGCTTCCGCTTTTGCATTTTCTATTTCAGGTCTGATTTTTTCCATTGAAACGCGGGCATCTTCTAAGGCTTTTCGGGTAATTTCTGCAGTATCGATATCAATGTCGTCACTATTAAAAACTTCTTCACCGTCAATAATTATCCGTGTGCTTCCTTTTTTGGAAACAACTTTGCCGTCTTTAATAACCACACTGCTGCTGCTGGTTGTTGTTGTAGAACTTCTCATGGGAGCTGGTGATGCCGGAGCAGATGGCGAAAGCGGACTTGCCGGAGAAGGCGGGCTAGGTGGCGATGGTGGACTTGGCGGGCTTAACAGATTGTCAAACCAGGAGCTGTTATCCTCGGCATCGTCATTGTCATCGTCGCTATTTTGGGCAATCGTTTTTACACTGGTTCTTCTGTTGGGAGTGTCAGGTGTTGCATCGGTATTAAAGCCGATTTTTACTTTCCCGTTTTTGTCCGTTTTTCGGACAATACGGATAGTGGATATTGGTTCATCGTTGTCGATTTGCGTAATACCGTTATTTCCGTTGTTGTCTTTGAACTGCACTTTAATACGGGTGATTTCCCCATTCTTATTTCGTTTTATCTTGGAATATTTAAGATTGATGCCATATTCGTTTTGAAGCAGCTCGGCATTTCTTTTTAATTCTTCGTCTGTAGTATTTTTGTTTATTACTACAGTAACATTATCGGCTGTGGCAGCTTTTTCACTTTGTGCCATACGGCTTTGTTTTTCCTGTGCCAGGATTTTTACCTGGAACTGCATGATGAATAATGCCAGAAGCGGAAGGATGATTAGGTACTTCCACAAATTCCTTTTTCGGGACTGATCTTTGTTTAACATAACGATTCGTTTTTTGATTAATGATTGATAAAAATGATTGGTGATCGCAATGCACTGGGTGTGCATGGTTACTTTTACTAAGGTTTTCTGATACGCTTTTTTATCATTGACAACTTTTGTTGCTTCTGCATCGGCAATGAATTCCAGATTTTGAGCAATGGCTTTTTTGTATACCCAGATAATAGGGTTAAACCAGAAGAAAATACAGAACAGCTGCGCAATAAGCATGTCGGCCGAATGCTTTTGAATGCTGTGGATCTTCTCGTGCTCAATAATGTCTGTTAACTCGTGCTGCTGTAAAAGCTTGGAGTTGTAAACAATGTAATTAAAGAAAGAAAAAGGTGATTGGACTTTTTCCGTATCGATATAGTAAAGATTATTTTTGGTAACGGCTTTTGGTTTTTCAATTATCTGCTGTAAAGAGATGTATTCTGCTATAAAGCGGATACACAATAAAAGAATTCCGACAGCATATAATAAAATGACAATTAAATGGTAGTTAATTTGAAAATCAGGTTCACTGACCGCCGGAATTGTATTTTGTATGTATGGATGATAGGTGTCCGGGACAGTTGGAGTGCGTTCTACCCAGATAATTTTCGTGAACGATATTAAAGGCAGTAAAACGGAAGTAAACAATCCTAATAGTAAGAACCAGCGGTTCGAATTGAAAAAAGTTTCTTTTCTCAAAAAGATAAAATACGCCAGATAAAAAACAGCTATCAGCACTGTTACTTTTAAGATATAAATACCAAACGCTTCCATAAACCTATTTTTTTTCGATCATGTCTAAAATTTCACGTAATTCTTCAGCACTGATTTTTTCCTCTTTAGCAAAAAAAGAAACCATACTCTTATAGGAGTTGTTAAAATAATTCTCAATAGCATTATTCATAAAACCTTTGCGGTAATCCTCCTTCGAGATCAGCGGGTAATATTGATGAGTATTACCAAAAGCTTTGTGGGACACATAGCCTTTCTCTTCCAGGTTTCGGATTATGGTGGATAATGTATTGTAATGGGGCTGGTCTTCCTTGATTTCTGCAAGCACCTCTTTTACAAATGCTTTTTCCAGCATCCATAAAATGTGCATTACTTCCTCTTCTTTGTTTGTTAACTTCTGTGTCATGATAAATTATTGCGATACTGTTTGCAATCCTTATTATAGTAACGCAGAACAAATGTATAACTATAAATTTAGTTTTGCAACTAAAAAAGTAGTTTGTAAACTAAAAAAATAGTTAAGCCGGGGTTTTGGAAGATTGAATGTGTTTTAAAGTGTTGTTTTTTAGTGTTTTATGAATTTTCGTTTCGCAATATTTTTTGCAGCCAGATTCCGCATAAAGCTGCGATTCCGGCAAAAGTGCCCATAAAAATCCAGTTGGTATTGTAGTTGTAGCGGGATATGATCTCCATTCCGGTTTTCGAACTCATAATATGCGCAAGGCTGAAACTCATGGTGTACAAAGCCATATAACGTCCTTCGTGTCCTTTGGGAGCACGTCCCATGGCAAAGGAATTTGAAAACGGGAAAGCAAACATTTCTCCAAAAGTGATAAAAATCATGCTGAGCACGAGTATTCCGGCCCATATATTGAGTAACAGCAGGTAAAAGGCTATGGCAATGCATACGGAGCCATAAAAGATGATTTTTGTTTTATCCGTTTTTTTGCGTTCGAAATAACTGACCAAAGGCATTTCAAAAAAGAAGATCATCAAACCGTTAAAGGACATTAGTAATCCCGTTTGAAATTCGGAAAGGTTGAATTGCTCATGATGGTATAACGGCAGGGTTGTAAATAGCTGAAAGAATACCATGGCAGTTGCAAAACTGATAAAAAGAAACAGCCAGAAAGGACGGTCTTTAAAAACGGATTTTGCCACGGCAGCAGCATCGTTATGACTGTGAAAAGCTTCTTTTTTCTTTTCTTTTACCAACAGGGCAAAAATGAGGATGGAAACAATACAGGAAGCGCCATCTATCCAGAAAAGCCCCTGGTAGCCGATTCCCATAATGATTAAACCGCCTAAAGCCGGTCCGGCAGCAAAGCCGAGATTTACGGCTAACCGGACTAAGGTGAGCGCGCGGGTACGATTTTCCGGTTTGGCATAGGCACTTAACGATACAAACATTGCCGGACGAAACATATCGGCAATGATCATGATCGAAAACATGGCGATGCACAGGCCTGCAAAGCTGGTGATAAACTGAATTACGAAAAACAGCAAACCGCTGGTGAAAAGGCTGAAAATCATGATCCGGTAAAAGCCTATCTTGTCTGATAGTTTACCGCCCAGCCAGGAACCGATCATCGAACCGGCGCCAAAACAAACCATTATCCAGCCTACCTGATGGTAGTCGAAAAGCAGGTCCTCTTTTAAATACTTGGATAAAAAAGGGAGTACCATGGTTCCGGCACGGTTGATAAATGTAATTAGCGTAAGGATCCAGATCTCTCTTGAGAATCCTTTAAAGTTATTGATATAACGGGAAAAAGCCTGTTGCAGCATAGCGGGTTTCTAAACATCAAATTTACAAACTAATTTATTCCGGTTTTAGTATTTTAATACGGTTTAATCGTTAAATCATGATGAATTTTTCAGCATGGTATTTTTGATTATTTTTGCAGCACAAAATAAATTGATTTTAAAGACTTTGAATCCATGAAAGTAATAAGCGTTTTACTGATAGCGATACTGTTCCCGGTTTTGGGTTTTTCGCAATGCGGAAAGGAAGCAGTTGAGGCGTTTCGGCAGAAAATTAATTCGGAATATGCCGATCCGGCACATAGTCCTTTAAAAGCAAAAGATTTAAAAACATTTAAATCACTGGACTTTTTTCCAATTGATTTAGCGTATTGTGTTACAGCAAAATTCATCAGAACTACAGATGCCAAACCGTTTAATATGCCGACAACCGGTAAGCGGAAGCCGTTGTATGTAAAGTACGGAGAAGTACATTTTACATTAGGGGATAAAAACTTTAAACTGAATGTTTATCAGAACCTGGAGCTGATAAAAATGGAGCAGTATAAAAAACATTTGTTTTTACCGTTTACAGATTATACGAGTGGGGTGGAGAGTTATGGAGGCGGACGTTATATTGATCTGGAGCTGCCGGAAACCGATATGCTGACGATTGATTTTAATCAGGCATACAACCCTTATTGTGCTTATAACGAAGGATATTCCTGCCCGATCCCGCCTCAGGAAAATGATTTGAAAACAGAAATCAAAGCCGGAGTAAAAACATTTAAAAAATAATGTTCTATAATCTTCATACCCATAAAGCTTCCGGTGCTGCCAATATTTTGGAAATTGTCAACCAGTATCCGAATGAATTTGACGCGACGGCACAGTACTTTTCCATTGGGATTCATCCGTGGCATATTCATTTGGAACGCCTGGATCAGGATCTGGCTGTAATAGCAGAAAAGCTGCAGTGGGATAACTGCCTGGCTTTGGGAGAATGCGGATTGGATAAAAGAATTGAAACGGATCTGAAAACACAGATAGCCGTTTTTGAAAAGCAGCTGGAACTGGCCAGACATTTTCAGAAACCGGTTATACTGCATTGTGTGGCGGCCTATCAGGAGGTGATTGCAATTAAAAAACGCATGCAGCTCACGGTGCCGATGGTTATACATGGTTTTTCAAAAAATTACCAGGTGGCAAAATCATTACTGGACAACGGATTTTACCTGTCTTTTGGAAAATACCTGCTGCGCAATCCGGAATTAGCGGCTGTTTTTAAGCAAATACCGGACGACCGTTTTTTTATGGAAACCGATATGGTGGAAGAAACCATTTTTGAGGTATATCAGAAGGCGGAGGAGATAAAACAGTATGCTGTTGCCGAAATAGTGGCCCGTAATTTTGAGAACGTATTTAATAGTAACAATAAATAAGATTAAAAAAGAAATAAATGGCGGAATGGACAGAAAGAGCAGAATTGCTTTTTAAGAAAGAAGGATTGGATAAATTACAGAATGCTAACGTTTTGGTTGTGGGTATGGGCGGAGTAGGCTCGTTTGCAGCTGAATTTATAGCCAGAGCAGGTGTTGGTAAAATGACAATCGTGGACGGTGATGTAGTGGATATAACCAATATTAACAGACAGCTGCCAGCTTTGCACTCTACCGTGGGGGCACCCAAAGTAACCATTGTAGGGGACCGGTTAATGGATATCAATCCCGAATTGCAGTTAACCCGTGTTCAGGAATTTTTATCGCCGGAACGCGCTTTTGAACTGGTAACTCCGGAGTTTGATTATGTTTTGGATTGTATTGACAGTATTACACCAAAACTGAATCTTATCCTGGCTGCAAAGCGAAAAAAAGTAAAGATCATCAGTAATATGGGAGCAGGAGGGAAACTGCTTGCCAGTAAAGTTACAGTAAGGGATATCAGTAAAACAGATGTTTGCCCGCTGGCAAAGACCATTAGAAAGCGTTTAAAGAAAGAAGGGATCACTACCGGGGTAAAAGCTGTTTTCTCGACGGAAACACCGGATGAAACCAGTTTGAAAATGACAGACGGACTCAACTTTAAAAAGTCTTTTTACGGAACGAACAGCTGGATGCCGGCATTGTTCGGTTTGCATGCTGCGGAAACAGTAGTCAAATATTTGCTGAAGAAATAAAAAAAGTCCCTGAAAAGGGACTTTTTTTATGCTTTATTATTCGGTGGCAGCCGGAGCTGCAGGTGTTGCTGTAGGAGTAACCGGTTTCGGTTTTACGACCGGTTTTGGTTTTGCCGTTATCGGGATAAAAATCTCGGTAACCCATTCGGAAGGTTTTCGGTGCTGGTGTGCACTAACTTTGTAAACCTCGATGTATTTTCCGGTGGTATCTTCCATCCACTTATTTTTGGTGATCTCGGCATAGGCTTTATCCCAGGCTTCTTTACTGTGGGAATAATCCCCGGTTAACGTTGTTTTTAAGGCAAGATACGGTTCTAATTTTCCACCGGTAATGTCGCTGCCCTGTGCCGTGAAAATTTCATCCTTAACCGGAATACAGGTCGAAAACTCTACGCTGTTATTAGCCGTGTCGTATTTGTTGTAGATAGCAAAAGAGCTGCCGTTTACGGCTATATTATTGTCTTTTGTGAATTTGTTTAAATTAATCAGCATGGCACTCATTAATTTAGGCAATTCCGGAATCTTGCAGCTTACGGTTTGTTTGATATAATAGGTTCCAGCCTTTTTAACCAGACCGTTTATTTTGATGTTATACGATTTTAATTCTTTAACGAGTACATTGTCAATGTTGGTAAGCCCTTTGTCAAACATTGGCGCCAGCATGTTTTCGGCACCGCCGCTTAAAATGGAGAATGCTTTCATCATGAAATTCATTTCGCCTTTCATGCCCCAGGTTACTTTTGTACCGTTTTTTACAGGCGTAAAAGTCCAGTAAACATCGGAAGGTACATTACTGTCGTTAAAATATATTTTTTGGGTAATGCTGTCGTTGTCAACCGTTTTGATGGTTTCCATTTTACCGTTTCCTTCTTTTCCGGTCCAGGAAAAAGAAGCTCCTGTGCCTTCGGTAATTTCCGGGTAACTGTATTTAATGTTCGGATCGTCTTCTTTCCAAGGGCCCCAGTCTTCCCAATTTTTATAATCATTGATATAACTATACAGAGCCGATTGTGATACGTTTATTACTTTACTTCTTTGAATGTCAAACTTACTGCTCTGAGTAGCAATGTAAACCGCCAAAGCGATTGCCCCCAAAACGATTAAAAGAAATATGTATTTTACTATGCGCATAGAATTATAGATAATTTCATTTTGTTGTCCAAAGTTATAATAATTATTCTTTCAAAAAGAGTTTAATTATAAATAAAATTCCTATAAAAGCAAAAAAGGCTAATAATATCCAAAGCGAACCTTTATAGTGTAATTTGTGCATTGACAGGTCTTTTCGATATACATAAATCATAGCAGTTACAAATACCAAAACAAAAAACAATGCAAAGTAGAGCTGACCTGATGTAAACATGGATTTAATTTTTATGCAAAATTAGCGTTTTGAAAGGAGATTTTCTATTTTAGACAGCAAAATTAAATGTCATGAAAAAACAATTGCAAGCCGTTCAGGAATTCCACGAATCATTTGGTCTGGGAGTTAGTCAGGCGCCAAAAGCCGATTTGGGAGAACAGAAAAACCTGCTGCGGTTTAACCTGATGAAAGAAGAAAATGAAGAATACCTTGAAGCGGTTCAGAATAATGATCTGGTTGAAATAGCCGATGCTTTGGGCGATATGCTTTATATCTTGTGCGGTACGATATTGGAACACGGACTGCAGCACAAAATTGAAGATGTTTTTGAGGAGATCCAGCGAAGCAATATGAGCAAACTGGGCGAAGACGGAAAACCGATTTACAGAGAAGACGGTAAGGTTATGAAAGGACCAAACTATTTCAAACCCAATTTTGAAACCATTCTAAAATAAAAAAATCCCGAATCATATTCGGGATTTTTTGTGTTTATCTTTTTAAACGCACTAGATTTTTACAGTCCATCCGAAAGTATCTTCAATTTCCTTGTGCTGGATACCGGTAAGTATGGATTTGATATTTGCAGCAAAAGTAGTGTCTGATTTTGGCAGCTCATAATAAGTTTCTTTATATGAGAAGCCAACGATAGGGTTTACTACGGCAGCAGTTCCGGCTCCGAAGATTTCCTTTAAAGTACCTTTTTCTGCCGCTTCCACGATTTCGTTAACCAAAACCGGACGTACTTCAATATTGATTCCTTCTCTTTCTGCTAGTTCGATAATACTTTTTCGTGTAACACCATCCAGGATTCTCTCGCTGGTTGGAGCGGTATATAAGGTATCGTTAATTCTGAAGAACACATTCATGGTTCCGGCTTCTTCCAGTTTTGTGTGGGTTGCATCATCTGTCCAGATGATTTGCTGGAAGCCCTGTTCGTTTGCTAATTTTGTCGGATAGAATTGTCCGGAATAGTTTCCGGCTGCTTTTGCAGCACCAATTCCTCCATTTGCAGCACGGCTGAAATGCTCGGCAATGATTACTTTAACTTCGCCGGAATAATATGATTTTGCCGGAGATAAAATCACGGTAAAACGATATTGTGTCGATGGAGCAGCAACAACACCGGAGCCTGTTGCAATCATGAAAGGACGGATGTATAAAGAGTTTCCGAATCCTTTTTTAACCCATTCTTTCTCAATTTCCAATAATTTGTGCAAACCGCCAAGGAATACCTCTTCCGGAACTTCCGGCATGGCAAGACGCACAGCTGATTTGTTAAAACGATCAAAGTTCTGATCCGGACGGAATAACCAAACATCATCATTATTGTCTTTGTAGGCTTTCATACCTTCAAAGATCGCCTGACCGTAATGGAATACTTTTGCAGAAGGATCCAAAGTGAAAGGTTCGTAAGGTTGTATTACAGGTTGTCCCCAGGTACCGTTTTTAAAATCACAAATTAACATGTGATCGGTAAAAGTATTTCCGAATGTCAGGTTTTCAAAATCAACACTGTTGATTTTAGACGCATCAGCTTTGATAATTTTAATATCAGTAGTTGTTTTTAATTCCATTTAATGTGATAATTATTTAAAAAGAACACTAAATTATTGGCTATCAACGAAAAGTGTAATTTTTAAATTGATAAAATTTTTGTTGTGTCTTTGCAAATTTAATGAAAAAAAGCACTTTTTAGACTGTTCAATTAAAAATAATGTAATTGTATAAAGAATTATTAAATTTTTTGTGAATTGATAAAAATAGGTTCAAAATCATTCGGATTAGCGGGAATTAACGAAAAAATTAATTAGAATTATGTCTATTCGATATAAATTTGTTTCTTTGGATTGTGGAAAAAAAAGTGAGCTGCCGGCCGTTAACAGGGTTGTCGTTTTCTTTTTTTAAACTATTGATAACCAGACTAACCAAACAATTATATATGAAAAAAACTATTTTACTAGCCGGATTATTATTGAGCTTAATGAGTTGTAATGATAAGAATAAAAAACAGGAAGGTGCAGAAACAGCGGAAGCAGTAAAAACGGAATATGCCGTTTTTGGCGATAGTATTACCAGTGAGGGTGCTATTACAAAGGAAGATATGTTTACAAAATTTAAAGATTTAAAAGAAGGCGATACGATAAACCTTAAATTTAAGTCCAATATTAAAGATGTTTGCCAGAAAAAAGGATGCTGGATGACAATGGATCTGGCAGATGGTAAAGAAACATTTGTAAAATTTAAGGACTATGCCTTTTTTGTGCCGATGAACGCAATGAACCAGGAAGCGATAGTAAACGGAAAAGCATTTGTTAATATTGAAACGGTGGAACGTTTAAAGCACTATGCTAAAGATGGTGGAAAAACACAGGCGGAGATTGACAGTATTACTCAGCCGAAAGTGACGTATTCCTTCATGGCGGACGGGGTTTTAATCAGTAAATAATAATGAAGAAAATTTTAGTTTTTGTTTCGGCAGTGGTTTTGTTTGCTGCCTGCCAGAAAAAGGAAGTTGAAAAAGAAAAAGTATCCGGGAAAAAGGATTTTAAAATGTATGAAATGTCCGAAATGGCTGCTTTAATGGAGCAGATGTATGTGGACAATCAGCGTTTAAAAGATCGTATTAACAACGGAGAAGACGTGGGGCGCTTTCCGAATCATTTTTTAAAGATTCACAAAGCGGTTATGACGGATGAAAGCGAGAATGATGCCTTTTTTAAAGAACAGGCTAAAAAATTTATTGAAGCTCAGGAATTGATCTACAGCGATCCTAAAAATGCCAAACAGCATTTTAATAATGGGGTCGATGCCTGTGTGCGCTGTCATGAATCCAAATGCGGCGGGCCTATTCCGAGAATTAAAAAATTGTATATCAAATAACATTGAAAAGAAAAGTAATACAAACGGCTGACGGTTCTTCTACCATCTATATAGAAGAATGGGGAGAAACATATCACTCTAAATTCGGAGCGATACAGGAAGCAAAACATGTATTTATAGCAAACGGACTGTCACTCATGGAGCAACAGTCCGTTGCTGTTTTAGAAATCGGTTTCGGAACGGGGCTCAACAGCTTTATTACCTTACTGGAAGCGGAACAAAAAAAACAGTTTGTTGACTATGTTGGTGTCGAAGCATTTCCAATTTCGTTGGAAGAGCGGAAGAGTCTGAACTATGTATCGGAGTTAAATGCCGTTGCGTTCGAAAAGGAGTTTGAACAGCTGCACCATTCGCCCTGGGAAGTGCAGGTACAGGTTTCTCCTTATTTTTCTTTAACAAAAAGGCAACAATACTTTAACGAAATATATTACAAAAACAGGTTTAATTTGATTTACTTTGATGCATTCGGATTTCAGGTTCAGCCGGAGCTCTGGACAGTTGAAATTTTCAAAATCATGTATGAGGCGCTACAGGATAAAGGTGTTTTAGTAACATACGCCTGTAGAACTTCAATCATTAAAGCTTTACGGGAAGCCGGTTTTGAAACAGAGAAGCTAAAAGGGCCGCCGGGGAAACGCGAAATGCTGAGAGCTGTTAAAAAATAAGTCTTTAGTGTGAATGTTAAATAAAATATAAAATTCATACTAAAAATGAAATTGAAACGTTAAGTCTTTAGAAAACAAATACGTTTTTTGTAAATTTACCCAACAGTTTTACGTTCTTACCCTAAATTAACCATATTAATGCTGTAGAATTATGCCAAGAGCCATGTTTTCTTACACTAAATCTATTTTAGAAAGAGTAAGTTTTGACCCTAAATTATTTTGTAAAGAATTAGAAAAAGCCATAAAGAATTTATTACCATACGAAATCGAGCAATTGAGAGATTGGTTGCTGAATTACACAGTTGGCAAGCCGGAATTAAAACAATGTCTTATATACGTTAATCAGTAAATAAAAAAGGAGCTTTAAGCTCCTTTTTTATTTTTCAGCGGACTGATAATTTGTACGTTGTGAAAAGCGATGGCACCTTTTACAACACCCGATATGGTACTGCGAAGGGCTTCGATAATGTGCATTTTCAATTCGCTTTTGGGATAAATTAAACTAACCTCACGTGCCGGACGGGGTTCTTTAAAGTGGCGTAGTTTGGTTTTGTCCTTTTCTTTTAAATCCAGCGTGTGCAAATAGGGAAGCAGTGTGGTTCCCAATCCTTCATCGGCAAGTTTGATTAATGTTTCAAAACTTCCGCTCTCAATCTGGAAACGGCTGTCAGGATGTGCTGCGTGACTTTTGCACAAATTTAAAATTCCGTCTCTAAAACAGTGTCCGTCCTGTAACAGCAGGATAGAATCCACATCCAGATCATTGATGTCGATCTCACTTTTCTCAAAGTTTTTATTGCTTTCCGGTATATAGGCCACAAAAGGCTCATAATACAAAACGATTTCCTTTAAACTTTCTTCTTCTAAAGGTGTCGCGGCAATAGCAACATCCAAATGCCCGTTTTTAAGGCGTTTAATAATTTCTTCAGTGTTGTATTCCTCTATGATTAAATTGACTTTCGGATACCTGTTTACAAAATTGGTCAGGAACATCGGTAATAGCGTTGGCATTATCGTTGGGATGATACCAATTTTAAACTCCCCGCCAATAAATCCTTTCTGCTGGTCTACGATATCTTTGATCCTGTCGGATTCGTTGACAATGTTTTTTGCCTGGGTAACGATTTTCTGCCCTATTTCGGTTAGCTGTATGGGCTTTTTACTTCTGTCAAAAATTAAAATCTCCAGTTCTTCTTCCAGTTTTTGAATCTGCATGCTCAGCGTGGGCTGCGTCACAAAACATTTTTCGGCAGCAAGCGTAAAGTTTTTATGTTCGGCTACGGCTAAAACGTAGTATAATTGGGTGATGGTCATTGTATAAATATTTTCGATAAAAATATAAAAAGTATCAATATTAATTATAGTTTAAGCCCTAAATTTTGGTTAAATTTGTAGGTATAATATTTAAAAAATAGAAGTATGAAAACAAATAGTCTTGGATTACCCGTAAAAGAAACGAAAGTTTTAGTAGCCGAACTGAATATATTATTAGCCAATTTTCAGGTCTATTACCAAAATCTGAGAGGATTGCACTGGAATATCCGCGGAAAACGTTTTTTTGATCTGCATGTAAAATTCGAAGAGCTTTATAACGATGCCCAGTTAAAAGTGGATTTGATCGCAGAGCGTGTTCTGACTTTAGGAGGAGTACCCCTGCATTCTTTTGACGATTATATTAAAAACAATAAATTACCGGTAGGGAAAAATATATCCAATGATGAGGAAGCTATTCATTTGATTATCGCATCGTTGACCAGCCTGTTGCAGATTGAAAGAGTTATTTTAAGTCAGTCGGGAGAAATTGACGATGAAGGAACCAACTCGATGATGAGTGATTTTATCAAAGAGCAGGAAAAAACCATGTGGATGATGAAAGCATGGTTAGAAGAAGAGATCTAAAAATCCAAAAGTTAAGTGAAAAAGTATTAAAGAAATATTAATTGTTTTTCACTTAACTTTTTTTACTTAATTTTTTTTGTAAGTTCGCGGCATGAAAGTACTGGTAAAAATAGTTTTACTCCTATTTATCACTTTTTTGGCTACTCCAACAGTTGTGGGGTTCCTGAAGAGTGATACCGATACTTCGTCTGTATACAGTTTCTCAGAAGAAGAAACAATTAAAGAAATCAAAGAAACCAAAGCGCAATTGAAATTTGAATTGCAGATCCCGGTTTACTTTGTTGCAAAACCTGCATTAGCTGCCATCACGTTTGAAAATACTTTAAAACACGATAGTAGTTTCCGAGAGATCTTCTCACCGCCTCCCGAATTAGTATAATACAATTACAGGAACTTTTATGTTCAACAGTTTAAGCGTTTTCTTTTAACACGCTTACTATCTAATTGCATTATATTTTATCGGTTATGACAAAAAAAATCAATCTTTTTGCTAACCTGAAAGCGGATTTTGCTTCAGGATTAGTAGTCTTTTTGGTGGCCCTGCCTTTGTGTTTAGGTATTGCTATGGCATCTGGGGCGCCGTTGTTTTCAGGAATTATTTCAGGAATAGTTGGAGGTATCATTGTAGGATACCTGAGTCAGTCAAACATCAGTGTTTCAGGACCTGCTGCCGGACTTACCGCGATTGTACTTACCGCCGTTACTGATCTTAAAGCCTTTGATGTGTTCCTGCTTACTGTTTTTATTGCCGGTTTGATTCAAATCGTTTTAGGCTTTATTAAAGCAGGAAGTATTTCGAATTATTTCCCTACCAATGTTATTGAAGGAATGCTTGCAGGTATCGGAGTAATTATCATTTTAAAACAAATTCCCCATGCAGTAGGATACGACAACGATTTCGAAGGAGATCAGTCTTTTGTACAGATGGAAGGCGGAAATACGTTTTCCTCTCTATTGGGAGCATTGGATTATATCAATTTAGGTTCGATCATTATCACGGTAATTTCCCTGGCTATTTTAATTTCATGGGACAAGGTTCCGTTCCTAAAAAGAATAAAACTGGTTCCGGGTGCATTGGTGGCCGTAGTTTTGGGAATCATTATTAACGAACTCTTTCTGATCAGCGGAAGCAGCCTGGCTATTTCTAAAGAACATTTGGTATCGTTACCGGTAATGACTTCTTTTGATGATGTGAAAAACATTATCGTAACGCCAGATTTCTCAGCAATAACCAATCCGCAGGTTTGGACCGTAGCCTTTACAATTGCAGTTGTAGCATCGATAGAAACACTATTGTGTATCGAAGCTGCCGATAGAATGGATGTACATAAAAGATTCACCAATACCAATGTGGAGCTAAAAGCACAGGGTGTTGGTAATATGTTGAGTTCACTATTAGGCGGATTGCCGATGACTTCGGTAGTGGTACGTTCTTCGGCTAATGCAACAGCCGGTGCACAATCTAAAATGTCGACCATCATTCACGGTTTGTTATTACTGATCAGTGTGGTATCCATTCCTTTTTTACTAAACAAAATCCCATTGGCTACTTTGGCAGCGATCCTGTTACTGGTAGGATATAAATTAGCGAAACCGGCAGTGTTGTTACATTTCTGGCACAAAGGTAAATACCAGTTTATCCCTTTTATTGCGACATTATTAGGAGTGGTTTTCACCGATTTGCTAAAAGGAGTTGCTTTAGGTATTGTGATCAGTATTCTTTTTATTTTAAGAGGAAATCATAAAAGAGCCTACAACTTCACTAAAAAAGAATACCATGACGGTGATATCATCCATATTGATTTGGCACAGGAAGTATCCTTTTTAAATAAAGCGGCTATCAAAAATACGCTAAACGAAATTCCGGAAAATTCCAAAGTGATCATCAATGCTTCCGATACCGTATATATCGCACATGATGTACAGGATCTGATTAAAGAATTCAAGACAATCAGGGCTGTTGAAGACAATATCGAAGTACACCTGATAGGATTCAAAGAAGCCTACGAGCTTGAAAATACCAATGCAGATAAAAAAAATGTATTTGTAGAACATTCAGAATAAGAGATTTAAAAAAAGAAAAATAAATTAAAAAGCAAAAGTTATTATCATGTTTATATTAATGAGTAATTTTAATGAAATTTAAAAAAGCTTAATTTCAACATGGTTTAATGGAGCTTCCAAACAAATAAATTATAAAAATGAAAGCACATACAGCAGAAACACAGGCAACGATTACCCCTTATAAAGCATTAGCATTTCTTAAAGAAGGGAACGCGCGATTTGTAAGCAATTTAAAAGTTAACAGAAATCTTTTAGAACAGGTTAACGACACAAAAGACGGTCAGTTTCCATTTGCAATAGTTTTAAGCTGTATCGACAGCAGAACGTCGGCAGAGTTAATTTTCGATCAGGGATTAGGGGACATTTTCAGCGCTAGAATTGCCGGAAACATCTTAAATGAAGATATTCTGGGTAGTATGGAATATGCCTGTAAAGTAGCCGGAACCAAATTGATCGTGGTATTGGGCCACAGCAAATGCGGTGCTATTAAAGGAGCATGCGAAGGAGCGAAGTTAGGACACCTTACTAACCTTTTAAGTAAAGTACAACCATCTGTTGATGAAGTAAAAGCAGAGATGCCGGGTGTTGCAACAAACGATCCGGGACTTGTAGCTGCCGTGGCACAACACAATGTAATTCATACTATGGATGAAATTCTGGATAGAAGTGAGGTTTTGAAAGATCTTTTCGAATCCGGACAAATTGGAATTGCCGGCGGTTATTATGACATTGAAACCGGAGAAGTTCAGTTCATGAAAGAAATTTTACACGATTAGTAAACAACTGATGACTCAGTCCAAAACAGACAAATCCTGATGAGCGAATTTTATCGGAAATTAATAGAGAATAACAAAAAATGGGTTGAATCCAAACTGAGCAACAACCCGGACTATTTTGTTCGTTTATCAAAAAGCCAGAATCCGCCATTGTTATGGATTGGCTGTTCTGACAGCCGCGTTCCGGCCAACGAGATTATCGGGGCCGAACCGGGCGAAGTTTTTGTACACCGGAACATTGCAAACATGGTTGTCCATTCGGATATGAACATGTTAAGCGTACTGGATTATGCCGTGAATATCTTAAAAGTAAAACACGTTATTGTTTGCGGACATTATGGCTGTGGCGGCGTAAAAGCAGCCATGTCTAACGATTCTGTCGGTATTATCGATAACTGGATCCGGCATATAAAAGACGTTTACCGTTTTCATAAAGAGGAACTGGATGCTATTGAAGATGAAAGCGAAAGGTTTAACCGTTTCATAGAATTGAACGTTACCGAACAGGTATATGACTTAGCCAAAACATCTATTGTTCAGACCGCCTGGAAAAACGACCAGGAACTGCACATACACGGATGGGTTTACGGACTGAAATCGGGGTATATAACCGATTTAAAGGTAAACCTGAGTTCGAATGAAGATCTGGATGAAGTCTACCAGTTAAAATTATAAGCAATAAAAAAGTCCGCTAATCAGCGGACTTTTTATTTATTCGGTATCGAGATTTTCATTAAAAGCAGACGGAAGTAATTTTGGAATGAACTTAATCAGGATCGGCAGCAGCAACGTACCGCCCGGTAACAGGAAAATCGTTAGCGACGGGATGGTTTTACAAATATCCAGCAGCTGCTTTTTCATTTTTTTCTTTTCCTTTGAATCCAGCTCTTTATGAGTGGATTTTGCCAAAAGCAGCATTAACTCACCGCTTTCGCTGATTTCCTTTAAAAGCCGGTTTTTATTACGTGTAATCAGTACGACCACATTTTGCGTTGCCTGGTCATAAAAATGCTTTACCGGATTGGAATACCGGAAATATGGAATCTCTTTCTGGTATTTTTTGATGAAATTATCAATAGCGGTAATGCTTTCCGTGGCATATTCCTTTTCAATTTTAAGCTGATCGGCCAGACTGTATAGAAAACGGGTTTCTGTTTCTTCCAGTATGTTATCGCTCCATAAAGCCATACCGGTGATATCCAGCAAATAGTTTTTTTCCAGAGCCGAAGAAAAATAGTCCAGTTCCAGCATTTGCAGATCCTGGATGCCTATTTTGGAAAATTTGGTAAACCGTACGGAAGATTCAAATAATTTGATCAGTAAATCGTCATAATTGGATTTGTTTGTTTTGGTGTTTAAAGCCAAAGCAACCAGGTTGACGATCGTTTCTTCCAGTTTTTTCAGGTAATTATTGGGGATTTCACCATGTATCAGGTATTGACGGAAAGCCAGCACATCGATAAACAGCAGCGCATTGGTAAGAATATGAGAAAAGTTCTTACTAATGATGTTGTCATTAGTCTGAACTCTCTCATTGATTATTTTCTCTAATTCATTGCTGGGTGAGGCGCTCGGAAGCATCTTTTTGAGCAGGTTAAAACCTTCCGGATTCATCTGATTGTAAAAAGCAATGGCTTTTTCAATAAAATCCTTTGGTTCGCCGCTATGCGTTACCATGCCAAAAACGCCGTATAGTATGTTTAATAAGGCTACTTTCGTAATCTCTTCGGAAGTCCAGCCTTTTGTACTAATGGGTTTGTCGGTTACAAAATCGACAACATGGCCGTAAATAAACCCCGTTTCCCTGATGTTGTTGTAAAACGCTTTCGAGTAGATAACGACAGGTAAAGGCAAAGGACTTTGCTTAATAAAAAACTTGTCTATCCAACCGTTAATCGAAGGGTTAATCATTGCCGTGTATTATTCCGCAAAGCTATATTTTTTATTGCTCCCACAAAAATATGCAGGCAAGTTTTAAGAATATTATTGAAACTTATCGGATGATTGCAGAGCAGGCAACACGTCCGCCGGCATTTCCTGTTGGCTGTGTTACAAAATCGTCTGAACCTTCATGTACGATGATGGCTTTTCCAAGAACATCTTTTGCAGGATCGCCGCAGCCAATACACCATTCGTTTGTGGACATGATGATTTTTCCGTTACCGTTACGGTCTGCCGGGAAGTTTCCAATGTCGCCTTTATGGTATTCTGCAGAGCCCCATTTGCCGTGTTTTTTAAAAGTTGGATTCCAGTGTCCGCCGGCAGAAGTAGCATCGGCAGAAGAGCAATCTGCTTTTTCATGAATGTGAATGGCATGAATACCCGGTTTTAGTCCTGCAATATTCGCTGTAAAGGTAACTACGCCGTCTTTTTCGCTAAAGGTAACCGTGCCGCTGGTTTTAGTGTTGCTTTTGGCCTCCAGGTTTATTTTCAGCTCGTTTGCTTTTGATGCTGTTTTGGTTTTACAGCCGGAAAACAACAGTGCCAGTCCGAAAGAAAGGAATATGATTTTTTTCATGATATTTTGTTTTTATCAAATTTACGGAAATTAAAGGGGCCATGTAAGATAAATAATTAAAAAAACCGCTTTACAAAATGCAAAGCGGCTTTTTTCAAACAAACTAAACCAAAATAATTATTGCGTTATTAATAACAGTAATGGTTCTCTTTTATTAATTTATCCGCAATAATTTCTCTCAATGCCACTACATTAGGCACATTTACATATTTTGTAAAACGACGTAATCCCATTAACATCATGCGTTGTTCGTCGCCTTCGGCAAAAGAAGCAATTCCTTCTTTTCCTTTCAGCGTGATGGTGTCTACCGCATGGTATAAATACAATTGCGCCATTGCGATTTGCTCTTTAACGTTTTCAGCACCATTGGCTTTAGCCGATTTTTCGGTTCTCAGAATAGCACTTTCCGCTACATAGATCTCGATTAACATATCGGCAGCAGCCATTAATAATTGCTGGTGTTTGTCTAAATCCGGTCCGTATTTCTGAACCGCACTACCGGCAACCATTAAGAATGCTTTTTTCAATTTGCCGATGATCTCTTTTTCTTCGGCAAACAATTCGGAATAATCCGGTGTGTCGAAAGAAGGGATTCCCATTAATTCTTCGGCTACTTTCATGGCAGGTCCTAAAAGGTCAACATGTCCTTTCATTGCTTTTTTAATCAGCATTCCCACAGAAAGCATACGGTTGATCTCGTTGGTTCCTTCATAAATCCGGGCAATTCGGGCATCTCTCCAGGCACTTTCCATAGGGGTATCTTCTGAGAAGCCCATTCCGCCAAAAATCTGGATTCCTTCGTCCGAACAGTTTTGCATGTCTTCCGAAACGGCCACTTTAAGGATGGAACATTCAATAGCGAATTCTTCCACACCTTTTAATTCGGCTTCCTGATGTGAGGCGCCTTCTGAAATACGGGCATTAATTCTGTCTTCTATGCTTTTTGCAGCACGGTAAGAAGCACTTTCCCCGGCATAGCAGGAAGTTGCCATTTCTGCCAGTTTGGAACGGATAGCACCGAAATTGGCAATTGGTGTATTAAACTGAATTCTTTCGTTGGCATATTTTACAGCTCCGGAGATCGTTCTGCGTTGTGCATCCAAACAGGCAGCCGCCAGTTTGATACGGCCTACGTTCAGGGCATTCATCGCGATTTTAAATCCTTCACCACGGCCAGCCAGCATATTTTCTACCGGAACTACCGTATCATTAAAAAATACCTGACGGG
Organism: Flavobacterium sp. UBA4197; assembly: GCF_002379575.1. Taxonomy (NCBI): domain Bacteria; kingdom Pseudomonadati; phylum Bacteroidota; class Flavobacteriia; order Flavobacteriales; family Flavobacteriaceae; genus Flavobacterium; species Flavobacterium sp. UBA4197. Next base: position 294,402 of record NZ_DFUB01000018.1, read on the forward strand.
TAGAAGAGGAGCGAATACCTAATTTGTGTTCTTCTTCTCCTAACGTAATACCGTTAGCCGGAACATTTTCTACAATAAATCCGGTGATGTTTTTATCATCTTCAATACGGGCAAAAACGATGAATACGCTGCAGAATCCTGCATTGGAAATCCACATTTTCTGACCGGTAATTTTATAGCTTTTACCGTCTTCCGATAAAACAGCTTTGGTTTTTCCGGAATTAGCATCCGATCCGGCTCCCGGCTCTGTCAGACAGTAAGCACCAAACCATTCTCCGCTGGCTAATTTCGGAACGTATTTTTTCTTTTGTTCTTCCGTACCGTATAATGTAATCGGCATGGTTCCGATCCCGGTATGGGCACCAAATGCGGTAGAGAAAGATCCGGTAGCTCCGGAAATATAGTCACAAACCAGCATGGTCGATACAAATCCCATCTCCAGTCCGCCGTAAGCCTCCGGAACAGCAACCCCTAAAAGTCCCAGTTCACCGGCTTTTCTCATGCATTCTTCTGTGAAGGCATAATCTTTTTTCTCAAAACGGTCTTTGTTAGGCCATAATTCTTTATCAACAAACTCTTTTACAGAGTCACGCATCATTAACTGCTCTTCTGAGAAATCCTCAGGAGTGAAGATGTCTTCACTTTTTGTTTCTTTTACAAGGAATTGACCTCCTCTTGTTATGTTTTCCATTTTTAATTGATTTTTTGATAAAAGATGAAAGAGTAAAGAAGCAGGACTAACGGCCTAACTTGTTTATGAATCCCGAAGTCATCTTTTGAAATTCGATAATTTTATTTTCTATTGTTATAGCTGATTCCTCAGAAATATATTGGTTTTGAAGCGCGATTAATAACTGCGTCTGTAATTCATAGGACGAGCCTAAACTAATGTCCAGAAAATGTTGAAAATGTTTACTTCCCCGACTTGACCCTTCTGCTATATTTGATGGCATAGAAACAGAACATCTATTCATTTGACTTATGAGACCATATACTTCAGTTTTTGGAAAGGTTTTGCATGCCTTATGAATATCGGCGGCAATTTCCATGGCTAAAGTCCATATTTTTAAATTTTTAAAGTTATGTCTCATAACTCTTTAGTCTTTTTTCTTTCTTCTTCCCTCTCCCTTCTCTCTCTCCTCAAATACTAAAGCAATTCATATATTCCGGCTGCGCCCTGACCGGTTCCAACACACATGGTAACCATACCGTATTTGTTTCCGCGGCGTTTCATTTCATCAAAAAGCTGAACCGATAGTTTTGCTCCCGTACATCCCAGCGGGTGGCCTAAAGCAATGGCACCACCATTTACATTGATGATATCCGGGTTAAGGTCTAATTCGCGAATAACCGCTAAACTTTGTGCTGCAAAGGCTTCGTTTAATTCGATTAATTCAATATCAGACTGTTTTAAACCGGCTTGTTTCAGGGCTTTCGGAATGGCTTTAACCGGACCGATACCCATGATTCTTGGTTCCACACCGGCAGCAGCATAGTTTACTAATCGTGCGATGGGTTCCAGGTTTAATTCCTTTACCATTTCTTCAGACATTACCAGAACAAATGCGGCACCGTCGCTCATCTGGGAAGAGTTACCGGCTGTAACGCTACCGTCGGCAGCAAAAACAGGTTTTAATTTCCCTAAAGCTTCTTTTGAAGTATCGGCTCTTGGTCCTTCGTCTTTATTGACAACATACGATTTTGCTGCCTTTTTGCCTTTTTCATCAATATATACCTGTTCTACAGTGATTGGAACGATTTGTTGGTCAAATTTTCCGTCAATCTGAGCTTTTAATGCTTTTTGATGGGAATTATAGGAGAACTCATCCTGGTCTTCACGGGAAACGTTGAATTGTTTTGCAACGGCTTCCGCTGTTAGTCCCATTCCCCAGTAATAATCTTCATGACCGGCTGCTGCAATTTTATAATCCGGTGTAGGTTTGTAACCACCCATCGGGATATAACTCATGCTTTCTGCGCCACCGGCAATAATACAGTCGGCCATTCCGGCCTGGATTTTTGCGGTTGCCATACCAATGGTTTCAATTCCGGATGCGCAATAACGGTTTACAGTTACACCGGGAACATCTTCGATCTTTAATCCCATCAAGGAAATCAGACGTCCTACGTTTAATCCCTGTTCTGCTTCCGGCATGGCATTTCCTACCATAACATCGTCAATACGGGTTTTGTCGAAGTCCGGCAGCTCCTTCATCATGTATTCTATGGTTTCGGCAGCTAATTCGTCCGGTCTTTTAAATCGGAACACTCCTTTTGGTGCTTTACCAACGGCTGTTCTGTATGCTTTTACTATATAGGCTGTTTTCATTGTTTTTGTTTTAGATGAATGAAGTAAGTGAAAAGATAAAGGAACAGGCCGATTTCTTTTTGCTGACTTCTAATTCCTTTTGTCTAATTTCTAAGTGGTTTTCCTTTCGTTAACATAAACTGGATACGTTCCAGTGTTTTTCTTTCTGCACATAGTGATAGGAAAGCTTCTCTTTCTAAATCCAACAGGTATTGTTCGCTTACTAATGTCGGTTCCGATAAATCTCCTCCGGCCATTACATAAGCCAGTTTGTTTGCAATTTTTTTATCGTGCTCGGAGATATAGTGTCCGGCTTCCATACTGTCGGTTCCTACTAAGAACATTCCCAGAGCTTGTTTGCCCAGTACTTTGATGTCTTTTCGTTTTACCGGCTGGGTATAACCGGCTTCGGCCAATAATAAAGCGTGTTTTTTAGCTTCGGCCAACTGACGGTCTTTGTTGACTACTACGACATCTTTTCCTTTCTGAAGAATTCCGAAGTCGAAAGCCTCATAAGCGGAAGTCGCTACTTTTGCCATACCGATGTTCAGGAAGTACTCCTGAAGTACGTTTAGTTCCACATCATTTTTGCGGAAGGTATCGGAAGCCCGTAAAGCCATTTCTTTAGAACCACCGCCGCCAGGGATAACCCCGACACCAAATTCTACTAATCCGATATAGGTTTCGGCAGCAGCAACCACTTTATCGGCATGCATGCTCATTTCGCATCCGCCGCCCAAAGTCATTCCGTGCGGAGCCACTACTACCGGAATTCCGGAGTAACGCACGCGCATCATAGTATCCTGGAAGGCTTTGATAGCCATATTCAGTTCGTCATATTCCTGTTCTACCGCCATCATGAAGATCATGGCTAAATTAGCGCCTACAGAGAAATTAGGAGCCTGGTTGCCAATAACCAATCCGGAGTATTCTTTTTCAGCCAGGTCAATAGCTTTATTGATTCCCTGGATAACACCACCGCCAATGGAGTTCATTTTGGACTGGAATTCCACATTGATAATTCCGTCTCCCAAATCCTGAATGATGGATTCGCTGTTACTCCATATTTTTTTGCTTTCGCGGATGTTGTTTAAGATAATAAAGGCATCCTGTCCCGGTACTTTGGTTTGGGATCTGGAAGCAATATTGTAATAATGTGTTGTGCCTTCTTTTACCGTGTAGAAACTTTTGTTTCCGGAAGCAAGCATATCATTAACCCAGGCCGCCGGCGTTAATCCTTCGGCTTTTAGTAATTCGATACCTTTTTCAACGCCTACGGCATCCCAGATTTCGAAAGGACCGTTATCCCATCCGAAACCGGCTTTCATGGCATCGTCTATTTTATATAAATCGTCTGAAATTTCAGGGATTCTGTTGGATACATAGGCAAACATGGCGGCAAAGCTTTTTCGGTAAAATTCACCGGCTTTATCGGTTCCTTTTACCAGTACTTTAAACCGGTCAATGGGTTTGTCTATTGTTTTGGTTAATTCTAAAGTTGCGAAAGAAGCTTTTTTAGCGGCTCTGTATTCTAAAGTATTCAGATCTAAAGACAGGATGTCTTTGTCTACTTTTTTATAGAAACCCTGACCCGTTTTACTTCCCAGCCAGTTGTTGGTCATCATGGTATTGATGAAATCCGGAAGTTTGAATAAGTCATGTGCTTCGTCATTCGGGCAGTTTTCATACAAACCGTTGGCTACGTGAACCAGGGTGTCCAGACCAACCACATCAACGGTACGGAAAGTAGCCGATTTTGGTCGTCCGATTACCGGTCCGGTTAGTTTGTCTACTTCTTCTATTGTTAATCCCATTTCCTTTACCAGGTGGAAAAGGCTCATAATTCCGAAAATTCCGATACGGTTTCCGATAAATGCAGGGGTGTCTTTGGCTACTACGGATGTTTTTCCTAAGAATTTTTCACCGTAGTTATTTAAAAAGTCCAGTACTTCTGTTGTTGTTTGCGGACCAGGAATGATTTCGAATAATTTTAAGTAACGTGCCGGATTAAAGAAGTGGGTGCCGCAGAAGTGTTTCTGGAAATCTTCACTGCGTCCTTCACTCATGAATTTAATTGGAATACCGGAAGTGTTTGAAGTAATTAAAGTACCCGGTTTTCTGAAGTTTTCAATTTGTTCGAATACTTTTTGTTTGATGTCCAAACGTTCTACTACAACTTCAATGATCCAGTCGACATCTTTGATTTTGGATAGATCATCTTCCATATTTCCGGTCGTAATGCGGCTGGCGAATTTCTGATCGTAAATAGGAGAGGGCTTTGATTTTAAAGAGTTGGCCAAATGTTCGTTTACAATTCTGTTGCGAACAATTTTACTCTCTAATGTTAATCCTTTTTTTTGTTCAGCGTCGGTTAGTTCTCTCGGAACGATATCGAGAAGCAATACTTCTACACCGATATTGGCAAAATGGCAGGCAATTCCAGAACCCATGATACCCGATCCAATAACCGCTACTTTTTTGATTAGTCGTTTCATTTGTGTTTTCAATTTTCTTTGTTTGCCTGACTGCCTGCCGGTAACTATATTACGGGCAGGCAGTCAATTATTGTACTATTAATTAGAATCCTCCTCTGTATTGAAGATGGTTTTATCCATAATCAATTCATTAATGATCTCAGCGACTTCCATAAAATGGTTTAGTTTTTCATCGCTGATGTGCTGCTTTACAGTTTCATTGAATTTCAATACGGTTACTTTAGACAGTTCTCGTTTTTCTTTACCCAATTTGGTCAGGTGAATCAATACACCGCGTCCGTCTACCGGATTTTTTTTTCGGATAATCAGCCCTTTGTCTTCCATGGATTTTAAAGTCCTGGTCAGACTTGTTGCTTCCATTCCCATTTTCGGGCCTAAGGCTGTTGATGGTGTTCCGTTTTCCCTGTCGATACTTAACAAAGCAAAACCTGTAGCCATAGTGGCGCCATATTTTGTAGCTTCTTCGTTGTACATTCTTGCAACAGCTTGCCAGGTTGCACGTAAAACATAATCTATAGTTTTGTCCTTCATTTTTCTTCTGTGATTTCAAATATACAAAAAAATACTATGCACGCATAATATTGGAAAATTAATTTTAAGTTAAATAAAAAAAAACTCCCCAGCGAGGAGGAGTCTATTCATTTTTTTAAGAGTTATTGTAGATTTTATCATAAAGATTTTGGTATTTCTCCTTTATGATCTTTCTTTTGAGCTTCAGTGTCGGGGTTAATTCGCCTCCGTCAATTGACCAGACATTTGCGGTAAGTTCAAATTTTTTGATTTGTTCCCAGTGTCCGAACTTTTTATTGATAGCGTCAACTTCTTCCTTAATACGTTCAATAACATGTTCGTTGCTAACGATGGCTTCGTTGGTAGTACCTATAGTAAGGTGTTTGCGTGCTGCCCAGTCTTTCAGGAAGTCAAAGCTTGGCTGTATAAACGCGGCCGGCATTTTTTCGCCATCGCCGATAACCATGATCTGTTCGATGAAGCGGGATTGTTTCATCGTGTTTTCAATGATTTGAGGGGCAATGTATTTTCCACCGGAAGTTTTGAACATTTCTTTTTTACGGTCGGTGATTTTCAGGAAGCCTTCGCTATCGATTTCTCCGATATCGCCGGTATGGAAAAAGCCATCCTGTAATGCTTCGGCAGTTTTCTCTTCATCTTTATAGTAGCCCATCATGATGCTTGGTCCTTTACAAAGGATTTCACCATCTTCGGCGATTTTTACTTCCAGGTTGTCTAAAACTTTTCCAACGGTACCAATTTTAAAACCGCGGTTACGCTGATCGTTAACGGCAATTACCGGTGAGGTTTCCGTTAAACCATAACCTTCCATAATAGGGATACCGGCTGCGGCAAAAACACGGGTTAAACGCGACTGTAACGCAGCACTACCGGACACCATCAGTTCCAGCTGTCCGCCAAGTCCTTCCTGCCATTTGCTGAAAATCAGTTTTCGGGCAATGGCCAGTTTTTGTTCGTACCACCATCCGTTTTCACCATAGGGTTTGTAGTGCAGGCCTAAGTCGATTGCCCAGAAGAATAGTTTTTTCTTGATTCCGGTTAAATCGGCTCCTTTGGCATATATTTTATCGTAAACTTTTTCTAAAAGACGCGGAACGGCAGTCATGACATGCGGTTTTACTTCTTTCAGGTTGTCGCTCATTTTGTCGATGCTTTCGGCAAAATATACCGAGATACCATAATATTGGTATAGGTACAATATCATGCGTTCGAAGATATGGCAGATCGGCAGGAAGCTCAATCCTCTTGTGCTGCCGGCTCTTAACGGTACTCTTACGGAGCTTGCCAGTACATTGGAAACAATATTCTGGTGGCTTAACATTACTCCTTTTGGTCTTCCGGTTGTTCCGGAAGTATATATTAAAGTAGCCAGATCGGTAGTAACAATACTGTTTTTACGGTCTTCTACCTGCTGCTGATTGCTTTCGTCGGCTCCTAAGTCCAGTACTTCCTGCCAGTTTTTACAACCGTCAATCTGGTCAAAGGAATATACTTCTTTTAATGAAGGTACTCTGCTGCGGATGGCATTGATTTTTTTAAAAACTTCTATATCGGAAATAAAGCAGTAAATCGCTTCGGAATGGTTTAGGATGAATTCATAATCGTCTTCCGAGATAGTAGGGTAGATCGGAACGTTTTGGGCTCCGGTTTGCAATACACCTATATCGGTAATATTCCATTCGGTTCTGTTGTTTGAAGAAATGACAGCAATTTTATCATTTTTCTGAATGTCCATTCGTAATAACGCTCGGGAAATGGCATTGGCCTTATCAAGATATTCTTTAGTAGATGTTTTTACCCATTGACCATTGTATTTTGTTACCAATGCGTCAGACAGGTTGTATTTCTCTAACTGGTAATATGGAAAGTCAAATAAGCGTGTAACGTTAGTCATGTCCTGTTTTTTTTGTTACTGCAAATTATAAAAAAAACTCAAACCAAAAAATTTAAAAGCAATAATTATAAAAGTGGTGTTGGTAATTTTGTAATTTTGATTCCTTTATAATTTTGACTTTTATAGGATTTTATGAACACAAATTATCGTATTCAGGAATATAAGGCGTTATTCTACAGATTATTTTTAGCCTATCTTTTCTATTTCATTGCCAGACTGCTGTTCTTTACATACAATTACAAGCTGCTGAAGGTGGATTCCGTTTCCGACTTTTTAGCGCTGGCATATCACGGTATGGTGTTTGACACTGCCGCGATTTTGTATCTGAATGCGTTGTTTGTGGTGCTTTCCATACTTCCGTTATGGATAACCACTAAACAAGGATACCAGAAATTCCTGTTTTATGTGTATTTTGTCTTTAACCTGATTGGTTATGCGACCAATTTTATAGACTTTATCTACTACCGGTTTACGTATGCCCGGACAACGATCGCTTTTATGGATATCATTAAAAACGAATCCAATAAAGGCAATATGTTTTCCCGCTTTATTGTGAGCTACTGGCACGTTTACCTGTTGTTTTTTATTTGTGCCTTTTTATGGGTTTACCTGTACAAAAAGGTAAAGGTAGTGGAGGTGAAGCATGAAAATAAACCGAAATATTTCCTTTTCTCTTTGCTGGGGCTTGTTGTTATTGCGGTAATGGCCGTTGGCGGTATCCGGGGCGATTTTAAAAAGAGTACACGTCCTATTAATATTGTGGATGCAAACCGTTATGTAACCAAGCCGGAACATGCCGATATTGTTTTGAATACGCCTTTTGCGATTATCAGAACGATGCGTACCACGAGCTTTAAGAAAGTGAATTTTGTATCGCAGGATGTTGTGAATACCGAAATAGAACCGATTAAGCTGTATCGTAACCATCCGAAGACAAAACCGAATATTGTTATTTTTATTACGGAAAGTTACGGCAGGGAATATATAGGGGCTTTTAATAAGGATAAAAACATACCGGGTTATGTGAGCTATACGCCGTTTATCGATTCGTTGTCGCAGCACAGTTTGATTTTTACCAATGCTTTTGCTAACGGTAGTAAATCTATTCACGGAATGTCGTCGGTACTGGCAGGTATTCCTTCTTTCCAGGATGCTTTTACTTCTTCGCCATACCCGAAACAGAAAATACAGTCGCTGGTTTCCACTTTAAAAGAAGAAGGTTATGATACGTCGTTTTTCCACGGCGCTCCTAACGGTTCGATGGGATTCTTAGGCTTTGGTAATATATTGGGATTTGACCATTATTACGGTAAGACGGAATACAATAATGATGCGGATTTTGATGGATCCTGGGGAATATGGGATGAGCCGTTCTTCCAGTTTATGAAACAAACTTTCGACAAGAAGAAACAGCCTTTTATGGGAACGATCTTTACCGTTTCGTCCCATGAGCCGTTTGTGGTTCCGGAAAAATATAAGGGGAAGTTTCCAAAAGGGACAATACAGATGCACGAATGTGTAGGGTACACGGACTATGCGTTTAAAAAGTTTTTTGAAGCAGCTAAAAAAGAGCCCTGGTTTAACAATACCATTTTTGTGATTACGGCAGACCACTGTAACCAGGTGGGCTATGACGAATACAATAAGGTTGTGAATCGTTCGGCAGTACCGATATTGATTTACAAGCCGGATGGCAGCCTGACTGGTGTTAATAAAGAATTGGCACAGCAAATCGATATTTATCCTACTTTACTGGATATGATTGGGTATGACAAACCGTTTAGAAGCTGGGGAAGAAGCCTGCTGGATGAAAAATCGATCAAGCCTTTTGTGATGAACTATAACGGCACGCAATACCAGTTTCAGCGCGGAAATTATATCTGCCTGTTTGACGGTAAGAAAGCGACCGGATTTTATGATATAAACGACAGAGGTCTGGAGAAAAACCTGATCGGGAACAGAAATAAAGAGATGGATGCCATTGAGGTGGCTTGTAAAGCGTTTTTACAGGATTACTATGAGCGTATCATCGATAAGAAACTTTATGCAAAATAAAGCGGTTTAAAAGGCTTTATATTCAAGAATAGAAAATCTCCGGTTATTGCCGGAGATTTTTTGTTTTACAGCGGCTTATTTTAAGCCGGATTGAAAAGATCGTTTACTGTTGGTGTTTTGTAATTTGGTCCGTTGTTTTGTACATAGGGGATATCCGTATTGATTCCACTGTGAATTTGTATATTTGCGACCGGTTTTTAATATACGAAACACTATAATGTTCCAATTTTTACCTTTAGATCCAAAAACGGTTTTCCTACTTTATTTTTGGGGAAACTTGTTTGTTTGTATTCTAATTTTTAGTTATTCGTTGTCGTATGCTACTATTGAGAATAGAAAAAAATTAAAAACCTTTGGCTATGGTAAAATATTACTGACAATAGGGTGGGTATTCATTTTTTTAAGAAACATCGTTCCGGATTTCATCTCGATCAATATTGCCAATACAATCATTCTTTTGGGAGGTTGTTATGAAACGATTGCGATAATGTCCTTAACCAAAGCAAAATTTAAGAGGCGTTATCATTTTCAGGTTGGGATAACAATTGCAGCCCTGCTGGTTTTTAATATTGCTACGTTTTTAGAGAGTTCGATTAATACCCGTATTGTAATAATGTCTTTAGGGATATTTGCGATTTATTTACCGCCAACCATCAGTTATTTTACAGAAAAAGCCAATAATTTATTCCGGATTTTTTACCTGCTGTGTTATGTCGCATTTGAAATTTTAATCTTTTTACGGGCTGTTTATAGTTATATAAGCCCGCAAAAATATTTTTTCCGATACAGTACTTTTGATAGTTTGTATAGCATTGGCTTATTCCTGCTCACGCTTATCGGCACAGTCGGGTTTTTATTACTGGTAAAAGAGAAACAGGACCTTAAAATACAGAAACTTCTAAAAGATAAAAACTTATTCTTTTCCATAATCGCCCATGATCTGAAAGGACCGTTGGGATCCTCACTGGTACTGTCGGAAATCATGGCACAGGAAATTGAAGATTATACCCGGGAAGAAATTAAGCAGATCACCGGAATGCTCCATGAATCGAATAAAAATATCTATAAGTTGCTTGAAAACCTGTTGGACTGGTCCAGGGTACAAACCGGGATGATCCAATACAATCCCCAAAAAGTGATGTTAAATAGCCTGATCGAAGACAACGTAGCGCTCAATAAAAATACGGCATTGCATAAAAACATCGATCTTAGGTTTGAAGCGACAGAAACGATTATGGTTGAGTTGGATAAGGATATGATCGATACTGTTTTGCGAAACCTGCTGACAAATGCTATTAAATTTACAGACCAGCAAGGTGAAATTATAGTAACAATGCAAAAGATAAATCAAAAAGTTGAGGTGTCTATTACCGATAACGGCATTGGAATTCCGGATAGCATAAAAGAAAAGTTGTTTAAAATTAATGAAAAAGTCATCCAGAAAGGGACCGAAAATGAAATCGGGAACGGATTGGGCTTATTGCTTTGCAGTGAATTTATAAAAAGGCATCAGGGCGAAATCTGGGCCGAAAGCAAGCATGGGGAAGGAAGTACTTTTAAGTTTGTATTACCGTTGAAAGGCTAAAGCAGGAGTTTGATCTTGGACTACTGCTTAATTTTTGTTGCGCCGTTTTCGGATTGCTTTTGGAAGTAATTTTCAGGCATAAAAAAAAGTCCTGATTTTCATCAGAACTTTTTTGTGGGGAGAGCAGGATTCGAACCTGCGAAGACATAGTCAGCAGATTTACAGTCTGCCCTCGTTGGCCGCTTGAGTATCTCCCCGTTGGCTATTCAAGTGTTCTCCTTGATTATTTCGAGTGCAAATATAGGACTGTTTTTTTACTATGCAAACTTATTTCTAATATAATTTCTCACTTTTTTTTAAAGTATTGTTTCTTAGAGAAATAAAAAAATCTCCCGGAGGAGATTTTTTTGAGTGTGTCTTATTTTGTGCCTAAAAGCGCTAAAACTTTCGCTTTTAATTCGGCTCCTTTAAGGTCTTTTGCTACAATTTTTCCGCTGGCATCCAGAATAAATGTTTGCGGGATTGCTTTTACATTATATTGTTCCGCGATTGGATCCTGCCAGAATTTCAAATTCGAAACCTGTGTCCATGCTAATTTGTCTTTTGCAATAGCTTCTTTCCATTTTGCTGCATCCTGGTCTAATGATACTCCAATGATGTTTAGACCTTTTGCGTGTAGCTCATTGTATAATGCTACTACATTAGGGTTTTCAGCACGACAAGGACCGCACCATGAAGCCCAGAAATCGATGATGGTTACTTTTCCTAATGATTCTTTTAGGGAAACGGTTTTTCCTTCCGGATTTGGAGCAGAAAAGTCCGGTGCCATTTTTCCTACTTCAACAGCACTTTGTTTTGCAAGGAAATTTTTAACGGTATCCCCGTGCTGGTTGTTTTTCGCATCAGCGGTTAACAATTTGTAGTATTTCTCAATTTTATCAACCGGTAAAGACTGGAATTTTACAAAGTTTTCCAATAGCATTACTGATAAAAAGGAATCCGGATGTTTCTGAATAAAATCTTCCGATTTTTGATTCATCTGATCCTGGTATACCATGAATTGTTTTCTAAGGGAATTTATAGTAACCGTATCGTTAGTTTGCTGCGCTGTAGCCATTCTTTGATTGTTAGCAATCTGGAATGCCTGCATTTTTTTATAAATTACTTTTGATTCGTCGTTATATTTTTGGAACTGATCGTTTGTAACCGTTCCGGAAACTCTTGAATTACGAACAGAATCTTTTACAAATTCAACTTTAATTTTTCCATTTTCAAGTACAAAAGGGATCATATCGCCAATGTCCTGAATTCTTAAAAAGCAAAATTCCGGATGCTCGGATTTTCCTTTAAATTCGAATTTTCCATCTTTAACCTTTACAGTATCTTTAGATACAGGGCCTAAATCGCTTTGTGTGGCAATGATAACCATTTTGTCATTTTCTACACCTTTTGCTTCTCCAATAATGGTAAAACCATCATCTTTTTTACATGAAGCAAAAAATGCAGCAATTGATAGTACTAAAAAAAATTTCTTCATCTTTATTTTTAATTTGTTATGCTTACAAATGTATTTAAAAACTCCCTATAAGGGGAAGTAAAATATATTATTTTTAACAGTATGAAATGAAAAACCCCAAAATCTGAAGCTTCAAATTTTGGGGTTTCGGTTAGTTTAGTGTCGAAGGACAGACGAATTTCGTCAACGGAACATTACTTTGTCTTATTCCGGATATTCCTTTTTCGACGTTTATCATATTGTGATATCCTCTTGCTTTCAGTATGGAAGCCATGATTACAGAACGGTAACCGCCGGCACAATGCAGGTAAAAATCAGCATTTTTAGGAACTTCGGCTAGTTGGTCGTTTACAAAATCCAAAGGGATATTAATGGCACCTTCCACATGTTCGGCACTGAATTCTCCCGGTTTTCGGGCATCAATTACAGCCAGTCCGGAGGTGTCCTTGTCGGCTGCAAACTGTTCCGGTGTGATGGAAATAATGGTATCTACTTCAAAACCGGCTGTTTTCCAGGTTTCGATACCACCTTCCAGGTACCCCAGACAGTTGTCGAAACCTACGCGGGAAAGACGGGTAATTGTTTCTTTTTCTTTTCCTTCCGGCGCTACCAGAAGTATCGGTTGTTTAACATCCATTATTAAAGCGCCCACCCACGGGGCGAAGTTTCCCTGTAAACCGATGAATATAGACCCCGGTATGTGTTCTTTTATAAATTCATTTTCATGGCGAACATCTAAAATTAAAGCTTCAGACTGACCGGCAGCGGCTTTAAATGCAGCGGCACTCATTGGTGTGTTGGCTTTATTCATAACTGTTTCCAGGCTGTCATATCCCTGAATATTCATTAAAACATTCTGAGGGAAATAGGCCGGTGGTGCACCCAATCCGTCTAATAATTCTGCCGTGAACTCTTCTTTTGTCATGTTGGCCCGTAAAGCATAGTTTACTTTTTTCTGATTGCCCAAAGTGTCTGTTGTTTCTTTGCTCATGTTTTTACCGCAGGCACTTCCGGCACCGTGGTTCGGATAGACAATTAAATCGTCTGCCAAAGGCATTATTTTATTGCGCAACGAGTCAAACAGCATTCCGGCTAATTTTTCCTGAGTTAAATCGCTAACCAGTTTTTGTGCTAAATCCGGGCGGCCTACATCGCCTATGAACAACGTATCGCCGGTAATGATACCGTGTTGTTTACCATTTTCATCCGTTAATAAATAACAGGTACTTTCAAGCGTGTGCCCCGGCGTATGAATCGCCTTAACGGTATAGTTGCCAATTTTAAATTCCTGATTGTCTTCGGCAATTATGGCTTCAAAATTTGGATTGGCTGTAGGTCCGTAAACGATTTTAGCGCCGGTTTTTTGTGCCAGATCCAAATGTCCGGAAACAAAATCGGCATGAAAATGCGTTTCAAAAATGTATTTAATGGAAGCGTTATCCTTAGCGGCTTTATCAATATAAGGTTGTACTTCACGTAGCGGATCAAAAATAGCGGCCTCACCATTACTTTCCAGATAGTATGCTGCATGAGCGATACATCCTGTATAAATCTGTTCTATTTTCATAATTGCATTTTTTTTATTAGGGTAAAGATAGGGTGTTGTCTTTTTTTACAGTGTGACTTTTGTCACATATGGAGGAATTCTTTCAGAAGAATGTAAACGGCCATAATTAAAACAAACCATCCAAAACCTTTTTTAAGCTGTGTTTCGTTAATATATTTATTTAAAAATATGCCTGCAAAGATACCAAAAACAGACAGTAAAGTAAATGTTAAAAGAAAATTCCAGTCTACATTCAGGTTTTCCAGATCACCGGTAAAACCAATGAGGGAATTGATGGCAATGATTAACAGGGAAGTGCCAACGGCTTTCTTCATTGGGAGTCTGGCGAAAAAAACTAAGGTAGGGATGATTAAAAAACCACCGCCGGCACCCACCATCCCGATGAGTATGCCAATAAGGAATACCTGTGGAATCAGATAGCGGTAATTAGTACTGCCGGAATTGCTTTCCGTATCGCATGTTGCCACTTTTTTCCGAAGCATGGCCATGGCGGCAAAAAACATGATTACGGCAAAAAGCGCCATTAAAAAAGTGTCTTTGGATAAAGTGAAACCAGAGGTGCTGATTATCGTTTCGGGTATGGCCGGAACCAGAAACCTGCGGGTAAGAAAAACAGCAATAAATGAGGGTATGGCAAACAGGACAGCTGTTTTTACAGCTACAAGCCCTTTGAAATAATTGCGGAATGCTCCGAAGGTGGAGGTTGTTCCTACTATAAACAGGGAATAGGCTGTTGCCGTTACCGGCTGGATTCCCAGTAAGTATACTAAAACGGGTACGGTCAGTATGGAACCGCCGCCGCCGGTAAGTCCTAAAACAAGTCCGATGCAAAAAGCACCGATATAGCCGAAAAATGATTCCATTTAGAAGGTCAGAATTTCAATTTTATTGCGGTGTAACTTAATTTTCTGCTCGTCTTCCAAATGCTTTAATAGCCGGGAAATTACAACTCTTGAGGTGTTCATTTCGGAGGCGATTTCCTGATGGGTTGTCGCAATTTCGGTTGTACCCAGCACTTTCGCTTTGTCGGTTATAAACTTATACAGGCGTTCGTCAAGATTCATAAAAGCAAGCGTATCGATGGCTTCCAGCATTTCCATTAACCGGATGTTGTAGCTCTCAAACACAAAGTTGCGCCAGGAAGGATATTTTACGACCCATTCCTCCATTTTGCCAATAGGGATCAAAACCATTTCACCGTCGGTTTCGGCTACAGCCCTGATTTTGCTTTTGTTTTTCCCCATACAGCAGGTCAGGGTCATCGCACAGGTATCGCCGCGTTCTAAAAAGTAGAGCAACAGTTCATCGCCGTTAGTGTCTTCGCGCATTATTTTGATAGCACCTTTTAAAAGCAAAGGCATCCATTCAATATTTTCTCCTATCTCGATAAGATAATCGTCGGCTTTAAACTTCTTGTAACTGGAAACAGTGCTGATTTCTTCGAGCAGCTGTTCTTCAAAAATGTAGTCGTAGGATTCGAATAGGAGTGATTTCATGCCATATTTTTTGTAAAGGTATCTTTTTGGAATGTAATAAGTTGTAACTTTTGTTACAAGTTCGCTATTTTCTGCTAAAACGGAAATGTAGAATTCTGAAATCCGGATTGAAAAATAGGCGTTTAAATTATGTTAATTTATTAAGTATTTCGTTTTTGCTTCAATTTTAATGCCCTATATTTGTATGCTTTTTTATATAGCAAATTAACAAACAAACAAAAATAAGTTGTAAATTATTAAATAGTATGGCAACAGCACAAAAGCCGAAGGCTAGCATGTATGAAAATGTTAAGAACCAGTTTGAAAAAGCTGCTTCTGTGATGGGATTGGATGAGACTGTTAAAAAAATCCTTTCTGTTACAAATAACGAAATCGTAGTTCACTTTCCTGTGAAAATGGACAATGGAACGGTAGAAATGTTCACAGGTTACAGAGTACAACACAATAATGTTTTAGGTCCTTACAAAGGAGGTTTGCGTTACCACGCAACTGTAGATATCGATGCTGCAAGAGCATTAGCTACCTGGATGACCTGGAAAACATCTTTAGCTGGTCTTCCTTACGGAGGTGGTAAAGGTGGTATCCAGTTAGATCCTAAAAAATATTCTACTTCAGAATTAGAGCGTATTACCCGTCGTTTTGCGTATGCATTAGGTGATAATATCGGTCCTGAGCATGATATTCCTGCACCGGACGTTAACACGACAGCTCAGATGATGGCCTGGATTGCAGATACCTATATGTCTACAAAATCACCGGCTGAGCGTTCTAAAAACCAACACGTAGTTACAGGTAAGCCTGTAGGTTCTGGAGGTTTGGAAGGAAGAGACAGAGCTACAGGATTTGGAGTAGTGGTTACTTTGGAGTCCTGGGCAAAATTGAGAGGAACTTCTTTAGAAGGGAAAAAATATATTGTTCAGGGATTTGGTAACGTAGGGTACTGGGCTGCACACTTTATGAACAAAAACGGAGCAATCCTTGTTGGTGTTCAGGATGCAACCGGAACAATCTATAACCCGGAAGGAATCGATCCGGAAGCTTTATTGCGTTTCCAGGCAGACAACAATACAATTTCCGGTTACAAAGGAACTCAGGATTATAAAGCAGAAGATTTCTTCGGAATTGACTGTGATATCATTATCCCGGCTGCTTTAGGAAACCAGATTACTGTTGAAAATGCAGATACAATCAAAGCTCAGGTAATTGCTGAAGGTGCTAACGGACCAACAGATACTGACGGAGAAGCAATCTTATTAGCAAAAGGTATTGAAATCATCCCGGACATCCTATGTAATTCAGGAGGTGTTATCGGAAGTTATTTCGAGTGGTTACAAAACCGTAACGGAGAAATCTGGACTATGGATGACGTAATCATCAAATTAAGAAAGAAACTGGAAGATGCTTTCAACAAAGTAGTTTTAACAGGAAGTCAGTACAAAACCGACTGGAGAACTGCAGCTTACATTCAAGCGTTAGCGCGTATTGAAATGGCTTACAAACAAAGAGGTATTTTCCCTTAATCGGGTAGAAATAATACAGAAAAAGCCACTCGGAAGAGTGGCTTTTTTTATGGTTATTATGTATTATTTTAAACCACCCTGGAAATGGCCAGGAAAAACCAGCCCAAAAACAGCAACATACCGCCAAGGGGTGTTATTGGTCCCAGGAATTTCAGCTTTTTACCGCCAATGCTGCTCAGGCACAAACCGTATATGCTGAATGAAAATAAAAAAGTACCGGCGATAAAAAAGAATGCCGTTAACGATTCGGTAGTTTTGGTGAAAGCAAAAAACTGACTGATAAAAACCAATGCCAGCGCATGATACATTTGGTATTTTACTCCGGTTTCAAAATTTTTCAGGGTTTCCGTGTTCATTTTCTTTTTGAGGATATGGGCGCCAAAAGCACCAAAAATGACAGCAAGACCTCCATAACAAGCGCCTATTGTTAGTACGGTATCTTTCATAAAATAAATTTTTGGGGATTAAAAATATAATGTAATTACTACAAATATACTATTCTTCAGGTAAATCATAGTATAATAAAATCCTAAAAAGGCATTTCTTATCTTTGCAGCATGAATGGGAAATCATATAATAAAACCAATTTTTTTAAACACACTTTCTGCGTTTTTACTGAAGTAGCTCCAAATGAGGTAAGCGCTATACAGACCAATTATAAAAGTAAATCGGGCAGTAGCTATTATTTTACGGAAGAAGGTGTTTACCGCTATTCCAATCATTGGGGAAGAGCCGCAAATTGCCGATGGCGTTTGCTGCCTTTAGCCACGACTGACGGAACACGGGAGCGTATCGGGTATGCAAAATGGAGTGATTTCTATCCCAATAATGATTCGGATAATTTGTTTTATATAACTGTCGATTTTACAAGCGGAGCGGCTGTTTTTGAACACAAATCCAATCCTTTATATGATGGTAAGGCAGTATTGCGCAATGCAGCCGAAACCACAAAATACATTCAGCAGATCCGGAAGTTATTTGAAAATGAAGCCTGGGCAAAATACCTGGAATATGATGATCTGGATGCTCTTCGGGAAACGATTATTAACGAACTGCTGACCACTAATAAAACACTACAGCAAATAAAAAGCAGATTACTGATATGAGCCGTCAAAACGAGGAAAACAGAAAAAAGCACAGTAAAAAGATCCAGCATAAAAAGGTAAAAGAACAAAATGCTGCACAGTTGCGAAAAGAGAAATTAAAAGAAATATTAAAAAAATTCCAATCCGAATAATCATGACCGAAAAATGTTATTGCTGTTCCGGTCTGCTTTTCCGGGATTGCTGCGAACCGTATGTAAAAGGTATTAAAAAGGCTCCCACAGCCGAAGCACTGATGCGGTCCCGGTATTCGGCTTATGCAGTGCATGCAGTTGACTATTTACTGGCTACAACGCATATTTCCCGGCGAAAATACCATTCTAAAAAGGACATACAGCAATGGGCCGTTTCGAATCAGTGGCTGAAATTGGAAATAATTAAAGCAACGGAAAATACGGTGGAGTTTAAAGCTTACTTTTTAGATGCGTTGTTACAGCCCCAGGTACATCATGAAAAATCGACTTTTAAGCAGCAAAACGGAAGCTGGTTTTATGTGGACGGGAAGTTCTATTAATAATCTTCTGGTATACTGCCTAAGTACTCGCTGTTAAACAAAGGTTTCGAACAGTCTTTTATTCAGTATTTGCTGTGTTACAAATTTTCCGTTCAGAAAAACACTGTGAATTGTAAAAGGGACAAAATGGTTTTGTGCCTGTTCCCGCGTTGTTATTTTGTAAATCGTAATCGGGTAACCTTTTTCCAGAGCAGCGTTTTTTGTTTCTTCATTTACATAATATTCCGTAAACGGACAGGCATTAGTATAATATACCGCAATGCCTTTTGAAGTGTCGCATTCCCCTTTTTTGCAGCAGTCTTTAAATTTTGGAATTGCTGCGTTTTCCCGTAATGGTTTGTACCAGAGCTCAAAATAGGGAAGTGCCGTATCGGCCAATAGAAATCCCTGTTTTGCAAAGAATTTTTTGTCGGACATATACGGTTGTTTTTTTACAGCGGTAATGACCACAATGCCATCTTTGTCCTTACTGTCGTTGACGCATTCCTGAAATAATGCTTTACCGTATCCCTGACCTTTAAACTGACCGGAAACCCAGAAACAGTTGATCAGCATATAATTTGGCGCGTGAACAGGAGCCCAGGCTTTTTCTGCCGGGACATATTCAATAAAAACTTTACCGCTCACATTGAGTTTCTTAAAAACATACCCTTCTTTAAACTGCGAAGTGAGCCATTCTTTCTTTGCCGCATAGCCGCTGGATAATTTCTTATCACTAATAGCGCAGCAAATGTGCTCTTTGGAAATATTTTCGGCTGTGAGGGTAATGATATTCATAACTACTTGATTGAAAAATAGTCAAAGGCTGCTTTTGAAATTGCGGCAATGATCTTGTTGTTAGTGGTGTCACTTTCCATGGAATCACTAACAAAAACGGCTATGGCAAATGCCTGTCCGCCGGGAAGGTATACAATCCCGATGTCGTTTTCGGCGGCTTTAAGCCCGGTTTCCTTCCGGAAGGAACTTCCGGTTTTGTGTGCCACAACTACGTTTTGAGGCAACAGCCCTTTTATTTTATCCGGTCCGGTTTTGGTTCCCTGTAACACGTTTAACAGGTAGTCATAGGATGTTGGCGATAACACCTGAAGCTGGTAAAACTTCTTAAGCAGTAAAACCGCAGCAAACGGGGTGGTTGTATTCAGGTATTGGTTTTCCCATTTTTCATGCATTTCGGCTTCCGTTGCCTGAATACTGGTATTCGGAATTTTCAGGCTTTTGATGTAACGGTCCACCTTTTTAGTACCGCCAGCCAGGCGAAACAGTATGTCGCAGGCATTATTGTCGCTTAAAGAAACCGTATAGCTGATCAGTTCACTCAATTTGATATTGATATTGCCATAAGGATAATTCTCCCGTAGCGGGCTATGCGTGTTTTCCAGTAAATCCGATTTTTTTACGAATATTTCCTGATCCAGCCTTAATTTTCCTTTATCAACCTGGTGTAAAATAGCCAATGCCAAATGGAATTTATACACACTCATGGTCGGGAAATGATGCGTATTGTTAATCGTTAGCGTATCGTTATTGGTCAGGTTATAGATGCCTACACCCACAGTAGCTTTTTTGTCTTTAATAATCTCATTGATCTGAGCCCTTAAGTTAGTTGTCTGAGCGGAAGTGTTCAGGGCAAGTGATAAGGTAAGGAGGATGGTAAAGCGCTTGCGGAGATTCATTGGAATGGCGTATTTGGGATGTGTAAAGTATCAAATTTACAATTATTTATTCTGTTTTTTTAATGTCAGCAGCCAGAAAATAAACGCAATACTGCTAAATCCGGCTCCTAAAAGGCAAACGCCGCTCCAGCCGGATTTATTGTACACCTGCGTGGAGAGCAGGGCGCCGATACCGCTTCCGATGGAATAAAAAATCATATAAGCCGCTATTGTACGACTTACGGCTTGCGGCAATGCTTTGTACAGTATGGACTGGTTGGTTACATGTACTGCCTGTACAGCGTAGTCCAGCAGGATAATACCGGTAATAATGAGGAGGATGTTATTGTACAGATAGCTCATAATCAGCCAGGATAGTATCAGGACAGCAAGCGCTATTCCGGTAGTTTGTTGTGCCCGCCCGCGATCGGCAAGTTTTCCGGCACGGGCAGCACTTAACGAACCGATCACTCCCAGCAATCCAAATAATCCGATTTCTGTAGCCGAAAAAGAAAACGGAGTGGTGCTCAGTGGTAAGACCAGCGACGTCCATAAGGTGCTGAAAGAGGCAAACAGGAATAAGGCAATTACCGAACGTTTCAGCATTATTGGTTCGTCTTTGAAAAGCGTGAAAAGGGAGTGCAGCAGTTTGCGATAGCTGGTATCGGATTTAGGATAATCCTGTTTTGGGAGTTGGTAGCACAAAAATACGGTAATCAGGGTGGTTGCTGAGGCCGAGACGGTGTACACGGAACGCCATCCGGAAACATCTGCCAGGAATCCGGCTGCAGTTCTGGCTAATAAGATCCCTATAACAATACCGCTTGTGACCAGACCGACAACACGACCGCTTTGTGAAGGTGTTGCTAATGATGCAGCATAGGCGACTATGGTTTGAGCAACAGTGGCCGATAGTCCCAGAACAAGCAAAGCACCCATAAAAACAAACTGATGGGAAGTAAAGCTGATTATCAGCAGCATTACTATGGAGATGAAAAACTGCGACAGGATTAGTTTCCGTCTGTTCAGTATGTCGCCCAACGGTACGATAAAAAATAATCCGAGGCCATAGCCAATCTGTGTAAAGGTTACGATTTGCCCGATGCTGTGCTCTTTTATTTTGAAGTCTAATGCGATGAGGTGCAACAGGGGTTGGGCAAAATAGACATTGGCAACGGCAAGCCCGCTGGCAATTGCAAATAAAAATACAGTGCAGGCGGTTAGCGGTGTGTTGTTTTCTGGCATAGGGATATTATTTTATTTTGTACTAATCGGTACAGAATTGGTTAAAAAAATTAGTCTAAAATGCCAAGCTGCATTTCAATAAGTCCGGAGAGTGCTTTGGGATCCGGATACAGGCGTCTGCTGATACCCAATCCGTTCCAGGTGGTTATTAAATAACGGGCGAGCAGATGGGAATCGTCTTTAGACTGCATCTGGCCTGCGGCCTGTGCCTGTTCAATGGTAAGCTGAAAAACGGTTTCAAGTTCCTTTAAATGCCGGGCGGCAATTTGCATTATTTGCGCATC
Source organism: Flavobacterium sp. UBA4197 (assembly GCF_002379575.1). Lineage (NCBI taxonomy): Bacteria > Pseudomonadati > Bacteroidota > Flavobacteriia > Flavobacteriales > Flavobacteriaceae > Flavobacterium > Flavobacterium sp. UBA4197. The sequence continues at coordinate 316,107 of NZ_DFUB01000018.1, forward strand.
GTTATTGGAAAATTCGGCAAGGGTGTTACCGAAAATACAACCTTTCAGATTGGTTGCTTTTGGTGCTTTTGCAATACTGCGGAACAGTTTTTTGATTTCTTCAACCGGAGCCTGGCTTTTGGCGATATTGTCTTTTAAGGTATTCAGTTCTTTTTGACTGACCTTTTCCAATACTTTTTCATAAAGTTCCTTTTTGCCGCCTTTAAAAGCTAAATAAAAGCTGCCTTTGCCAATGCCCATTGCCCGGAGCAGATCTTCCGTTGAGGTAATTTCATAGCCTTGTGACCAAAACAGATCGGTAGCCTTCTCGATTACCGCTTCGTTGTCGAATATTTTAGGTCTTCCGGACATGCTAGTTTATTTGAGGACAAAGATATGATATTTTACCAATCGGTACAAAATATATTTTTTAATAGTATTAGTAATTGATGGCAGAAGCAGTAAGGAAATCTAACGGATCACCCTGGGGCATAAAAAAACCTTTTAGTTCAACTAAAAGGTTTTTTTAAATTTTATAAGGAATTCCGGCTTACAGTTTGTTCATGTTTCCGGCTAAAGTTTCGATAAATTTACCGATAGGTCCTTTTACCATCATGGCCATCATCGGGTTAAATTCTCCTGTGAAAAGCAATTGAACTTCCGAGGTGTTTGCAGTAAGGGCATTAATATTTGCTGTTAAAGTGAAAGGCAGTTTATCGCTGGCAGCTCCTAAAACAACTTTGTTTGGGGCTACTTTATCTTTCATTTTTAATTTAATTTCCGGCATACCTTTTAAACCGAAAATAAAAGCGTTTTCATCCAATACTTCGAATTTAGCTATATTTTCAGGCATTAATTTCTCGAAATTCTTAACATCTGTTAAAGAATCGAATAGGTACTCGGCTGATTTCTCTACGTTAACTTTTGGACTTTCTAAATTCATATATAAGTATCGTTAGTGCTTTTTATGCTTGATTAAACTTCAATTCCCCAGGTTGAAGGGCTTTTACGCCATTCTTTTAAGGTTTCATGTTCTTCTTCGGTAATGTATTTTTTGGCAACTGCTTCTTCCAGTAAGGTGTCGTAGTTCCCCAAAGTATAGAGGTTAACGTTGGCTTCTTTGAAATTTTCAGTAGCAATTTCAAAACCATACGTAAAAATGGCCACCATACCTTTTACATTTGCACCGGCTTCTTTTAAAGCTTCAACAGCCATAAGGCTGCTTTTTCCGGTACTGATCAGGTCTTCCACCACAACCACGTTCTGGCCTTTTTGTAAAAAGCCTTCTACCTGATTTTGTCTTCCGTGTTTTTTAGGTTCCGGACGAACATAAACAAATGGTAAACCTAAATATTCTGCAACCAATATACCAATGCCAATGGCTCCGGTTGCTACTCCGGCTATTACATCCGGTTTTCCAAACTCTTTTTCAATGTTTTTCGCAAATTCCTCACGGATATAATTTCTTATCGGTGGAAATGAGAGGGTTATACGGTTGTCGCAATAAATAGGCGACTTCCATCCAGAAGCCCATGTAAAAGGATTTTTTGGATTTAATTTAATTGCGTTTATTTGTAAAAGCAATTCGGCAGTTTTTTTAGCTGTGTCTGTATTAAAAATCATAGTACAAATGTATAAAGTTTTTGTGAACGACAAACCACTTTTCTTGACAAATGAAATTGTTAAAGAAACCGATTTTCAACTTTTTCTTTTGGAAAGTGTTGATATAAAGCAAGTTATTGTTAAAATGTTTCAAAACAAAATTCAGAAAGCTTTTTTATACTATCCGGACGAAAAGGAAATCCTGAAGAAACTCAAGGAGAAGATTCCGGTAGTAAAAGCGGGCGGCGGATTAGTGTACAACCGGAAAGGAGAGGTACTTTTTATCTTTAGAAACGGCAAATGGGACCTTCCCAAAGGCGGAATCGAGAAAAAAGAAGAGATCGAACAAACGGCCATGCGCGAAGTGGAAGAAGAAACCGGTGTTGACGGTTTGAAGATCACGCAGAAGTTACAGAAAACCTATCATGTTTTTAAGCGCAACGGGCGGTATAAGCTGAAAGTAACCCATTGGTTTGAGATGAAAACCAATTTTGAAGGGATACCACAGGGGCAAATTGAAGAAGGTATTGAAAAAGTTGCCTGGCTGAAACCGGATGAGGTGAAAGAAGCACTGACCAATTCCTATGAAAATATTAAGCTGCTGTTTCAGGCAGAAAAAGTTTTATAAACAAAAAACCAGAGCATTGCTCTGGTTTTTTTATTGGTTTTATTTCATGATGCGGTATACCGGATACTGCAGGTGTGATTTCTCGTAATATTTAGAGTTTTTATAGACCCAGTCCAGTTGGGCGTCACCGCTGCTTTCAAATTTAGGATCGCTTTTTCTCTTTTTTTCCAGTGCAGCTCTCAGTTCCGGGTTTTCATCCAGTAACTGTTTTGCCACATCTTCAAATACATAAGGAGAGTAGTATTCCTTTTGCTGTAAAACGGCATCAAAGAAATTCCAGTTGAAATAGGAATCAACAGCTTCCGGTTCTAAAGTTTCCAACAGGAATTTTACATTTTTCTGCTGGGTGGCAATCAGGTAATCCCCTTTTTTAAACGTAACGGGCTTTTTTTCAACGGTAACCGTAGTGTTGGAATGGCCGTAATGACCTTCAAAAGCACTGTTTCCGGTTTTATAATCGGCTATTCTGTAGCTTTCCACAGTAATGAGCGTATCCTGTTTTAGCTGTTTCATTTCAATGTTATTCAGTTTCAGCAGGTCCAGAACATTCCACCATTGTTTTGGGATCACATAATATTCCGGAATAGTAACCTGCTTTTTAGGTTTGTAAACTTCATAATAGGGAATCATCTTTTTGAATGGTTTGGAACGGTCGTAATACAATCTCGGTTTGCCGGAAACAGCACTGGCTTTGTATTTGCCTTCATATCCTAAAAACGGGATTTGGGTTACTTTGGCCGAATCGATTTCCCATTCTACCGTATATTTTTGGTCTGGCGTATAGCTGGCAAGGGTTTCTTTCCGGATTTTCTTAATCGTCTGGAAGTTTTTATCGGTATAGTTTAAGGTAGTTATCATGTATTCGTACGTCACCTTTACACGGTCGCTGTATTTTTTTAGCATGTGGGTTTCCACCATGGCTCCGAAGGAATTGAACATTGCGGCATAACCGGTAGAAAAACGGGCTGTTTCCATGTTTTTGGCAAAGCCGTTTTCGGGTGTTTTATTGTAAATATTCACATAAGGAACCGGTTCAATTTTTTTGGACTGCAGGTCTTTTAAAATGGCGGGATACATATCGGTATTGAAATATGTTCCGGCAGTACCGCCTAATTTCTGATAATGTGTGGAAATATAGGTTAATGTATATTGATAATCGGCACCGTTGCTAACATGGTTGTCGATAAAAACATCCGGATAAACCAATTGGAAGATTTCCGCAAAACTACGGGCATTCCGGGTATCCGATTTAACAAAATCCCGATTCAGGTCATAATTCCGGGCATTTCCGCGGAATCCGAATTCTTCCGGTCCGTTTTGGTTAACGCGGGAAGTTGAATTTCTGTTTAAGGCTCCGCCGATGTTGTAAATCGGAATGGCTACGACAACCGTGTTTTTGGGAGCGGTGATTTTTCCGGTAGCCAGATCCCGGAACAGCATCATGGTAGCATCTATACCGTCCGGTTCTCCGGGATGTATTCCGTTGTTGATTAAAAGAACGGCTTTATTTTTCTGTATTTCCGGAAAGTCGAAGTTTTTTCCGGGATTAAACGTAACAATATGCAGCGGTTCGCCGCTGTCTGTTTGCCCCATGGTTTTCATGGCAATGGTTTCAAAATTCTGATCCAGTAACTGGAAATAGGCAATGGTCTCTTCATAGGTTGCCGTCTGGTTGCCATTTCCTTTTTCATAAGGTGTCGGAAATTTTTGCTGTGCCATTGTCGGAAGGGAATGCAGAAAGGGGAGGATCAGTAGAATTTTTATGAATTTCATTTTATATCCGGGTGTTTTTTGTGATATTTTTATAAAAGGGGTTTGTTTTTTAGGTATTTTGTTTTTTTATCGTTAGCTTAGTGTTGCTTAATCAATTAAAAAATAAAAATATGAAAAAAATTACTCTTTTATGCTTGTTTTTTTTAATGTCTTTTGCAGTTGAGGCGCAAATTGTGCTCACACATTCTAATTCGCAGGCAATCAATGGAAATACAGTAGCTTGTGGTAACAGTACTACGGCAACATCCAGTGACAACAGGTATTACAGAAGTTTTAACCTGAATGCATTGGGGGTTACGGCTGCTTTTAATTTGTCGGCGATCCAGTTTGGCGTTAATTCCCTGACCGGAGCCAGCAGTTATGTAGTGACCGTTAAGGCATACAGTACAACGGCTGCTTTCCCTGCAGGGTTCCCGAATACCGGATATACTTTGTTAGGACAGGCGGATTATACCGTTCAGACTGCAAATGTGGGTACTATTGTTTCCGTTCCGTTAACGGCTACAGTTCCTGCAAATGCAACGTTAATCGTAGAAGTAGGATATGCCGCAGCGGCAACCGGATCCGGTATCCGAATCATTTTAGGATCCAATTCGGCCGGACAAACAGGACCAAGCTATATTGCTTCGACCACCTGTTCGATAACAACGCCAACAGATGTGGCAGCTGTGGGAACCGGTTTTCCAAATGTACACATGGTTATCAATGCGGTAGGAACGACATTGGGTGTTAATGAATTTGCCTCAAAATTAGTAACGGTTTATCCTAATCCGACGTCAGGATTGTTTACAGTAGAGCTGCCAAACGAATTGGAGATCCAGAAAGCAACGCTGGTTGATATCACCGGTAAACAATTTGCTTTAAAAACCAATACAGGAAGCAAAATTGATATTTCCGGTTTTGCAACGGGTGTTTACCTGTTGAATCTGGAAACGGCTGAAGGAAACTTAGTGAAAAAAATCGTGAAACAGTAAACGTTTCCAGCATGACAAAAAGTGAAGAAGCGCCCGGACAGGCGTTTCTTTTTTATTTTATTTTTACCGAATCCGGTACTAAAACAGTATAATCACCGCCGTTACGGATAACATCGCGGACAATGCTGGAACTGATATAGGAAGTACTGGCAGCCGTTAATAGAAATACCGTTTCAATATGGGATAACTTTCTGTTGGTATGGGCAATTGCTTTTTCAAATTCAAAATCCGCCGGATTGCGAAGTCCGCGGAGAATAAACTGTGCGTTTAACTTCTGGCACAGGTCAATTGTTAATCCCTGATAGGTCACTACCGAAACTTTCGGTTCGTTTTGAAAAGCATCTTCAATGAATTTTTGACGCGTTTCTAAAGAGAACATGTATTTTTTTTCGGCATTGACCCCAATGGCAACGATGATTTCATCAAATAACGGAAGGGCTCTTTTGATAATATCATAATGTCCCAGAGTGATCGGGTCGAATGAACCGGGAAATATTGCTTTTCTCATTTGGTTGGTTTTTTTGCGTTGGAATTATTGTAATGCTAATACGATAGCATTGTCAAACAATTCGGTTAAAGAAATTCCTGCTGCTTTTGCCTGTTGCGGTAAAATACTTTCGGTTGTTAATCCGGGAATTGTATTCATTTCCAGCATATACGGTTCGTCGTTAACAATGATAAATTCACTACGGGAAAAACCTTTCATTTTTAAAACATCATAGGCGCGTTTGGCTACCGCGCTTACTTTTTCGGTCATTTCCGGTGAAATTCTTGCCGGAGTGATTTCCTGGGATTTGCCCAGGTATTTTGCTTCATAATCAAAGAAATCATTTTCGGAAACGATTTCCGTTATCGGAAGTACCGTAGTCACCCCTTTATAGTTGATTACACCCACCGAAACTTCGGTTCCGTCCAGAAAGCTTTCAATGATAATTTCGTTATCTTCTTTATAGGCGTTTGCAATTGCCGGTAATAATTCTTCCACCGACTTTACTTTGGAAATTCCAAAGCTGGAACCAGCTTTGTTTGGCTTTACAAAACAAGGCAGTCCTACGGTTTTGATAATCGTTTGTTCATCAATGCTATCGCCTTCGTTTAAGTAAAAAGAAGTAGCCGTTTTAATGCCGTATGGTTTTAATACAGATAGTAAATCTCTTTTGTTAAACGTTAAAGCAGCCTGGTAATAATCGCAGGACGTTTGCGGAATACCTAATAATTCAAAATAAGCCTGCATTAATCCGTCTTCGCCCGGAGTTCCGTGTATCGCATTGAAAACCACATCAAATTGTAATTTTACACCTTTATACTCCACAGAGAAATCATGACGGTTTACCGGAAATTCAGCATCATTTTCGTCTACCATTACCCATTTGTCCTTAAAAATATGGATGCGGTAGGCGTTGTATTTTGACTGGTCCAGAAATTTATAGACTACATTTCCACTTGTTAAAGAGATTTGATATTCACTGGAATATCCTCCCATAATAATGGCAACATTTTTCATTTTGCTACGTTTGAATTATTAGTTAAGTATATTACAAAAGTATTATTATTTGTTGAATCATTCCGGATTGAATAATAAAATATAAGGCTTTAAAGAAAGTAAAAACCTTTAGTATTTTATATATTTGCCAAAATTCGATTATTTATGAGTTGGAAAAAGTTTTTAACCAGTTTTACATTCTTTAAAAATTTAGCATTAGCACTGATTATCCTGATTGTATTTGTGGTATTAGTAATGCAATGGTTAGGATATGCTACCAATCACGGGGAAGAAATCCCTGTTCCTAATTTGTCAAAAATGACTATTGATAAAGCAGAGGAGAAGTTAAATGACATTGATTTGGAAATTCATTTACTCGATACTGTTGATTTCAAAGCCGATTTCCCGCCTTATTCTATAGTAGAGCAGGATCCGTTGCCGGGAGTAACGGTAAAAGACGGCAGAAAAGTGTATGTTAAGATTAACTCTGGCGGTTACTCGCAAGTGACCATGCCGGATCTTATCCAGAAAACATACCGTCAGTCGCTGTCAACTTTACGGGCTTTAGGCCTGGAAGAAGGAAACGTGAAATATGTTCCGTATATGGCTAAAGATGTTGTTTTGGAGATGAAACAGGGTGGAAAACAGTTAAAAGCCGGCGATAAAGTATTGAAAGCTTCAAAAATCGATTTGGTTTTGGGAGACGGTAAAACAGGATTTGTAGAGGAAACAGCAACGGATAGTATTCCTGTAAAAGAAAATACAACAGAAAGTAATGCAGAATAATAATATAAACGAAGAAGCCGATTTAGACGGTGAATTATTTGAACATTATCGTTTTGAAGCGGCAAAAGGGCAGGCTCCTTTGCGCGTGGATAAATTTTTAATGAATCTTGTTGAGAATGCAACAAGAAATAAAATCCAGCAGGCGGCAACAAATGGAAACATTTTTGTGAACGATATCCCTGTTAAATCCAATTATAAAGTAAAAGCATTTGATGTGGTGCGTGTGTTAATGGAACAGCCGCCGTTTGAAAATGTGATTATTCCGGAGAATATTCCGCTGGATATTGTTTTTGAAGACGATCAATTGCTGGTAATCAATAAACCTGCCGGACTGGTAGTCCATCCGGGACACGGTAACTATACCGGAACTCTGGTGAATGCGCTGGCTTATCATTTTGAGAACCTGCCGCTAAACAGTAGTGAGCGTCCGGGATTGGTACACCGTATTGATAAAGATACTACCGGATTGTTAGTGGTCGCCAAAACGGATATGGCGATGGCCTATTTGACGAAACAGTTTGCCGATAAAACTTCCGAAAGAGAATATGTTGCCCTGGTTTGGGGGAATATTGAAGAGGAGGAAGGAACGATTGAAGGCTATATCGGACGTCACATGAAAGACCGTATGCAAATGTCGGTTTATGACAGTGAAGAGTTTGGAAAACATGCGGTAACGCATTATAAGGTGTTGGAACGTTTCGGATATGTAACATTGGTTTCCTGTATCCTGGAAACCGGGCGTACCCATCAGATCCGTGCCCACATGAAATATATCGGACATACCTTATTTAACGATGAGCGTTATGGCGGACACCTGATTTTGAAAGGTACTACCTTTACAAAATACAAACAGTTCATTGACAACTGTTTTAAGACTTTGCCAAGACAGGCACTGCATGCTAAAACATTAGGCTTCGAGCATCCGGTAACCAAAGAGTTTATGCGATTTGATACCGAATTGCCGCAGGATATGCAGGAATGTATTGAAAAATGGAGAGTGTACTCCAAATCCCACACTGTGGAAGAAGAAGAGTAATAAGTACATTGATATAAAAAATAAGGTGGGNNCCCACCTTATTTTTTATATCAAATCAAATCCCATATCTCAAACTTCGTATCTCATATATTTCAAATCAAACGTCATATATCAAATATCTCAAATCAGTCCTCTACTATTTAAAAACGCCCCGAATCATCGGGGCGTTTTTGTTTTTATTTGTTTTTATTGTCGATCCATTTACGGGCATTTACAAATGCTTCGTGCCATGGCGATACTTCATCCTGCTGTCCTGCCGGATAATGTGCCCAGTTCCAAGGGAACGTGGAACGCTCGATATGCGGCATCATTACCAGGTGACGACCGGTAGTGTCGCACATCATTGCAGTGTTATAATCCGAACCGTTTGGATTTGCCGGATAGCTGTCGTAAGCATATTTGGAAACAATATTGTACTGTTCTTCTGCATACGGTAATTTGAATTTTCCTTCACCGTGTGAAACCCAAACCCCTAATGTGCTTCCTGCTAATGTGGATAACATTACCGAGTTGTTTGGCTGAACGGTAACGGAAGTAAAGATACTTTCGTGTTTTGCACTTGTATTGTGGTGCATTTTTCCGTGTACTTCGTGTTCCGGGTTGACTAATTCCAGCTCCATAAATAACTGGCAGCCGTTACAGATACCTACCGAAAGCGTATTGTCGCGCTTAAAGAAGTTTTTCAATGCCGTATTGGCTTTTTCATTGTATAGGAAAGCACCGGCCCAGCCTTTGGCAGAACCTAAAACATCTGAGTTGGAGAAACCTCCTACGGCACCGATAAACTGGATATCTTCCAATGTTTCACGCCCGGTAATCAGGTCGGTCATGTGCACGTCTTTTACGTCAAATCCGGCTAAATACATCGCATTTGCCATTTCACGCTCGGAGTTACTTCCTTTCTCACGGATGATAGCGGCTTTCGGACGTGGTTTTGATGCGTCGATAACCGGTTTCTTACCGTCGAAATGTAACGGGAAAGTATAGTTTAGCGGCTGGTTTTTATAATTGTTATAACGTTCCTGCGCCATTCCGTTTTTAGACTGTTTCTGGTCTAAAAGGAAAGAGGTTTTGTACCAGATATCTCTCAGTTCCGTAACATTGAATGCAAAAACGTCTTCATTATTGGTAATGGTTACGGTATTGATTTCCGTTACCTCACCAATTTTAAAGAATTCAATACCGTTGTTGTTTAGCACTGTTTCAGCTTCAGCATCTGCCTGGAAAACCAATCCGATGTTTTCGTTGAATAGGGCTTTAACGGTATCCTGTTCTTGTAAAGAGGATAAATCGTAAGCAGCACCCAGATTTACATCTGCAAAACACATTTCCAAAAGGGTAGTGATTAAACCGCCGCTTCCGATGTCGTGTCCGGCTTTAATGTTACCGGCCTTGATTAAATTCTGGATAGTGTTGAATGCCTTTTTGAAATAACCGGCATTGGTAATTGTTGGTACTTCTTCACCGATTTTATTTAAAATCTGTGCAAAAGAAGAACCACCAAGTTTAAAGCTGTCCTGAGACAGGTTGATATAATAAATGCTTCCGCCGTTTCGTTGTAAAACAGGCTCCACAATTTTAGTAATGTCAGCACAATTTCCTCCGGCAGAAATAATAACCGTTCCCGGTGCAATTACTTCGTCGTTCGGATATTTTTGTTTCATGGAAAGGGAATCTTTCCCGGTTGGGATATTGATGCCCAATTCGATAGCAAAATCGGAACAGCCTTTTACCGCTTCATATAAACGGGCGTCTTCACCTTCGTTTTTACAAGCCCACATCCAGTTAGCAGATAATGAAACACTTTTCAGTCCGTCTTTTAACGGTGCCCAGACAATGTTTGATAAAGCTTCAGCGATAGCGTTACGGCTACCTGCTACCGGATCAACCAAAGCCGAAACCGGCGAATGCCCGATAGTGGTCGCAACACCTTCTTTTCCCTGGAAATCCAAAGCCATTACACCCACGTTGTTTAATGGTAACTGTAATGGTCCGGCACATTGCTGTTTGGCAACACGTCCGCCCACACAACGGTCTACTTTATTGGTCAGCCAGTCTTTTGACGCTACGGCTTCCAATTGTAAAACCTGGTTTAAATAGGCAGGGATATTGGCTGTTGTATACTCTAAATCCTGATATTTTCTGTTGATAGTGCTGTCGTTCATGATCACTTTCGGAGAACTTCCAAACATGTCTTCCAAAGCAAAATCCATTGGTTTGGCACCTGTAGAAGCCGATTCGAAAGTAAAACGATGATCGCCGGTTACGTCACCCACAGCATACATTGGCGAACGTTCCCTGTCGGCAATACGCTGTAGCGTTTCCAAATCTTTTTCACCGATAACCAATCCCATACGTTCCTGTGATTCGTTTCCAATGATTTCTTTAGCAGAAAGAGTAGGATCACCAACAGGAAGCTTGTCCAGATCGATTTTTCCACCGGTTTCTTCCACTAATTCCGATAGACAGTTCAAATGTCCGCCGGCACCGTGATCGTGGATGGAAACAATAGGATTGTGATCGCTTTCCACTAATCCGCGAACGGCATTGGCAGCACGTTTCTGCATTTCCGGATTGGAACGCTGGATCGCATTTAATTCAATTCCTGAACCGAAAGCTCCGGTATCTGCCGATGAAACAGCAGCACCACCCATTCCGATTCTATAATTTTCACCACCTAAAATGACTACTTTGTCACCTACAGCCGGTTTTTGTTTTTTTGCCTGGCTTTCTTTTCCGTATCCGATTCCTCCGGCTAGCATGATCACTTTGTCGAAACCTAATTTGCGGGCATCTTCTTCGTGTTCAAAAGTCAATACCGAACCGGTAATTAACGGCTGTCCGAATTTGTTTCCAAAGTCGGAAGCTCCGTTGGAAGCCTTGATCAGGATGTCCATTGGAGTCTGGTACAACCATTTTCTTTCGTCCATGGCATTTTCCCACGAACGGTTTTCTTCCAGACGGGAATATGAAGTCATATACACTGCTGTTCCTGCCAATGGCAAAGAACCCTGGCCACCTGCCAAACGGTCACGGATCTCTCCTCCCGAACCGGTTGCCGCCCCGTTGAAAGGCTCTACCGTGGTAGGGAAGTTGTGTGTTTCCGCTTTTAACGAAATAACCGAATCAAATTCCTGAATGGCATAAAAATCCGGTTTGTCGGCTGTTTTAGGTGCAAACTGCTGTACGCGCGGCCCTTTTACAAAAGCCACGTTATCTTTATAGGCCGAAACGATATCGTTTGGATGTGTTTCGGATGTTTTTTTGATTAATTTGAATAGGGAAGTCGGTTTTTCTTCACCGTCAATCACAAATGTTCCGTTGAAAATTTTGTGACGGCAGTGCTCCGAATTTACCTGTGAGAATCCGAATACTTCCGAATCGGTTAACTTGCGCCCTAATTTTACGGCTAAGTTGTTCAGGTAATCCACTTCTTCCTGACTTAATGCCAATCCTTCTTTTTGGTTGTAGGCTGCGATGTCCTCAATTTCCAAAATAGGTTCCGGCTGGATGTTGATCGTGTAAATATCCTGGTGAAGCGCAGTATATTTCTGGAAAAGCATCGGATCGAAATCGTTAAAATCTTCCGTTACTTTTTCAAATTCCTCAATCCGGATAATGCCCGAAATACCCATATTCTGGGTGATCTCAACGGCATTGGTACTCCACGGTGTGATCATTGCTGCACGTGGGCCAACAAAAAAAGCATCCAGAGATGCCTTTGTATCGTTAAGAACTGTGCAAGGGTTTTCAGTAGCGCTTGCAAACAGCCAGTTTAATTTCGTAATGTCCTGAGCAGAAAGCTCGCTTTGCGATTGTACTGCAAAAACCGTATTGGTCTGGTTTCCGAAGAAATGAATCATTGTGTGTGTTGTTTGTGTGTTGTTTTTAAAAATGCAAAATTAATCTAATTCGGTCAATTAGCCAATTTTGAAATCAGAATTAATTAAGGAATATTTTACCGGGGTTTTATTCCGGAATATATTGATAAGCTCCCAGATCGGAACCGCCGTTTGGTCTGGAATTTCCTAAGATATCTTCTAAAAACGGATTGGCTACTGCTACACCATATCCTCTGGCACTGGAGTTTTCTCCGATGTTCAGCTGGTTTTTAGCGGTGTTTTTGAATTCCGGTTTAAAAGAATTGCTGTTGGAATTTACAGCAATACGGCAATTTGCGTAATCTGTTGTATTGGCAATAGGGTATAGGCTATTGTTGGCATACTGTTGTGCTACATCAAAGAATTTAATCAGGCAGTTGTTGAATTTATAGTTAAAAGCTGCGGCAGGATTTTTACTCATTGAAAGCGAAATATTGCTGGAACCGAAGATAATACAGTTGTCAAACTGGGCTGCTTCCAAAGCAACCGGCTGTTCGGCAGGACCGTTATCGACCGCAACTGCAACCTGATTCGGGCGGGACCAGTAGTTGGCAAAGGTGGATTGACGGAATGTATATTTCCCGCCATAGGTACAGGCTAATCCGGCCTGTCCGGCTTTGTTGATTACAACATTATCCCCTTTAATATGGGCATTACGGGCCAACAGACCAACGTTGGCGCTGTTGTATATCTGAACGTTGGTCAGTTTCAGTGTTTCGTCTGTACCGTCATTTCCTTCGGTTAATAAGCCTACAACGGCATTTTTAATGGTCAGGTTTTTTAAATGGTGTCCGGTACTGCCGTTGCGCAGCCAGATTGTTCCCCATTGTCCCGGAATTTCAGAGAAATCCTGTTCTAAACGATCTCCCTGGAAAATAACTTCATTTTCTAAGGCTTCCGTTGTCGATTTTGAACCGTCCACTTTTAAGCTGCCTCCGGTTTGTACGATCAGTCCGGATTCGGCATGAAAATGGATTCGGGCACCGGCTTCAACTGTCAGTGTTTTACCGGTTGGAACAGCGGCATAGCCGTATATTACATAAGGTTTGTCTTTTTTCCAAAGGAATTCATTCCCGTTATCAGGATGCACCTCATTTAGGTTCCGGCCTCGTGTGGTAAGGATGTTGCCTTCGTTGTCGATACCGGCTTCCACCTGTTCGTAAATGCCGTTCGTACGTCCCGGATAGATGAAATAGGCATCTTTAACCAGCGTTATCAGGTCTACTTTCTGATAGTTGGCACCATAATCAAATTCGATTTTATCGGTATATAAATATTGGGCATCCGGATTGGCATACTCATTATAATTGATAGTGGTTTCCACAAAAATATACATACTGTCTTTTGCCAGCAGTTCTACATTGTTGAATACTTTACCGGGCATACCGTCGACCATTAAACGGTATTTTGAATTTTCTCCTTCTCCTAAGCGTACACTTGGGATTTTGATATCCTTATTACTGCGGTTGTATACTTTTAAAGTATAGGTGCTGGAACCAATATTGGTAAAAACGGTATCCAGATAAACTGTTTCTTTAGAAAATTCTAAATTTCCGCTGCTGGGTTCAAACGAGAAATCGTTACGGCAGGAACTCAAAGAGATTAATATAGTCACTAAAAGAAAATAGTAATAATGGCGCATGGTTTTGAATTTTGGTAAAAATACTAATTTTTAGATGTTAAATTATACTTAAAAGAGAATTTATCTATAACGTTAAGCAAGGTAATTTATTCTCTCTTCGATTTTGATTTTGTATTTTTACCCTTCAAAAACTACACTATGTCATTTGATAAAGAAAAAGTACTGCAACTTTGCAATCATTTGTCGAAGAACACTTTGATGCAAACTTTAGAAATAGAATATATAGATGCCGGAGAAGATTTTTTAGTAGCCAAAATGCCTGTTAATCCAAGAGTACACCAGCCGATGGGCTTATTACACGGAGGGGCGTCGGTTGCCCTGGCAGAAAGCGTGGGAAGTGCCGCTTCTATTATGTTTGTAAATCCTGAAAAACAAGAGGTAAGAGGGATTGAAATTTCGGCCAATCATTTAAAAAGCAAACGGGAAGGAATTGTTTACGGAACTGCCCGGATTATACATAAAGGAAGAAGTCTTCATTTATGGGAAATTAAAATTACCGACGAAGAAGGGAACCTGATCTCCCTGTGTAAGCTTACCAATATGGTTTTACCAAAAAGAGAATCATGACCGATTTATTCCTTAAAGTAAAGATACAGCAAGGGATAAATTTGCCCTTTGTGATCTATTCCAAACCCGGTTCCGATGAAATAGTTGGCTTGTTTCAGAGCAATGATCATTTGTATCATGCCGAAACGTTTGCCGAAACGGGATTTGTTTTTGCACCTTTCGACGGGGAGAATTATGTTTTAATTCCGGAGGATTATGCGGAAATCATCATTGAAAAATATGAAAAGAATGCGCTGTCGGAAGAGGTAAATATTCCAAAGGATTTTGAGCAGGAGGCTAAAGCCGATTTTGAGACACTGGTCGAAAAAGGGGTAGCAGCGATACAGTCTGGATATTTCCAAAAAGTGGTTTTGTCCCGCAAAGAGAAAGTAGCGGTTGAAAATAAGGAAACAGAGTATTTGTTTAACAGGCTGCTGTCTAATTATCCTAATGCCTTTAAGTATTGCTTTTATCATCCCAAAGTAGGGATGTGGATGGGAGCAACGCCGGAACAGCTGTTAAAAGTGAAGGACTACCAGCTGCAAACGGTGGCACTTGCCGGAACGCAGTTGTATGAAGGAACGGAGAATGTGGTTTGGGAACCAAAAGAAATAGAGGAGCAGCATTTTGTAACCGAGTTTATTCTGGATAAGCTTAAAGACCGTGTTTCGGAGGAAGTGGTATCCAGTCCGTATACGGCACGGGCGGGAAATCTGCTGCATATCAAAACGGATATTTCGGCGCGGTTAAACGATAAGGAAAGCCTGAAACAGGTTGTGGAAATTTTGCATCCCACGCCGGCTGTCTGCGGTTTGCCGAAACATCTTGCCAAAGATTTTATTCTTGAAAATGAAGGTTACGACCGGGAATTTTATTCCGGTTTT
This sequence comes from Flavobacterium sp. UBA4197, assembly GCF_002379575.1. Lineage (NCBI taxonomy): Bacteria > Pseudomonadati > Bacteroidota > Flavobacteriia > Flavobacteriales > Flavobacteriaceae > Flavobacterium > Flavobacterium sp. UBA4197. Next base: position 331,321 of record NZ_DFUB01000018.1, read on the forward strand.
TTGGGAGAGCTCAACAAGAATTTTTCGACCGGAAGGAGTGAGCATTCCGATTTGTATGTCAATTTGAGATGCATGAAGTTAAAAAAAGAAAATGTACACCTTTTTATCGGTTGTGGTATTACAAAGGACAGTGATCCTGAAAAAGAGTTTTTCGAGACGCTGAACAAATCCATGACGATGAAAAAAGTGTTGCTATAACAGTTACGATATAAAGATTTAAAAATGAAATTAGATATACTGGCTTTTGGAGCACATCCTGACGATGTAGAGTTGGGTTGTGGCGCTACCATAGCAAAAGAAATATCCTTAGGGAAAAAAGTAGGCATTGTTGATTTAACCCGCGGGGAATTGGGAACGCGCGGTTCTGCCGAAATACGCGATGAAGAAGCGCATAAAGCGGGGGAAATATTAGGGATTGCCGTAAGAGAGAATCTCAGGTTCCGTGACGGCTTTTTTGTAAACGATGAAAAGCACCAATTGGAGATCATTAAAATGCTTCGCAAGTACCGTCCTGAAATAGTATTGTGTAATGCTGTTGACGACCGTCACATCGACCATGGAAAAGGTAGCAAGCTGGTTTCGGATGCCTGCTTTTTATCCGGATTGCGACGTATCGAAACGGAAGTGGATGGTGCAGCTCAGGAAGCCTGGCGACCAAAAGTAGTGTACCATTATATACAATGGAAAAACATCACTCCCGATTTTGTAGTGGACGTAACCGGGTTTATGGATACAAAGGTTGCCGCAATAATGGCATACAGTTCCCAGTTTTATGAGCCGAATTCTAACGAACCGGTGACGCCGATAGCCACAAAAAACTTTTTGGAAAGCCTGAATTACCGCTCTCAGGACCTGGGAAGACTAATCGGGACCGATTTTGGTGAAGGTTTTACGGCAGAGAGATATTTGGCTGTCAATAGTTTAGAAAATTTAATATAATTTTCTTTAAAAAATATTTGCAGGATATGGGAAATGGCGTATATTTGCACCCGTAATCAAATGGTGATTGTAGCTCAGTTGGTTAGAGCGTCGGATTGTGGTTCCGAAGGTCGTGGGTTCGAGACCCATCATTCACCCTTAAACAACGAAAGCCTGTGCGATATAAAGCACAGGCTTTTTTATTGGGTACAACATAGGTAAAAAGATAATTATAGATATTCAAATATAAAATCAGTTCTTAGTCTTTTTCCAAATCAGCAGATTTATCGGGTGACGACTTGATCTACGCTTGATTTATCATTATTTGGGCTTTTCGTTATCTCTGATTGGTTAATAGCAAAGCCAGGACCTCTAATTTTTCTGGGAGATCTTCCTTATTAGCATCAACATTATTGTCCTGTTTACCGGACAATTGCTCCAATTTATTCTGATTTAACCATGAGAGCTAAAAAAATGTGAGCCGTTCGTTGTTTTCCAATTGTTATTACATTTCAATTTTATTATAAGCCATCCACCGTTTCATATTTCCTACCATTCGCTTTAAATGGTCTTCATTTAAGAAAATATTAGTCCAATATTCAAATCTGTCACACTGAACACTTATGTAATAGGTCATAATTGCTAAACAGGCAAAAGGCAAAAACTTTTTTTCTTCGTCACTAATCTCAATTACGGATTCGTAACCTTTTAAAAAACGTTCGGCTTTTATCTGATATTCTTCTTCGTTTAAATTTGTTGCAAGTAACTGGTATAAAAAATAAGAAATGTCAAAACATAAATAGCCGTTTCCACAAAAATCAAAGTCAAAAAAGGTCACGTCTTTTTCATCGTAAATATGTAAATTGTCAAACCAAACATCAAGATGAACGCTTCCATATCTCATTTTCTGTTTGTCCATTCCGGGCATTTTCGACGTTAAGAAAATTGAGAGTTTTTCCAAAAATTCAGTTTCGCTGTTGGCTTTAGCGAAGAACTTTTTTATTCTTATAATAGAGTTGTCAAGTAAGTTTTGAGAATTATAAGACATTCTCGACAATTCAAAATTTTCTGTCGATTGATGGACTTTTGCTAGTGCTTGTCCAATTAAGAAACTTGTTTCAGCTGAAAATCTTGCTGTCTTGTTGCCTTTGGCATATGAAAATAAAACACCAAATCTTTTTCCTTCCGGCGCTTCAATTTCTTGTATGTATTCGTTTGATTTGTCTACTATTGGATAAGCAACCTGTTTGTCATTTTCTTTAAGATGAACTAAAAGTCTTAATTCTTCTTCTATTTCTGATTTTGTCCGCCAATTCCAGGTATAAACTCTAAAAACGTATTTGTTTTCGTTATCATGAACTAGGTATAAATGGTTCATTGCAAGGCGGAAGATGCTACATTCCGTTTTGTCGCTTAGTCCATATTTTTGCCTGATAAGTTCACTAAGTCCATTTGGCGAAAGTGTGCTATTTATTGTCGAAAATTTTTCTGTCATCAATCTTTGTTTGTCTATTGGTTATGGTTGCTGTACAATGACGGCTAACGCTCTAATTTACGCATTGCGTCAATCATCTTTGTATTTTGTATAAAGATGCGCTAAGTTAAGATGATTCTTGTTTTTTTATCTGAAATTATCTGAATTATATTTTGATTAAACAATAGTTTTTGAATATAATACCTATATTTTAAAGTGCCGAAAATCAGTGTTAATATTTTCTATTAAATCTTTATTGAATTAAGGTGCCGAATATTGTGGGTTCAGGCCAATCATATATCCAAAACAACGAAAGCCTGTGCAATTATAGAGTACAGGTTTTTTATAGAGTACAACAAATTATAAGGACTATTTACAATCCTTATTCAACTCGTTATACATTACCCGTTTGTGGTTCGTTTCAGGATGTCGGAACGCTTTAAAATTTTATTAATCGTTTATATCAAATAACTTAAAAAGAACATTTTCTTTGCTTTCTTTTTTTATTAATTCCTCCAAAGCATTAATATTATCCGTTTCATAAGGTTTACCCACATACTCCTGTCTGAATTTTTTAATTTCATTCATAGAATATTCCTTTCCTTTAAAGTAATTATCTAACGCTATTTTGTATAATGAATTGCTAGATGTTGGCTTTTCAATCTGATTGAATTCTGCGTAGCATTTTTCTAATACATTTTTTGAATCAACTGCATTAATTTTCAGCTTAAGAATCCCTTTTTGCATTTTTAAAGAAGGATCAGTACTATTGGAAGTTAACTCATCCAATTGTTTAATTGCAGCTTCGTATTTTTTTATATTCGTTAAAAATTTGACTTTACTATACTTGAAACTGTTATTTTTCGGGTCACATTCAATAGCCTTATCAAGATAATACAAAGCACTATCATTTTCTTCTACCACTAACTTTTCGTTAAACTTACGAAAGATTGCTTTACAATCATTTGCACTTTTTTTTTCAACATTATTTACATTATTTTTCACAACTGTATTTTTATTTTGACAGTTTGAAAGTAACCCAATAAACAAAAATGGTAGAATTAAAGTTTTATTTTTCATCTTGTATGGATTAATTTCCTGATTTTAAATATTTCCTCATCCCGCGTAGCTAGATTTGTTGTTGCAGTATATGTTTTAAAGCTCAAATTCAATCCCAATTCATCCTGTAATTGTTTAATAAAGAAGGAAATTTGTTTCCTTCTTTATTAAATATTTGATGTCTAAAAAGAAAATAAATTCATTAATTAAATATTAACTTTTATCACTACAATCAATTTTATTCAGTATAAATATCAGATGCACAGCTATTATTAATTAGAACATAATTATTATCTAATATTTTAAACGTTTGTAGACATGAATTTATACTATTCCCATAATAAATTTTGAAAGAAGTTGATTCATTTTCTATATTGATTAGTCCTTTTTCAAGATAATAATCTCCTGAGTTTTTTATTAGAATAAGTGTATTGTCAATCAACATACCAGCAAAGAATGATTCGTTCATAAAATCTTTTTCTTCTTTATTATTGTATAAATATTCGGAATTGATTATTTCTACAATAAATTGATTGTCTTTTTTTAATAATGAAATTGTAATTGAATTTGGTTCTTTCTTATATCTTTTTTTAAAGCGCTCTTTAGAACTCAAAATTAACTTTTTAAAATTGTGATTGCTTATAATAAATTTCCGAGTTGTGATTAGTTCTTTATTGTTTTCTACCTGAAAATTCTCCATTTTTTTTATGGAACATGAATCAAGTAAAAAGATGATAAGGGTAAGCAAAATAATAGCTTTGAATCTTGCCATTTTAATAAGGGTTATATTTAAATCCATGATATACATTGAATTTGGGTTCGTTGATTTTCTTGTTAGGAGTTGTCTCTTTAAGATTTTTTATGTTTTGATCTATAACTGACCGAAAACGTTGATCAGCATTAGAAGCTCCAGGACCATCATAATATGGATGACTATGTGTATGCTCTTTAAGGAATCCAGATTTAGAGTATTTATTAGCTAAATCAGCCCCAAAATAATCTCGATCTTCTATTTGAGATGTTAATATCATGCTTTTCTGATTGGAAGCATTTTCAGGATTAGAAATAGTAATTAAAGAAAATTCAACATTGACTTTATCTGCTAAGAATTCAAAAACGTTTTTAGCTTCAGATTGATTTTTTCCAAAGTCAAGGCTATATCCCTTAACTGCATTGTTTTTACTATCCTTCATACTTAAATCTTGCTTATTATCTAAAACACCTTTGGAAACATCAACACTTTTATTTGTTAATTCTCCTTTACTATTATAATTAGCAGTATTACCCCTGATTAATTTATCTATTTCTTTTCCATCTTTATCATAATATACTTTATCATCAATTTTATTAATATTTCCTTTATTATCTACTCCATAAGTAGAATCATTTTCTATAGCCTGCATACCATCCGGGTCAATAAAATAAACAGGATTGTTAAATACAAACGTATAAGGCGACCAACTAGGAAATTCCTCCGCTAATGGATCTGGTGATAACCATCGGCTGGCAATATCCCCGACAGGTCTTGTATATTCACCGTTAATCCTGTCAGGTTCTATAATACCGACAATCTCTTTTCTATCCACATGGAAACGAACTGAGCCTATCGTTACAACACTGTCCAGGTCGTGTACTTCAAGGTATTTTCCCTTACTTAAGGTAGCAATTCTTGCCTTATAGCCGAATTTCGCAAAAGGATTGGCTGCCTGTATATTCTTTTCCCTGCGTTCCTTTTCTTCTTTGGGTAGCTTTGTTTTTTCCTGTGCGATAATTGCACCGGAAACAAGCAAACATATCATAATAAAATAAAACTGTTTCATGATTGGTTTTATTGTTTGTTAAAAGTATTCAATTTTTTATTTTCATATTTATCTCTTTCGGTTTTAAGTGACACTAACCAGTTCAAATACATTTGTTCCGGCATAAACCGATAGCCTGATTCATGGATATAGGCATATTCTTTTTCTAATGAACGGAATTTCTTTTTTGCTTTTTCCGGATCGGTTTCCTGCTCAAGCTGTTTTTTATGGACTTCGGCTTTTAGAATTAACGCAGTTGCAAAGTTCGGGTAAGCCTTGATTGCGGTTTCAGCACATTTTAAAAGGAAAGTGCCGTCATTGTAAGGGAATGATCTTTCGTAAGCTTGTGCAAGGTCAATCAATACAAGTGCAATACTTTCTTTGTCGTTCAGAGCTTTCATATAAACCCCGTTTGTAATGGCATCTACATGAATAAATCCGGAAGCCATCAGCCAAGCGTCATTCGGGAATATTCCGCTTGTTAGCTCGGTGTTATACCAACCATTCGCTTTGTTTTGATGCTTGATATAGACATGGCTTGGTGCAAGGGCTAAATGTGCAGATGTTCCCTGTTCTTCGCATAAAATTTTGTACAGATAGGGGAGTGAATGACAATTCCCTTTTCTGGAGTAAAGCAGTTTTGATACAAACATATTGGCGATGTCTTTACTGCCGAATACATCCTCAAAATCATATTGGAAAGGAATGTATTTATATTCCTTGTCATTAATTACTAATGGAATACTGTCGCATAAAACCTGATAGGTAGCAGCCCATTTATTTACGTCTTTCCTGTCGTTTTCGAGATAGGCTAAAAATCTATTCTCAACCAAAGAATGACAAAGACTGGTTAGGATTTGGATTTCTCGGTTTACAAAAACCGTATCAATATGTCCGTTGAAATAAGCATTCTCCACCGAAAATACCGCCTTTTTAAAGCTGTACGTTCTTTCGCCTTTCAACATACTGTTTAAAAGCGTAAAACTGTCTTCGTAAGCCTTTTGCTGGTCTTGCGCTATAATGTTGGTCGCGCTTATCAGAAAAAAGAATAAAATTATGAACTGCTTCATTAATTACGCAAGGTTTTGGCTTTAGCATTAAGCCCGTTAAACATTTTTTGTATTCTGTCGTTTTCTTGTTTCTGCTCGGTATTCTTCATAGCCTGTAACCATTTCTGATAAGCTTCGGCAGGCATGGGTTCGTAACCAAGATTGTCAACAGCATTATATTGTTCGTTAACCATGTTCAACAATTCAACTGCTTTTGGGAAATATCCAATCTGTTGAAGTTGTTGGTGATCACGTGGATTAATGTTTAGTTGCTTCATTACGTATTCAAAACGAGCTGTATCAAGATTGGCTTTAATCATATTCGCATTGATACTGTTCGGATGAAGTTGCAAAGCTTTATCAATTACCTTGGTTATAAATTCATCATAACCGAATTTATGAATATAACCTTGGGCTAAATCAACAAGCTGTTGCGCCATAAGTTCTTTACGGCTTAAATTCTGCATATATATTTTATTCTGCAATGCTTCGGATTTGATATAGCCCGATTGTAGAATATAGGATGTTGTTGAGAACATCCCGTTGGTCAATTCAATATTATACCATTTACCATTATCATCAGGAAAGCGGATATAGGAATGGTTCGGAGAAAGAGATAAGTAGGCTTCTGCACCGATCTCGTCTGCTAGTATCAGGTACAAAAGCGGCATGGAATGGCATTGTCCTGTTCCAGTTTTAAGCAGCTTAGTGATAAACATTTTGGAATGATCTTTTAGCCCTGAATAATCGTCAAAATCATATTGGAACGGTACATGTTTTTCTTTTGATTTTTTTAGCTGTAATGTTTCCGAAAAAAACTGAAATAGTATGAAGTTTTTGGCGGTATTACTATTTGTATCATAACCACGTTCTTTCATAATTGAGATCAGAAATGTACGGTAATTGTTTATTGTTTGGTCAAATACCTGTTTGTCAAGCTTATTGTTGTAATAGGTGTTTTCAATTAGAAATGTATTTTCTTTAAGCGAATACAGACTATCTGATAAAATCAGCTTATCAAAAGCCTGACAATAATATTCTGCTTCTGGGCGAGAAGCCCAGGAGGGTAAAGAATACAGCATCTCGGCTTTTAAGGTTGTGATATCTGTATTAAGCGCATTATAGGTTTGTCTTTGCAGTATTGTCTGTTTAATGTTGTATTCGATTTCTTTTATGTTAGCTTCGTTCTGTTGCTGTGTTTGGCTTATAGTTTGCTTAAAATAATCAGATTGTTTTGGAATGCCCCGATTGATTGTGTTAAGCTGTATAGCGTAATTTGGTATCGTAACCCATTTCGGCATTGGTAACTCAGGAATATTTTGAGCAAGACCAGGACAGCCGAAATGTAGTATAAGAAGATTTATAACATGTCTGGTCCTGGTCATAATTTTGTAGTTGTAATTGTTTGATTTTCAAATGTAAAGTAAAATATGCTTGCATAAAGCACTTATAAATACACATCAATACGCAGATGTTTTTATAAGTGTGAATGAGTATATTTTGAATGTTTAATGAGCTATAATGTCTTAAGCGACTTTATTTCTAAAGCCGCTTTTTTTATGCTGTTTAATCCAACCAATAACACCACCTCAATCTTTACTTTATTACAAAAAAACGGATAAAGTATATTGTAAAAATGACTCCTCCAATTATAAAATAGCCGATAGCCTTATACCTGTTTTTGGCTTTTTTTTGTTCGTCAATAGCCACTTTCTCGTTTACCTTTACATCGCGGTAGCCTTCCGGTCTAAGTCCGTTCCGGAATCTTCTGTCTCTGGAATACATCATTTCCTCTTTTATACGGTACAGCATCTTATAGTTTTTGGTATAGTTCACATAACCCCGGTAGATGACAATTAAACTTCCCACCAGCGGTAACACTAATGAAAGTATAATAGCCCAAATGAACTTTACATAAATATATTCCCTTTCTTCTTTCAGATCGGTATTTTGGGTCGTATTTGAAATCAGGTTTAAAGAAGTGACCTGAGAGTCGGTATAAACACGATTGTTTAAGGATCTTCCATAATCCCTGCCCGCCTGGTTAACGGCCGATCTGATAAAACCTTTTGCTAAACTGTTAATGAATGCCATACTTTTTTATATTTAGATTATACGTTTTATATGCCTGTTGGAACAAGGCATAATGTTCAGTACAAACTTATTGAAGCGTATGACAGCGGCATTACGGTTTTCCGTAATCTGATGTTGGATAGGAGAAGTAAAAATTGTATTAAAAAACTTATATAAATTTATATTTATAAGAAAAATAATACAATTTAGAATCATTACAAATTGTTTTATTTTTCAAAAATTGTGTTAATTACTATTTTTTTACTATTTGATGTTGTTTTAATGTAAAAAATAGTCATAAAAATTTTTAATTTAATGAATTTTTATACATTTGAAGAGCAAATTTAAACTCTCATGTCTAATTTACTTGAATCGGTTATTAGGTTTTTTACAAAAAGCAAGAAAAAACAATTAAGTTTTGAAGGTAAATCCAATGTAAAAAGACGCGATGGAAAGACACTTTCCAAAAAGAAAAAACAAAACTGGTATTAAGAAAAGCCTCATTATTATAATGAGGCTTTTCTGTTTTTTAACGATATAATACGTATATATTTAAAAGGCGGGGCACATGGTGTCCCGCCTTTTTTTATTTGTTCGGATTTAAATCGATATAGGTACTAATGATATTGGGTGTTATCTTTTTTAATGTTTCCCCGGTTACCGGATGTTTCCCCGGACTATTGAACAATTCTATATTTCTTTCCGGCGATTTGGAATACCAGACTATAGGCTGGCCGCTTTCGTCAAAAAATACAAGGGAAGAGCTGATGGGCAGCTGTTTGAATTCCAGTAGCAGTTTTTCATCTAAAGCGATAATTTTTCCCGATTTTGCTGTGGTATTGCAGTCAATAGCTTCATAATGGTCACTGGCCCATATCATACAGTTTTTAGGTGTAAAAAAGTGTTCCGTCATGACCCAGATCAACAATATCAGTACCGTTGCACCACCAATAGCCCATAAGAATTTTGCACTCCGCTCATTAATGGTCAGAGGACCTTTTGGCGGAACCGGCGGTATCCCGTCTTTTTTTTCATCATCTATATTGACAAAGCCTTGGATAGTATCAGGATTCTCCTTTTCATTAGCCATAGTTTCAGATTCACCCGGATCTGTTTCCGCTCCGGCAGGAGTTGGATTTGCTGCTTTTTGAAATTCTTTTGTAAATTTCTGAAGCGGTCTTGGCTTAAAATCCACTAAAATTGCGGCCATGTCAATAGCTTCATCCCGAAGTTCCGTTTCACCTTTTAAAAAAGTTCCTATCGGCTTAAAGCGATCGGTATCTTTTTTTATTTTTTGCACTTCGTCTTCCTTAAACTCAAATCCAAAGAAAATCCTGAAAGCTGATAAATCTTCCGGATTTTTAGTTTCCGTAAAAATCCTGATGCACAAATCTCTCAATTTTGCAGCAGATGGATTTGGTATTTCCCCAAATTTTTCCTCTTTATATTTTGCCCTGACGGCAGCTTTATAGGCTTCAATTATATTTTTTCTCATAAGCAATAATCAGAATTTACTGGAATAAAACGGAATCTTCAGGAATTGCCGGAATTACCGGAATTCCATTGTAAGTACCTGAAATATTGGACATTTCTTTGCCTCAGAATTAGTTCACGTCTTGACATGCATTAGAGACAAATGTACAAAACTACTTCTAACATAGTGATGCGGAAAAACGTAATGTAATTATCCGGGAAGTATAATCTATACTACGTTTTTACTGCTTCACTACACTTCCCACAAGAAAAATCAAACGGCGTTGCCCTGAAAAAAAGGATCCGGATAGTACTCCGGACAGCAACGCCCATGTCCAAATTTTAATTATTAAAATCATGAAAAAAGTATTTTTTATAGCTGCATTCGCAGTAACAGGAGTGTTGTTAGTATCATGCACAACAGACAATGAGGCAATGTTTGAACCAACTCAAAAACAAAAAGAAACAGTATTTCAGAATCCTTATGAAGGGGTTTATGCAAAAGATGGTGATACGATTCCGCCTAATGTTGGAGGTGGCGATACAGGAGGAGATGGTACATTACCAATCAAGCCGCCAAAAAAACCATAATAAATGAGAATATAATTTAATTATAAAATTTAGTAATTTCGGGAAATGATACTTAAAAAGTTTTGTTTCCCGTTTTTATTGGTACCAATTGTAATAGTTCTGTTTTCCTGTTCAAAAGAAAAAAAGAATAATTCACAAAGGTATCCGCCGGTTGTGGACAGTATTAATATGCATATTCAGAATAGCGAAATTGAAACTGATACAACAAAAGAATTCCGATTAAAAGAAATTAATCTTGCCGAACGATTAGCCGATCAGAATAATATTGATTCGCTGAGACTAAAGACAATGAAGACTAAAGCTGCTTTACTAAACAGCTATTATCCCGATAGTGCAAAAGCATATATTGAAAAGTATATAAAGCTTTCCAGAACAAAGAAAGATACTTTTCATCTGGGCAATGCGATCAGAAATTTAGGATTATATGATCATTATCATGCGAATAATGACAAGGATGCTTTGATTTGTCTGGATACGGCAAAAATTATTTTTGAAAATAAAAAAGATAGCCTTGAGGTTGTTTATACCCAGCTTTTGATTTCAGATGTATTGGAAAAGTCCAATGCTTATTTTGAAATGGAATCGATTAATACGGATGCACTGGATTTTTTAAAAAACTCCGATATGACGTATTATTATGAGATAATTTATAATAATTTCGGTATTTCCTATAGAAACACTTACGATTTTGACAGCTCTTTAAAGTATTACAATCTGGCGTATAAATTATCAGAAGACAAAGAAAATAAGGCAATTATAGCCAACAATATCGGACTGACCTTAATTTCCAAAGGCGATTATGAGGCCGCTATTGCCGTTTTAAAAAAGACCGAAAAACAGACCTCAAATAGCAGCACTCAGGCTAAAATACTGGATAATCTGGGACTGGCTTATTTTAGAATGAAAGACAATAAAAGCCTGAAGTATTTTAAAAAAGGCTATGATTTGCGAAAATCGAATCAGATTAAAGACGATTTAATTATCAGCAGTATTCACCTGTCTGATTACTATAAAGACACGGATCCGGGACTTTCAAAAAAATATGCCCTGGAAGCCTATCAGGGAGCAACCGATATTAACAGAATTGACGATCGGTTAGAAGCGCTGAAACTATTGACCGGTTTGAGTTCCGGTATGGAATCCCGGCAGTATTTTTTCAGGTACAGTACTCTGAATGATAGTATCACTAAAGTGCGGCAATCCAATAAAAACACATTTGCCAAAAACAAATACGATTATAAGGAAGCAAAAGCCAGTGAGGCGGAAAAAAGCCTGCAATTGGCCAAATCGGAAAACCAAAGGCTGGTTATGGCATTTGTTATTTTTGTGGTGGTGCTGATTGTTTTTATAATGTACTGGCGCCACAAAAAAGAAAAACAGCTTACTGCGGTACGAAACGAAGCCCGTTTGCAGAATGAAAAACAACTGGAAAAATACAAAACGGAAACCCGGCTGTCTAAAAAAGTACATGATGAGCTGGCAAACGATGTATTCAATACGATGACTTTTGCCGAATTAAAAGACTTATCAGATAAAGACAATAAGGAAGTACTGCTCAATTACCTGGATAAGATCTATAAAGGTAGCCGGAATATATCCCGCGAGAACAGTTCGGTCGATACGGGAGTAAATTATCCGGACCAGTTGAGGGACGTGATTAAAGGATATAAAAGCGATGCGGTGAATGTGATGTCTAACGGAATCGATACGATCGACTGGAATGCGACAGAACCCGGAAAGAAAATTGTGGTATATCGTGTTTTACAGGAACTGCTGGTGAATATGAAAAAACACAGTAAGAGTACGATAGTGGTGATACGGTTCCAGATGAATGACGACAAAATCCAGATCGATTATTCCGATAATGGTATTGGTATTGCTAAAAATGACCTGACTTTAAAAAACGGATTGCAAAATGTGGAAACCCGTATTGAAAGCATTAACGGAACCTATACTTTTGAATCTGTTCCTGAGAAAGGATTTAAAGTAAGTTTTTCATTTCCAAAGTAAATTACATGAATATGTTTAGAAAGATTTTAATTGCCGAAGATTTTGATACTGTGAATTTAGGAGTAAAACAACTGTTGGAAGAGTTCGCACCAAAAGAGAATATTCAGCATGTACAGTATTGTGACGATGCCTTGTTAAAAGTTAAAAGAGCCCTTTTTGATAAAGAGCCGTTTGATTTGTTAATCAGCGATTTGTCTTTTGTAGAGAACACGTTTCGCGAGAACAAATTAAATTCGGGTGAAGAACTCATCGCTGCGATCCGCAAAGAACAACCGGATATAAAAGTCATTGTTTATTCTGTAGAAACAAAACCGTATGTCATTAAGTATTTGTTAGAAGAACTGGATTGTAATGCCTATATCAGTAAGAGCCGGGAAAGCATGCGGGAATTCAGGCAGGCTATAAAAGTGATTTTCGGCAGTGATGAGAAGTTTGTATCGCCGGAATTGAAATACAGTAAGGCGGAAACGGAGCTGGATGAAATTGACGAGCTGGATATTAAGATCATTGCGGCACTGTCAAAAGGTGCCGATCAGAATGAAATTGCCGATGATCTGAATTATAGCCGGAGCAGTATCGAAAAACGTATCAATCGATTAAAAACATCGCTCAAGGCTAAAAACAACCCGCATCTTGTAGCGATTTCAAAAGATCTGGGATTAATTTAGAAAAAATGAAGTACAAAAAAACGCCTCCATTCCGGGGGCGTTTTTTATTTCCGGCTATTTAAAAATTGCTTTTACGGAAACCCGTAATGGATTCATCCGCAGTAGGTATAGTTTTGAAGTGTTAAACAAAATATAAAGCAATAATGGAACTAATTACCCAACTCAAATCCTTAGCGGATAAAATCAATCAGTTAAAAGATAAAATAGAAACGGAAGAATCAACAAAGCACGCTTTTGTATTGCCGTTTATAAACCTGTTAGGTTATGACACTTTTAATCCGACAGAAGTAGTACCGGAATTTACAGCAGATATCGGACTGAAAAAAGGCGAAAAAGTGGATTATGCTATTTTTCAAAATGAAGAGCCGATTCTTATTGTAGAATGCAAAAACTGGAAAGAAGACCTTACGGTACACAATTCACAACTGTTTCGCTATTTCCATGTTTCCAAAACAAGATTTGCGCTATTGACAAACGGAATCCAGTATCAGTTTTATACGGATCTGGAAGAAAAAAACAAAATGGATGAAAAACCATTTTTAGAGTTTGATATTACCAATCTGAAAGAGAATACGGTTCACGAAATCAATAAATTCCACAAATCCCATTTTGATGTCGATAAAATTGTAGACAATGCCAGTGCTTTAAAATATACCCGGGAGATCCAGAAACAAATCAGCGAAGAACTGCAAGCCCCGTCGAATGAATTTGTAAGGCTTTTTGCTAACAGGGTCTACGCAGGACGATTAACCGAAAAGGTAATGGAAGAATTCAAAGGACTGGTACATCGCGCCTATAATCAGTTGATTAGTGATAAGATCAACGACCGGCTGAACTCTGCTTTAAATAAGGAAGCACAAAAACAAAAAACCGACCAGGTTGAAGCCGTTGAAGAGACAAAGATTAACACGACCGAAGAAGAAATGGAAGGCTATAGAATTGTAGTGGCTATTTTGAGAAGAAAACTGCCTACAGACAGGATTGTTTGCCGGGATACCCAATCGTATTTCGGAATATTACTGGACGATAACAATCGCAAGCCATTGTGCCGTTTGCACTTAAATGGCGGTAAAAAATATATCGGATTATTTCATGAGCAAAAAAATGAAGTAAAGCAGCACATCCAGTCGGTTGACGATATCTATCTGTTTGAAAAAGAACTCCTGACAACTGCAGCGCTTTATGAAACAGAATAAAACCAAAACCCTGTTACTGCTTTTACTGGCAGGTTTTATGGGAATACCTGTTACTGCGCAGGTAAAAAGCAACCTGATTGCTTCCTGTTGCGAGAGTGACGGAGGAAGATGCTCCGGATCCAGTTATTGTTCTGCCTGTACCAACTGTAGCCGTTGTAAGCATTGTAAAGCTGGCGGAACCTGTGGTGCCTGCAGCAATGAAAGCAGTGATAGGGAAGCGCGAACGTATCGGAAAAAGGCAGACCGAAAACCGGTAGTTATAATCGATAAAGCTGTTAAAACAACTAAAAAAACGTTGTACTATACCAATCAGCCGATATTTATAACCGTTGCCTTTGTCAATCTCCGGCAAGGTCCCGGAACCAATTATAAAATACTGGAAAAAGTAATGAAAGGCAGCCGGGTTTTATATATCGAAACAACGGAAGCCTGGATCAAGGTCAAAGCAGAAAAAACAGGCACTATAGGCTATCTGCATAGCGACAACCTCAAATAAACAACCTTAATAAATGTATATAGATGAATACAACTATTGCCATGTCAATTGAATTAAAAAGTCATTTTCTCCGACTGTATCAGATGGCGTTATCCGATGACAGCTTTGATGTTTTAGAGCTACAGATGCTTTATCATTTTGCAGACGAAAGAGGCATCCCGAAGGATGAACTGGATAAACTTTTTATGAATCCGGTCAGTACTGAAACAGCGCTTCCGGAAGATCTGGAAACGCGAATCGAATACCTCTATGATCTTACCCGGATTATGTGGGCAGACGGAAAAATTACCGATGATGAAAAGAATACCTTAAAAAAGTATTGTAAAAAGTTTCAATTTCTTGAGGAAAACATAGAAGAGCTGGTGAATTATCTGATTGATTGTGTCCAGAAAGGAATTAAAAAGGAAGAAATTATTAATCAATTAAACGCATAAACGATGAAACCACTACAGCAATTGTTTAGCTTAAAAAAAGTTGAAGACTCCCAAAACGGTAAGCCGGAAGACCGGGAAGAAGACAAAGAACAGATCCGGATCACCTATTACCAGAGTGGTTTTGCCGCTTCTATAAAGGCTACCGGTAAGCCGATAGTATTAAAAGCCTGCCTGCAAAATTTGTTTAACAGTTTTGAAGACCAGTGCAGAAGGCAGAAACTGGAGCAGGAGCGACTGAAACAGCCCTATAGGGAAGAACAGGAAAAAAGCAGAACCGAGCTTAAAAAATGCGAAACGGCTATTGGCATTTATGAAAAAAAGGAGCAGGAGATAGACGCAGATATGGAAGCTGTGCGAAAAGAAATTGTTGAGGTCAAACAGAATCCTGAAAAATATGGTATTGAAGACGGGAAAAGCCTGAAAGCACAATTCTATATCGGTTTGGCGCTCTTATTGCCCATTACGCTGTATCTTCTGGTATTCTATATTTCGGCTTCCTATTCGGCTTTTTTTAAAGAGTTTTCCAATGACAGCCTGACAGCAGCCATTTTTGATGCCGATGCTTTAAACAATGCCTTTAAAGCCAGCTGGCTCGAAGGAGTGCTGGTTATTACAATCCCGTTTGTGTTTATGGGATTGGGCTATGTGATTCACATGGTGCAAAAGGGCAAGGGAATCAAAAACCTGTTTAAAATTGCAGCCCTTTTCCTGATCACCTTTTTGTTTGATGCTCTATTGGCTTACCAGATCGAAAAGAAAATATATGAATTCAACAAGACCTCCGATTCGGCTTTGTATAACCTGAAAATTGCCTTGGGTGAAGCGGAATTCTGGATGATTATTTTTGCCGGATTTGTGGTGTATATTATCTGGGGACTGGTTTTCGACTTTATGATGAAAGAATATGAAAACATGGATAAAATAAAAGCCTTTATCAGAGGGAAAAGAGAAGAACTGTTCAATATGGATGGTTTAAAAGCGGCCAATACCAAAAAACTGAACGACTTTAAACAACAGGTAACGGCGATCAATGGTAAGATCTCGGAATTGCAGTCTAAAATTGACGGATTTGTTTTCCCGGTTAAGGAATACCTTCATTACCACCACCAGTATAAGGAAGGATGGTACCAGGCTATCAATACCGAAATTGCACTGCCGCATAAAGAGAAAACAGAATTGTTGGAAGATTGTGAATCGGTTTCAGACAGGCATTTAAGCGATTTAAGATTAAGTGATCCGGATTTTCAACATTTGGTTTATGCTAAAATTTAAGATTATGAAAAGAAAGATACAATTCGCTGCATTGGCAGTATTTGCCTTATGCCTTGTTTCCTGTAAAGAAGATAAAGTAACGGATAAGCCAGGCAATGGCGTTAAAAATGCTTCGGAAAACTATAATGTGAGCATTCTCCTGGATTTATCAGACCGGATTGACCCGGTTAAGCATCCGGATAAAACAATGGAATACTATGTAAGGGATATCGGTTATATCAAATCGGTTTCGGAGGCTTTCACCGAACATGTTAGAGGTAAAAGAGTGCGTCAGGCGAATGATAAAATGCAACTGTTTTTTGATCCCGAACCGAGTAATACCGAAATCAATGCGATATCCGATAAGCTGAAAACAAAGATTGATAAGGACAATATTTCAAAAGAACTGCTCGATAACGTAAAAACTACTTATGAAACCAATCCGTTACAGATTTACGAACTGGCTATAAAAGAAAAAGATTATCCGGGCTCCGATATCTGGCGTTTTTTTAAGAATAAGGTAACCGATTATTGCATCGATGAAGATTACCGGAACATTTTGGTTATTTTGACAGACGGTTATATTTTTTATAAAAATTCGGAAATAAAAGAAGGAAACAGAACCAATTTCCTTCTTTCCAAAACGATCAAGCAGAACGGTTTAAACGTTTCGCAATGGAAAGAAAAGATGAACAATAACGATTTTGGATTTATCAAAGCCAATGAGGATCTGTCGAACCTGGAAGTACTGGTACTGGGAATTAATCCGGATTCTAAAAATCCTTATGAAGAAGATGTAATTAAAGCTTACTGGGGAAAGTGGTTACAGGAAATGAAAGTGAAACGCTTTGAGATCAGAGGAGCCGAATTACCGTCCAATATGGAAAAAGTAATTAAAGACTTTATAAACAAAGGAAAATAAGTTTACCGCCAAACATTACGATCAAATAGTTATTTTAGTAGATTCTAACCCCTTTATAGAGCCTATATGCCTAAGAAAATCATAGCCCTGTTTTTTATTTTATGGAGTTGTCTTTCCTGGTCGCAGGTAAAACTGTGCAGCTGGAACCTTTCCAATTTCGGGAAAAGCAAAAGTGATGAAACCATTGCTTTTATTGCGAATACAGTGAAACAGTATGATGTTGTTGCAATTCAGGAAGTTGTTGCCGGATATGGCGGCGCGCAGGCTGTAGCCCGTTTGGCTGATGAACTTAACCGGAAAGGTGCCCAGTGGGACTATGCGATTAGCGATCCTACTTCGGGCAGTTCTCATAAAAAAGAACGTTATGCTTTTATATGGAAAACAGCCACTGTCCGGAAAAAGGAAATCTGGCTGGAAAAGAAATACCATTTAGCGATTGACAGAGAGCCCTATTTTGGAAGTTTTGACTATAAAGGGAAAGAATTTACGGTGGTTAACTTTCATGCGATAACCCGGAAGAAACAGCCGGAAACGGAGATTAAGCACTTTAAAAAACTGCCTTCTCAGTATCCTGAAAACAACCTGATTTTCGTGGGGGATTTTAATTGTCCGCAATCGCATACCGTTTTTAATCCGCTGAAAACAATGGGATATCGTTCGGTTTTTAAGAATCAGAAGACCTCTTTAAAGTTAAAATGCAAAAAACAGGAATGCCTGGCATCTGAGTTTGATAATATTTTTTACAACTCACAAAAAGTAAAACTGCTGACTAAAAATACACATTTGTTCTATAAAAACTTTGAAACGATGCCGTTAGCCCGGAAAATTTCGGATCATATTCCGGTATGTTTTACATTTATGCTATTGTAGTTCTTATGAAAAAACAGGGCAGCTAACTGTTTGATAATGTGTTGGTGTAAACAAAAAGATTATTAATATAAATCGGATGTTTATGAAAGAAAAAATACTTTTTTGTATCACTTTTTTATTTCTTTTACTGGCTGGCTGTAAAGGCGATGCGAATGATGAGGTAACGGAAGAAACGGAAGGATTGGGTATTATGACTACTATATCCAGAGTGAGGGATACCAGAACGTGTGCCAAAGACTGGGATGGCGATTACTGCGCCGATGTTGCTGTAAAGGAAAACAATAGCGCAAACAACCTGAACCTTGTGGTTACGATAGCAGATGGTTATTTAAAAATAATTCACAATGAAGACAAAACGGTCGTAGAAGGCTTTGAGAAAGTTTTTTTTGATGAAGACGGTTACTCGATTTTTGAAACCAATGGAAAGGAATATCAGATCCGGATCCTGGATAAAATGGAAAATTGTTTTAAAGGGAATATTTCGCAGCGATGTTACGGTAAAACACAAAAAGGAAAACGCTGTAAAGCCAGAACATTGGATGAGAGCGGTTATTGCTGGCGGCATAAATAAAAAAGAACAATTCAATTGTTCTTTTTTATTTATGCTATACAGAATGCATTATTTGTTATTCGCAGATAGTAGAAGTCCACTAAAAAGTTACGCTTATGAGAAAAAAAATACTATTAAAAATATTATTGCTATGCTTATTAACATCCTATGGGCAAAAAGAAAATGGGATAAGAATAAACACTGTTGAAAAAATTAAAACAACACCTTCAGAAATAGTAAATTTCATTCCTGAAATTAATAAAAGAAATGGCGATTACTGTGCTAAAGTTGTTGTAAATGATATGAAAAGTGCTTATACAAAAAATTTAGTAGTACGCCTTTCGAACGATTTTTTATTAGCCATTTATAATGACGATAATACCGTAATTAAAGGATTTAAGAAAATTCATTTTGATATTAACGGATATACAAAATTTGTAACTAACGGTAAAAAATACCAGATTAAAATTCTCGCTGCGTTAGAAGACTGTAAAGGATTGCCAAGAAGATGTAAAGGAAAAACCCAGCTGGGTAAGAGGTGTAAATGTATAACCAAAGATGAGAGTGGTTACTGCCATCATCATAAATAGAACTATAAAATTTTAAGATTTTTCTTATTGTTAATTTCTGTGATTAAAATGAACACCTGTAATTTTCAGATGACGGGGTCATAGAAAAGAAAAATAAGCCGGATTCTGCCATTATTTTAAGGGATATATTAGAATTTGTTACTGTTTTGTCTTAAAAAAACAGGAATATAACGATGTGTGTTAACTGTAAAATTCTCGTTAATTATAGTTAAAATTATGTTTTTTTTAAGTTTTGACAGGTAAAGCATTTTGTAATTTTGTTACTGTTTTAGGGGTTGAAGACTTTGGTCTTCATTATTGAGTAAATTACATTCATAATGCAAAAGAATATAAAAGATCTCCGGATCTTATTAGATAAAAATTCAGATGATATCAACTTTAATATAATCTCATCCATTACCGACAAAAAAGGAACGATCCTTTATGCCAATCAGAAGTTCTGTGAGATTTCGAAATACAGGGAAGAAGACCTGATCGGGCAAAACCACCGTATATTGAATTCCCGGTATCATTCCAGGGAATTTTTTAAAGGGATGTGGGAAACCATAGGCAACGGCAACGTTTGGGATGGAGAGGTGCGCAATAAAGCCAAAGACGGAAGCTTTTACTGGGTCTATTCGATTATCTTCCCGGTCTTTGATGAAAACAACGCCATCATCCAATATTTTTCAATCCGGGTGCCGATAGACGAAAAAAGAAAACAGGAAGAGCAGCGGGAAAAAAGAATTCGCCGACTTGAAAAGATACTGTTTAAGATTTCACACGAAGTCCGCCAGCCGGTCACGCAGATATTAGGTGTTTCGGATCTTTTAAACGATACCCAGCTCAATCAGGAAGAATTACGGATATTGATTAACGGCATGAAAAAATCGGCTGCCTTGCTGAATTTGTATACCCGGGAACTCAATCAGTATGTCCACAACATGAAAAATGAAGAATACGAATTATTACTGTCGGCTTGCGAACCGCAGGATGACGATAATTACTGTATTTAAAAAGGCCTGTAAAAAAATAAAACCATCTACTACAGATGGTTTATATTTTTTTGGGCTATTCCAATAATTAGTAACGACCTCTGCCGCCTCCGTTATTGTTACCTCTGTTTGAGTTATAACCACCATTACCACCACGGTTGTTACCGCCAAAGCCATTGCTTCTTTGTGTTTGTGGTCTTGGTTCTGATTTATTCACTACAATTGTACGACCGTCGATTTGTCCTCCGTTCAATTCATCGATAGCTTTTTGAGCTTCGTCATCATTTGGCATTTCGATAAAACCGAATCCTTTACTTCTACCTGTGAATTTATCTGTAATAAGTTTAACCGAGTCAACAGTACCATACTCTTCAAAATATCCTCTTAAATCTGCTTCCTCTACGTTAAATGGAAGACTTCCAACAAAAATGTTCATTTTATATAAAATTAAAATTAAGACAAAGGTAGGCTATATATCGAAACCGAAGTTCTTTTTTATGAAAACTTTTTACCGGAGATTCTCTTTTATTGAAAAAAATTTAAACAAAAGGATTCTTTCTCCGTTACTTTTGAAAATAATTGAGATTTCTATAAAAAAATGAAAGAGATACAGGTAAAGGAAGCAAAAAGCGCTGACAGAAAGGGCTTAAAAGTATAAAAGCCGACCTGGAGCAGTCGACTTTTATGGTGAACGTGTAACCACATTTACTGTGCGTTCGCTGCAAAAGTAAGACAATACATTGGATAAAATACTATAATTGCATAAAAAAACAGACTATTTTTTTTAATCGGTTTAATAACAGTTGATTAGGAACGTTTTTTTTGATTTTCTTCCTTTTCGTACAGGAAACGGATGGTAACATGAAAAAAACAATATATTTGTAAGGTTAACCAATGTTTGCTACTAAATACAACAATTGAGCGATGACTTCTGAATATAATTTACTTTTAGCTGATGATCATAGTGTTGTTAGACAGGGCGTTTCCCTGATTCTTAAATATTCGCTGCCAAATATTAAAATTGCCCAGACCGATACTTTAAACGGTATATTGGAGAAACTAAGGAACGAACCTTTCGATTTGCTGATTCTGGATATCAATCTTCCCGGCGGGAATAACGTTTCGATGATTGAAAAAATAAAAAGCATCCGTCCGGAAATCAAAATTCTGATGTTTTCTGCTTTCGAAGAAGATGTTTATGCCATACGCTATATTAATGCCGGGGCAAACGGCTATCTTAACAAGCTTGGCAATGAAGAAGAAATTGTAGAGGCGGTTGGAAAAGTATTAAAAACAGGTAACTATATCAGTGAGAATCTGAAAGAAAAACTCATCAACGACTTACTCAATAAAAACAAATCGGGAAATCCGCTGGAAAAACTGTCCAACCGGGAATTGGAAATAAGCCGGTTACTGGTAAGCGGATACGGCAATCTGGAAATTGCCAATCATCTGCACATTCAGATGTCGACCGTTAGTACCTATAAAGGACGGATATTTGAAAAACTGGATGTCAAAAATGTAGTTTCCCTTGCCGATCTTTTCAAATTATATGAAGAAAGCGTTTAGTACTGCTAACGTTTGAAAAGGAGGGTGATTACCGTTCCTTTATTTTCCTCACTTTCAATTTTAATATCACCGTTCAGCAGGTTTAATAGCTCGATGATAATCGTAAAACCAATCCCTTTTGTAAATTGCTTTTCATAATGCTCCGATTTTATTCGTTGGGATAAAGTCTGGTAATAGGCTACCAGTTCCGGGTTCATTCCAATTCCGGTATCGGTAAGAATTATGCCAATCGTGTCCAGGGTTTTATAGCCGCTAAAAGTGATCGTGCCGGCTTCCGTGTTCTTAACGGCATTATCCAGGAGATTATGAATGATAATTGTAAACAATTGCTTGTTGAGCGTTAAATGCAGCAATTCCGATACATTATTTTCCAGTACCGTTTTCCGGGACTTGGCAATTGGCTCAAATAACTTTATTTTCTCATTAATCAGCTGGTGCAGGCTGAATCGTTCCGTATGGATATCATTCTTGTTGAGGTATGTTTTGGAATATTCCAGCAGGTTATTCACAAAATGAAAAAGCTCAAAAGAAGAAGTATACATCGTTTTGATGTTCTCCTGAAAGTCAGGATTGTCACGATCCAGGTTTTCATACAGGTATTTACCGGTTAAAGCCATGTATTTTAACGGGCTTTTGATATCGTGCGTAATCGATCCGATCAGTTTTTTATGGGAGTGGATCTGTTCGCTTAAATCTGCCTTGGTCTTCGTTAAAACATTAATCGTATTTTTTAATTCCGTGGTATGGTAAATGATTTTCTTTTCTAATAAAAGATTTCGGTGACGGATGTATTTTGTTCGCTGCCGGAAACCGAAATACAGCAGCAGCAGGAATGTGATCAGGACCAAAATCTTAAACCAGATGGTCTGCCAGTAAGCAGGCGGTATGATGATCGTGATGGTTTTATATTGGTATTCAGAATCAAATCCGTTTAGTTTCCGGGCGGTTAATTTGTATTCTCCCGGGTATAATGACGTATAGGAAATGGTATAATTATCATTGGTTTTTGTCCAGTACTGGTTATCGGCATTATCCAGTTTTACTTCGATGTTCAGATTTTCAGGATTTCCGTAAAACGGGCTGTTCAGGAAGAAGGTAACACGGCTGAAATTGCGGTTTATAACAATAGTATCTTTAAAGGTTACCAGTTTATTGTCTATACGCGCTTCATTGATATAGATAGGATTTGTGGGCAATATCGGCCTCACAGACTGACTGTCGAAAAAGACCATTCCTTCAAATGACGGCAATGCGATATAATGATTGGCTAGTTTTGTAGCGCAGGGCGAACAGCCGCCGTTAAACTCATTGGATTTAAAACCGGAAGCCTTATCATAATAGTGATAATAGATCGTGCTTTTTTTCTTATCGGCATACGCAATCAGGCTGCTTTTCGCTACCTGGAAAAGACCTTTATTGGTTGTAATCCACATATATCCTTTTGCATCTTCAACAATACAATGAGCGGAACGGATGTATTTGTTTCTGTCAAAAGGAAAATGGGTGGTGACGTTGTTCCGGATCAGGAAAAAACCGTTATTATAGGTATTAACCCAGATTTCATTAGCCCTGGAACTTTGAATCCCGCGAATATAGGCATTGCCGATGAGCTGGTTTTTAACGATGCTTTTTTGTTTTAAATCGACTGTATACAAGCCGTTCTGGGAACCGATTACAAATTTATGAGCCCCGATTTTTTGGGCACTGTTCGGCAAGAAATTAAAATCGGCTGCCCAGTTTAATTTTTTAGCAGCATCATCCGGATCGATATAGTATAATTTTCCTTCATCATATTTTTTATAATTGGAAGCGCCAATCCACATCAGTCCTTTGTCATCTTTATAAAGCAAACTGGGCGTGAATTTTAAAGACCAGTCATCAGATAGGCTGTAGTTGCTGCTCTTTTTATAGCGGTGAAAGCTGTTTTCATAATTAATGGTCCACAAATCCCCGTTATTATCCAGTATGGAGAAAAATTTATCGGTTTTCAGGACTGTTTTTAAATGCCTGATCGTTCCGTTGGAGCTGATAATTTGCCCTCTTCCGGTCACAACACTAACCGAATCATAAGCAAAACTGGAGTATACCACCGGATCCTGAATGTCGGTATAACTTTTAAAGTTTTGCGGGCGGACAATCATAAAACCCTTTGTCAGGCTTCCGATATAGACTATGCCTAACTTCGGATCGTAGTAAAGGGTGCTGACATTATTTTTTACGGTATTAAAATCGGAGAGTATCAGTTTGGGCGTTATACCGTTTTTGCCGGCCGTCAGGTAATATAATTTTCCATTTTGATACATAAAAGCCTGATCGATGGCATTATTGGCATAAATAGTTTCGTCTCCGCTGGTGGGCATGTTGAAATTGATCTTTACCAGTCTGGTGGGCGAAACGATAAAATAGTCTTTTTTATTTTTTAAAAAGAGCTTATCGTCAATAATAAAGAACTTTGTTCCGTTAACGAACCGGTTGCTGAAGGCACCCAAACGCTTGTGTTTGAGATTGTATAAGCGGATACTGTCCCTGGTAACACTATAATAGTAGTTTTTCAGTAGGATATTATATGTAGGGCTGTTTTTAAAATAGGAGGTATAAATGTCAACATTGTTGCTGAATAAATACCCTAACTCCTGATTTTCATTGCGGTCCTTTGTCTTTTGGGGTAATACTTCCGGTACCTGATTAACATGTACTGTCTGTCCTACATCTGTATTAACGCATAAACCATCACTGAACCGGGATTTTTTCAGAAACATCATCCTGTTGGAGCGCAATCCGGTTATGTTGTCACTGTTATACACTTTAAACTGCTGCCCGTCAAACCTGACCAGACCATCTTCTGTGGTCATCCAGATAAAGCCGTCTTTATCCGGTGCAATCGATTTAATGCTGTTTTGAGGAAGTTCGCCGTTATCGGATGTAAACCAGTATGACGGCAACCTGTTCTGACAAAAACTCTGCTGAATGCTTAAGATAGTAAGGAAAAAAAGAAATCGGGTGAGAGCATTCATAGCTTTTTTCGGAACAGTGTAGAAATTTGAATGGATTTTGCCAAAGTGCTCAATATTACAAAAAATATATTAGTAGGAATTTTTTTTCTTGTAGAAATATTTCTACAAGAAAATAGAAGGATGGCTATATCGGGTTCCTATATAAGTTCTGATATTTGTAGTCCCCCAAATTTAGAATTGATACTTTAATTAAACCTTAATTTTAATTTAGATGAAGTCAATCCTAATTTATGCATACAGGTATATAAAATCAATGTTTAATATGACAACTTTAAAAAGCATATTGGCATTTGTTTTATTACTGGCAGCTGTACATTTTAGTTGTTTTTATTTTAATGAGCGTCCGCCATTGGGACTTCTCTACGGACCGTTACTTTTTTTAACGGTGGCGAAATCAATTAAAAAAGGGTATTGGCTGCATTACCTGCCTTTTGCAATAAGCGGCGTGGCCTTCTCGATTTTAAAATTTAAAGAACAGGATGTAAATGCCGGTCCTTGGGAAAACTACTTCCTGCTGTATTTTATCAGTGTGGGGATTTCGCTGTTTGTTTATTCCTGCCTGATATGGAAATCCAATAAAAAAAATATCGCAAAAACCGAAGGAATCAGTATCGGACAGGAGCTGGTGCAATTGTTAGCCTATGGCGGTTTGATATCGTCCCTGTTAATCGGATTACTGGTCCTTAAAAAGAAATGGCATGCTACCGATTTTGGCTTTGACCTTAACTGGATGCTGTTTTTCCTGCTGGGCACTTTTATGCTCCTTATCGGAATCTATTTATTGTGCTATGAGGACAAGACAGCCATTAGCCTTACCGCAAAAAAAGAACCACAGCAGTGTTTTGACGACACGATGTCTGCCAATTATATCGAAACATTGGACAAATGTGTCAGAGAAACGGATTTATACCGCAATCCGGATATTTCGTTAGACATGCTTGCCAGTCAGACAACCATACCCAGACACCATTTAACCCGGCTGCTGAATGTTTATTTAGGAAAAAACTTTTATCAGTATATCGCCGAGTTAAGGATCGAATATGCACTTGGCTGTCTGAAAAATGATGCCGGAATAAAAATAGAATCACTGGCATACGAATGCGGCTTTAATTCCAAAACCTCATTTAACCGCTATTTTAAAGAATATACGGGATACCTTCCGTCGTATTATAAAACAATTATACACCATTCATAAAAAGGAAAACCCTTATGCTTTTTCTTCTTTTAATCATGATTGTCTGCATTTGCGGACTAACATTATATGTGCTCCAAAAAACAAGATCCGGTTCTTCCTTTAATGAAGTACTGTTTTGTGCTACAGCCTGTTTAATGCTGCATGCCGCGTATGCTTTAATAGCGCGGTATTTTTTTGATGCGCTTCCTTTTGTCGACAGGGGAGCACCGTTCGGATTGATGTACGGGCCGCTTTTATACCTGGCTGCATTTTCAAATGATGCCGGAAAACTAAAAAAGAAAAATCTCCTGTTGCATGCCTTTCCCTTTTTGCTGGCAACCGTTTGTTATATCGTGTTTTTATCGGAAACGGATTTTAGAAATACGCATCTTTCAGCCTATTATGCCGTGCTTTACGGAAGCAAGACAATCTCAATGTTCGTGTATGTCCTTGTGATTTTCTTTAATCAGAAAAAAATAACGAACGATCTCAGTCTGCGGAATCTTGTCAAGTCTGCTGCTATCTGGCTGATCTTGATCGCCAGTTTGTTTGCCAGTATCATGATTTCCAGAGTGCTGGAAAGAAAAGACATCGGGGTTATGCTGCCGGGTGTTGTCATTTACGGAAGCATGCTTTTGGTGTCGGCACTTATTTTTAAATACAGCATTGGCAGGCTTCTTGCCGGTGCCGGAACGGCAGCACAGAACCAGGAAACCGAGAAACAAAATCAACAGTATAAAAAATCGGCATTAACACCAGCCATGCTGGAAGAATATGAAGAACGGCTGGACAAAGCCATGAATGACGATCTGGTTTTTCTGGATACGGAACTTTCACTGGAAAGCCTTTCCAAAAAAGTCAAAATTCCGAAGCACCATCTGACGCAATTATTCAACACAAAAATCAACCGTTCTTTTTATCAATACATCAATACTTTCAGAATAACCTATTCCTGTCAGCTTTTAAAAGAAGCCACGGAAATTACGTTGGAAGAAATTGCTTTTCAAAGCGGATTTAACTCAAAAGTATCGTTCAACCGCTATTTTAAAACACAGATGAATTGCACACCGTCGGAATACCGGCAGCAGTATCATTAATAAAAAAACAAAGAATACAAAACCGGACAGCAGTTCCGGTTTTTTTATACCCGTATTAATACGTGTTTTTTAGTGGTGTATTTGTAAGGTGTTGATTTGTAGTTTTTTATGTGTTTTTTAAAGCGTTTCAATTGTGTGGGATGTACGTCACGCCACATATCTGAAACGTTAAAAACCTTTTGTTTATGGAATTTCGCACCTGTAAAATCTTACAAGGGTGTAAAATTTAAAAACAAAAAAAATGAACGAAAATTACAGTTATAGCGACAAGCATTTGTCCTATCGACAGAGAAGTGATTTTTTTCAATCCTTTACAATGGTTTTGAAAAAAATGATTTTCTTGTTCTTTATTTCAGTTATTACCAGTTTTTGGACACAAATGTCGGCGGAAGGTAGTAAAGATTTCTACCCGTCCGGCGTTAGCGGAAACCGGGCTTTTTTATACAGTAATAGTTATGAAGCCGGGGGAACGACTATCAGGTCATGGCCGTTTAAAACATTAGGGACGCACTATGTTTATGCCAAAGTTGGCGAAACGATTGCGGTAGCTTCCAGTGCTCAAAATGCCGGAAACGGTAAGATAAGACTGATTGCTCCGGATGGAACGGTTTATATTACGGCAAGTAATAATATCGGTAGGATTGCCAGCAGAACAGAAGAGCTTGCCGGACCTTTATATCCGGGTCAGGCCGCAGGCGGTAACCGTTACCAGCCGTTCAATACGGTTGTTGGTACCGGACAGGAAGGTGTATGGAGAGTTGAATTTCTGCCATCCGGTTCAGAGACCAGCAGCAGTACGCCGGGTGTAACCGATGTGGCAGCAGATGCCAACTGGACACAGGGAACCAATACGGAACTTATTGCTGCCTGGGATGTTTCGGTTAGAAACAGCGGCAACTCAGCCTGGGTTAACGGACGTGTTTATACAAATGTATTAAACCTGCATATATCCGGAAGCGCATTCACGGCTAACAAAGCATTCTACGGAAGCATGTATGTGTTAACAAGAGACGGTATTGCTTATAAAGTAGTCAATAATGGTTCGAATGGTGTTGGATTTACATTCTTTGTAAACAACAAAGGATTTTTAAATACGGCAAACTCACCGTCTTATAAGAGTTTGAATATTTCTGATCCGTTGGACAGCCAGTTCCGGATTCACGATCCGAGAAGTGCTGATGCTGCTTCCAATGTGACCCATAAGATATTTTACGGTAAACCTGCTTTAGATTTACCAACCAGCGGTAATATGAGTGGTGGAATGACCTGGCTGAAAAATGCCGTGCTAACACCAACAGCTACAAATATTACCTATACAGGAGTAGAAGGAACACCGGATTTGTCCGGTAATAAAGGAGCCCATATCGGCTTTGATTCCAATCTTTCCGGAACATACAGAATAGAAATTATAGGAGATTTTCCAACGAGAATTATCAACGGAAACTGTACGGTAGGAACCAATACGGTATTCTGGGATGGTAAAGACGGTAACGGGAACATACTTCCGGCCGGAACGAACATTGGCGAAATCAGAGTACAGTTATTCGGAGCGGAAGTCCATTTCCCTTTTATTGATATGGAAATTAATCCCGGCGGAATTATTATTGAACAATTGGATACCAATTATGATGTATATGTGCCGACCCGTGATTTGGTATATTGGGATGATTCCGATGTAACCGGCGGTATGGCAACACATAAGTCAAACCCGATTGCATCCGGAATTACCGGAATTTCCAGTAACAGTAACGGACACAAATGGGGCTTGTATACTTCCGGAAGCAGCGGCAGCGGAAATAGCGGTACCGGTTCTTCCAGTTTCGGAAATGAAAAATCAATGGATACCTGGAGCTTTGTTCCAGGTCAGGTAATTGTAAAAAATCTGGATGTGGTTGTTGCTGCAGCCGATTTAGAAGTGGTGAGCATTACGCCTTCCACAACAACTGTCAATGTGGGGCAGCAAATGAACTATACCGTAACGGTAGTCAATAACGGACCGAGTGCGGTAACCGGTGCAGGCTTTACCTTTATAGTACCTTCCGGTTTTACAATTAATACGGTTTCCTATGTAAATAGCCAGGGAACTGTAGTGGTTGTGAATGGCACAACAGATCCGGTTACCGGTAACTATACGGCTAATCTGGATATGACCAATGGCGGACAGATTGTGTTCACCTTTACCGGAACGGTTGGTGCTGCTTTAGGCGGACAGCCGTTAACTGTGGAGGCGAGTATTATCAGACCGGCCGATGTAACCGATCCGGATGCAACAAATCCGGGAACGAATCCGCCAACAAATCCACATGTGGAATGTTTGAACGGAACAACGACCGAGAATTGTAATAATATCAAGTACAATACGATCACACCGGCTGTTACTGCTGATCTGGCAGTTTTAAAAATAGCCGATAATATGACACCTATGGTAGGTGAGTCGATAACTTTTACTATTGTAGCAACAAACAACGGACTGAACAATGCGACTAACGTAAGCGTTACCGATCAGTTACAGGACGGCTATGCGTATGTGTCTTCTACAGTTACTACAGGAACGTATAATGCTAATAACGGTTTGTGGACAATTGGTAACTTAGCCAATGGAGCAATAGCAACATTAACGATCACGGCTACCGTTACGGCAACAGGAAATTATGGAAATACAGCTACCATTACCGGAGCTGAAACTGATCCTAATGTAACGAACAACACATCGACTATCATACCGACAAGAAGATTAAACATTATCGATGCGGTTAACGATTCGGCAACAAACATAAACGGTTATACCGGTGCGACAAACGTAGTGAATGTGTATACTAATGATACGTTAAACGGAACAGCGGTAAACCCATCTCAGGTAACGTTAACCACTACGGTTTCTAACCCGAACCTGATCTTAAATCCAAACGGAAG
>NZ_DFUB01000015.1:0-137778 GCF_002379575.1 Flavobacterium sp. UBA4197
ACTTATTTCAGGACGGGACAGAAATAATAAAAAAGCCCGGTTATTTAACCGGGCTTTTTATTTTTTAAGAATCATAAGTCGTCTTCCTGCGTTTTTTGAAAACCAGGTAATAATAGCCTATTCCTATCGCGGCAAGGAGCAATAGTAATGCAAAATTATCTATTGGAACAGGCGGATCACTATCACCGGGTGGGTCATTTGGACCTTCTTCTTCACTCGCTGTTATAAAAGAAGCAAAAGAATTTACATGAGAAAATAGTAAAATGACAACAAACCATTTTTTTTGATGTAATAAACGCATAAATTTTAGTTAATAGATGGTAAAAATAAACAAATTAATGTTAATGTATTGCGATTTTACATCAATTTAATGATTGTAAAATGTAAAATTTTACGTGCGTATTGTTCAAAAAATAAAAAAGCGTAAACTTTTTTAGGGTTTACGCTTTTTTTATTGGTTTATCGGTAAGGTGTTAATCCATTTCCGAGGTGAAATGCAATTTAACCGTTGGGAACTTGCTTTGTGTCATCTGTATCGAGAAATCAGAATCGGCAAGGAATACCAACTGACCGTATTTGTCTTTTGCCAGGAACTTTTGCTTGATACGTTTAAATTCGGCGAACTCTTCGTTTTTAGTATCATCCGGTCTTACCCAGCAGGCTTTGAATGCCGGGAAATTTTCATAGGAACATTTAGCGCCATATTCGTGCTCCAGACGGTATTGGATAACTTCATACTGTAAGGCACCAACCGTTCCGATTACTTTACGGTTGTTCATCTCCAGAGTAAATAACTGGGCTACCCCTTCGTCCATAAGCTGGTCGATTCCTTTGTCAAGCTGTTTGGCCTTCATCGGATCGGCGTTGTTGATATAACGGAAATGCTCCGGAGAGAAACTCGGGATACCTTTAAAGCTCATCAATTCTCCTTCTGTTAAAGTATCTCCGATCTTAAAGTTTCCGGTGTCGTGCAAGCCTACAATGTCACCCGGATAGGAAATATCAACGATCTCTTTCTTCTCGGCAAAGAAAGCATTCGGACTTGAGAATTTCAGGTTTTTACCCAGACGAACGTGTAAATATGGTTTGTTTCTTTCGAATACGCCCGATACAATTTTAATAAAAGCCAGACGGTCACGGTGTTTCGGATCCATATTGGCGTGAATTTTAAAGACAAAACCGGAGAATTTATTCTCATCGGGTTTTACCTCCCGGGTATCGGAATCTTTTGGTCGCGGTGACGGTGCTATTTCAATAAAACAGTCCAGTAGCTCCCGAACCCCGAAATTATTTAAGGCCGAACCGAAAAATACAGGTTGTAGTTTTCCTTCCAGGTATTCGTTTCTGTCGAACGGCGGATAAACTTCATCAATTAATTCTAATTCTTCCCGTAATTTATTAGCCGGTTTTTCACCAATGATCTTTTCAAGTTCCGGATTGGCGATGTCCGAAAAAGCAATGGTCTCTTCAATATTTTTACGGCTGTCTCCTTCAAAAAGATTGATGTTCTTTTCCCAGATATTATAGATACCTTTAAAATCATATCCCATACCGATAGGGAAACTCAAAGGAGTAACTTTTAAGCCTAATTTTTTCTCCACTTCATCCATTAAGTCAAAAGCGTCTTTACCTTCTCGATCCAGTTTGTTGATAAAAACAATCATCGGGATGTTACGCATACGGCACACTTCTACCAGTTTTTCCGTTTGCTCTTCCACACCTTTTGCCACGTCAATAACAACAATTACACTGTCAACAGCTGTTAGCGTACGGAAAGTGTCTTCTGCGAAATCCTTGTGACCCGGAGTATCGAGAATGTTGATCTTTTTGTCCTTATAATTAAAAGCAAGTACAGAAGTGGCAACCGAAATCCCTCTCTGGCGTTCAATCTCCATAAAATCCGAAGTTGCTCCTTTCTTGATCTTGTTGCTTTTTACAGCCCCTGCTTCCTGAATAGCCCCTCCGAATAATAATAGTTTTTCCGTTAAGGTGGTTTTACCCGCATCGGGGTGGGAAATAATACCAAAGGTTCTTCTGCGTTGAATTTCTTTCTGAAAGCTCATTTTTAACAAAAATTAATGGCTGCAAAAGTAGCTATAATTTGTGAAAACTTCTTTTATAGCCAAAAAAATAAGAAGTTTAATATTACTTTATGCGACGATAATTTTTTGTTAATAGTAAAAAGCATAGTTGCATAATGTAATTGAATTGTTATTTTTGTTGATTGCTAATCAACTATTACCCCAGATCCTTGTTAAAGGACTGCCCGAAAAACAATAATTTTAAAGAAAATAAATATTTCAAAAGAATGAAATTAAAACATGTTCTGTTAGGTCTTTTTGTTGCTGCGAATACGTTCTCTTATGCGCAGGATAAAACAAAGAAAGTGCTTTTCAATATTGATAATCATCCTTTTTATACTGATGAATTTAGCAGAGTCTATAAAAAGAACCTTGATTTGGTAAAAGACGAATCACAAAAAGATTTGGATCAGTATCTGGATCTTTTTTTAGGTTACAAACTCAAAATTCAGAAAGCAAATAAATTAGGCCTGCAGAATGAAGCCAATTATATTGCAGAACTAAAATCGTATCGTACGCAATTGTCAAGAAACTATATGACAGATACGAAAGTTACCAAAGAACTGGTAGACGAAGCCTACAAGCGCTCGCTTAAAGAAATAAAAGCTTCCCATATCCTTATTAATGTTGACGAAAATGCGTCGCCTGCCGATACGCTAAAAGCCTACAACCAGGCTTTGGATATCCGTAAAAAAGCAATTGCCGGAGAAGACTTCGGAGATTTGGCAGCCCGTTTTTCACAGGATCCGTCTGCAAAAGACAACAAAGGAGATTTAGGTTATTTCTCTGTATTCAGAATGGTTTACCCTTTTGAAACTGCTGCTTACAAAACCAAAAAAGGAGAAATTTCGATGCCGGTTCGCACCCGTTTCGGATACCACCTGGTAAAAGTAAACGATATTCGGGACAACCGCGGTCAGGTAACGGTAGCCCACATCATGCTGATGAAAGCTGAAAACCCGATTGAAGGAGAAGCGGTTAAAAACACAATTGAAGATATCTACAAAAAAATAAAACAGGGTGAAAGCTTTGAAACCCTGGCGCAGCAATTCTCACAGGATCGCTCTTCTGCCGGTAAAGGCGGACTTTTACAGCGTTTCGGTTCGGGAGAACTAAGCTCGGAAGCCTTCGAAAATGTGGCCTTCTCATTAAAAAACTCAGGCGATGTGTCCGAACCGTTCCAAAGTCAGTTCGGATGGCATATCGTAAAACTGATCGAAAAATTCCCGGTTCGTGACTTTGCAGACACGCAAACGGAATTTGAATCCAGAGTTCGTAAAGACGACCGATCCAAATTGATCGATGCTTCCCTGAATGATAAGCTGACCAAAAAATATGCTGTAGAGAAAAACGCAAAACTATATGCCAAAGCGGCAAAACTGGTTACCGATAAATTCTATACTCAGGAATGGGAAGTGCCGGCAGCTACAAAAGAACTGGAAGGAAACCTTTTGGTGATCAACAAAGAAAAAGGCATTACCGCGATGAACTTCCTGGAATTTGTCAATACACAACAAAAAAACAAATGGGGTCTGAAACCAATTGGTAAAGTTGTAGACCAGTTATACGGTAAATTCATTCAGAACCAGTTGGTAGCGTATTATAACGACAACCTGGAAAAAGAAAATCCGGAGTTTGCCAATGTAATGGATGAGTACAGAGACGGATTGCTGTTATTTGATTTAATGGAAAAAGAAATCTGGAACAAGGCAAAAACCGATACCCTTGGCTTAAAAGCATTCTACGAAAAGCATGTGGCTGATTACCAGTGGAACCCAAGAGTGGAAGCAAATGTATTCTCTTCAACAAAAGAAGAAGCCATTCAGCAGACTTTGAAATTCTTAAAAAAGAAAAAATCAATTGACTTCATCAAAGAACAATTGAATAAAGACAATAAAGTTTCCATCATGGTAAAATCGGGTGTGTTCGAAGAAGGAAGTGATGCCTTGCCGAAACACCAGAAACTGGAATTGGGACTTTCGGATGTTTTTAAAGACGGGAACTATTATTTTATCACCCAGGTGACGAAAAAACTGCCTAAAGGAGCAAAAACATTTGAAGAAACCAAAGGGAAAGTAATCAATGACTATCAGCAATATCTGGAAAGCAAATGGGTTGATGACCTGAAAAAAGAATTTACGATAAAAGTAAATAAAGATGTTTTCACGCAGGTGAAACAGGAGTTGCAGCAATAAAGCATGAAAAAAGTAGCCGTAATAATTTTAGGAGCCCTTACGGTTTTGTCTTGTGATTATTTTAAAGCAAAGCACAAACCGGAAGCAATCGCCAGAGTGAATGATTCCTATCTTTATTCTGACGAGATAAAAGGTCTGGTGCCTGCCGGTACCTCGAAAGAGGACAGCCTGACCATCGTGAAAGGCTATATCGACAGATGGGCGACCAAAACATTGCTGATGGATGCGGCTGAGGTAAATTTGAGCGACAAGCAAAAAGCAACTTTTGATGAACTGATAAAACAATACACAACCGATCTGTACACCGGTGCCTATATTGAGCAAATCGTAAAACAGGCGATTGATACGGTCATAACAAATGACGAATTGTTGCGTTATTATCAGGCGAATAAAGAGAACTTTAAAACAACAGGAAACCTGGTGCGGTTAAAATATATTAATCTGACAAAAGATAATCCTAAATTTGCCCTCATCAGAAGCCGTTTTAACTCGGCAAAAAAAGAAGATAAAAAGGCATTGGAGACGATGACCATACAGTTTAAAAGCTATGCTTTTAACGATACGGTCTGGGTAGACATGAACCAGGTATATAAAGCCCTGCCGTTCGTTACTCCTGATAATCGTGATCGATATATTACAGATGGTATTTCCTATGAATATAAAGACAGTTTATCGGCTTATCTGGTCAAAGTAAATAAGGTTCTGGAACGCAATCAGGTAGCGCCTTTCGACTATATAAGCCCTACAATAAAACAAATAATACTAAACAACAGGAAATTAGAATACATTAAGAAATTTGAAAAAGAGATCACTAATGATGCCATTAAAAATAAGAAATATGAAGTTTATAAATAAAAAAGCGGCTTTTATTTTTGGATTGACGGTTGCCATCTTCGGAACGGCACAGGCGCAGAAAAGTCCAAAAAAGAAGATTGATGGAGTAGTAGCCGTTGTTGGGGAATATGTTGTTTTGGATTCAGATATCGACAAAACATTTGTCGAATTACAGGCACAGGGGATCGACATTAAGAATATTACCAGATGTGAAATGTTTGGTAAACTATTGGAAGATAAATTATATGCACACCAGGCAATACAGGACAGTATTGTTGTAACCGATCAGGAAGTACACGATTTTATGAATTCACAGCTGGACCAGATGGTAGAGCAGGTGGGGTCTATTGATAAAGTAGTTAAATTTTACAACAAGAAAAATCTGGAAGAATTTAAAACCTACTTTTTCGACATTGTAAAAATGAACAAGCTGACTTCGCAGATGCAGCGTAAAGTTGTTGATGCTGTCGAAATCACTCCGGAAGAAGTGCGTACCTTCTTTAAAGGAATTCCAAAAGAAGATTTACCGGTTTTCGGAGCAGAAATGGAAGTAGCCCAGATTGTGGTAAAACCTAAAATCTCGGATGCCGAAAAACAAAGGGTGATCAACCAGCTGAAAGACATCAAAAAAGACGTTATGGAAAACGGAGCCAGTTTCTACAGCAAGGCCGTTTTGTTTTCAGATGATAAAGCTTCCGTTCCAACCGGAGGATTCTACAAAATGACCCGTAAAACAGCTTTCGTAAAAGAATTTAAAGATGTGGCATTCAGTCTGGCCGAAGGTGAAATTTCGGAACCGTTTGAAACCATGTACGGCTACCATATTATTTACCTTGAAAAAATCAGAGGACAGGAACTGGATTTAAGACACATCCTGATTATTCCTAAAGTATCGGACGATGCGATGAAAGAAGCAAAAGAAAAAATCGAGAAAATCCGTCAGCGAATCGTAAACGGGGAGATCTCTTTTGCCGATGCAGCCCGTTCTTCTTCAGATGAAAAAGAAACCCGTAACAGTGGTGGTATCCTGGTTAACCCAAGAACATTGGAAACCCGTTTCGAATTAACAAAAATGGATCCGACGTTATACAGCCAGGTTTCCGATTTAAAAGACGGAAAAGTTTCCTTGCCGTTAGTGGATAATGACGATAAAGGAACAAAGTGTTACAAATTAATGACGGTTACCAATCGTTATGACGAGCACACGGCCGACTATGCTAAAGACTATATCAAGATTAAAGAATTAGCCTTAAAAGAAAAACAAATCAAAGCCATTGCAAAATGGACTGATGAGAAAATTAAAGAAACCTATATCAAAATTAACGGAGAATACAGAGATTGTAAATTCACGAATAATTGGTTGAAAAAATAATTTTTAAAAAATAATTAAAAGAGTTAGTTTTATGAATTTAAAGCT
Source organism: Flavobacterium sp. UBA4197 (assembly GCF_002379575.1). NCBI lineage: Bacteria > Pseudomonadati > Bacteroidota > Flavobacteriia > Flavobacteriales > Flavobacteriaceae > Flavobacterium > Flavobacterium sp. UBA4197. The sequence goes on from NZ_DFUB01000015.1 coordinate 6,528, forward strand.
AACTCTTTTTTAATTTAATATATACCTGAAAATAACATGTCAGACGTTGCAGCAATTCAGAACTTGGTTCAAAAGCAAAAAGCACTTAAGCAGGAAATCGCTAAAATTATTGTAGGCCAGGATGAAGTAGTTAATCAAATTGTACTAAGCATCTTTGCTGGTGGTCATGCCTTGTTGGTAGGAGTTCCCGGATTAGCCAAAACCTTAATGGTCAATACGATTTCACAGGCTTTGGGACTTGAATTTAAACGGATTCAGTTTACGCCCGATTTGATGCCGTCCGATATTTTGGGAAGTGAGATCTTAGATGAAAGCAGAACCTTTAAATTTATCAAAGGCCCTATTTTTTCGAATATAATTTTAGCCGATGAGATTAACCGTACACCGCCAAAAACACAGGCAGCCTTATTGGAAGCCATGCAGGAAAAATCGGTTACGATAGCCGGGCATCATTACAAACTGGACCTGCCGTTCTTTGTACTGGCAACACAAAACCCGATTGAGCAGGAAGGAACCTATCCGTTACCGGAAGCGCAGTTGGACCGTTTTATGTTTGCGGTAAAATTGAATTATCCCACTTTTGAAGAAGAAGTACAGGTAGTGAAAAGCACAACAACGGATGTAAAAGTACAGGTAAACCCATTATTTACAGCGCAGGAAATAATCGATTTCCAGCACCTGATCAGACGTATTCCGGTAGCGGATAACGTGATTGAATATGCTGTGTCTTTAGTGAGCAAAACACGTCCTGACAACGCATTGGCAACAGACTTCGTGAAAAACTATCTGGATTGGGGAGCCGGACCGCGTGCTTCGCAAAACCTGATCCTGGCTGCTAAAACAAATGCCGCATTAAACGGTAAGTTTTCACCGGATATTGAAGATGTAAAAGCTGTTGCAACCGGAATTCTGCGCCACCGTATTATTAAGAATTACAAAGCTGATGCAGAAGGAATTACGGAAGAAATGATTATTGATAAATTGATATAATTTTTTTACTTTTATTACGTTTTTGATATACTAACCAAAAAACGTTGTCAAATGAGAAATATTTTAAAAAATTTACCAGAATTTTTACTGATCGGACTGGCTGTTTTCTTTTTTTTCGAAACCCTGATTGTAAGGAGCGAAATTAATTATGTAATGCTGATCGTGACCGCAATAATGGTTGCTCAGGTAATTTTTAAAAATAAATATTTTGGCGTCTTTTTGGGAATAGCCGTTGGCCTGATCTCCTTCGGACTTTTTTTAGCGGTCTTGTCTGATTATCGGAAATTCCCGGAAGTTACGGCTAAAGCGATCGAATTGATAACCGTGGGTGGTTTGATGGCGTTGGCCGGAGCAGTATTATCGGCAGTCATGATTTTTAAATACTTTAGTCAGGACGATAACGCAGCAGTAAAACTATAAACAGCATAGCAATAAATAAAAGAGCCTTTTCAATACTTTTTGAAAAGGCTCTTCTGTTTTCAGGTATAACCGTTCTGTTGCTTATTGTTGCTGTATTTTCTCTTCCAGTTCCCGGTCGTGAAAAAACAAAAACATACTGCCCATCATATCCTGTTCGGTAGCAGTGGTATTGTTCACGTTTAAAACTAATTCATAATCGTGATTGCCGTAAAGCCAGACACCGGTTTCGGAACGGAATGGCTGTATTGCTTTTAACCCGATCTTATCTTTATAATTGGTCACCTTACAGGTAAAAACGGTCTTGTTTGCAGTCTTGTCATAAATGCTGATTGCGGTGGCAAACGGGTGTACGTGCGGAGCAGAAAAATGCAGGCGGGCACTATCCTGAATTTGCAGCTGTTCCTTAATAGAACTGCGGTAAGTGGCAGCACCGGTGGGAATCACCCAATGCCCGGACAATTTGTTTCCGTTCTTGTCTTCATAAGTATGATTTTTGGTCTCTACGGGAATGCACTGATTGCTTCCCGGATCCAAAGGGTCTTTAAAAGGATCATGCTTGTCAAAAGGCAATTGTATAAAAACGGTTTTGCTCATCAAAGGCTTTATAGGGCTTTTGGAAGCATCATATTTAACCGTGATTTTGTGCTTTACCTTTTTAAAAATATCCGGAATATTCTGGTTTAAGGTCTGCGATGTCACAAAAAGAAAATCGTTGCCTATAACAGGAACCCCGTAGCCTTCCGGGAAATCAAAACGTTCCAGTCCTTGCGATAACGACGTGAGCCGCGGGTATTGTTTGCCAATGCGGTCGTTTAGCTGCCAGTGATGGTAATACTTTACATCATTGATGTCAACATTCATGTGGCAGATATAATCATTGGATAGTACGGCATTGGTATTGGCATCAAGTGCCTGTACTTCGAAACCTTTAATCCACAACAGCTTTTCGGTCTGATTCAGCTGGATATAGCGGGAGGCTTTCGGGCCTTCCATGGATTTGTAAATACCGTCAATAAGAAAAGCAGGCGATACCATGTTGTATTCCTGTGTGCCGCTGGCAACGGTCCAGTTGCTGTCTAATAATCCGGTGAGATACAAAGCCTTTGTTTTTACGATTGCTTTATGCCGGTTGGACAACTGGGAATATACAATTCCGGTCACCACTATAGCGGAGAATACCAGGATTGCTGTATATTTATATATCTTTGATTTTGTCATAATTACATTCGGTAGAAAACAAAAATACATAATAAAATGAATGGTACTAAAATAACCGGAACGGAACGTGTTTTCGGATTAGATGTTATGCGTGCTGCGGCAATCCTGATGGTTTTAGGCGGCCATTTATTGTGGATTTACCCGGATTGCCCGAAAATATTATCCCAGCTCTTTACGTTGTTCGGATTTTGGGGTGTGGAACTGTTTTTTGTGTTAAGCGGCTTCCTGATTGGCGGCATTCTATACCGTTTGTTTTTAAAAACGGACTTTACCGGGGCAACTGTTTTTTACTTTCTGCAAAGAAGATGGTTCCGGACACTGCCCAATTACTTCCTGGTATTGCTGCTCAATTGCGGTATCGGGATGTTGTTTGGTTTTCAAATGACGCATGCCGGTTACTACTTCCTTTTTCTGCAAAACTTTGCTACAACCATGCCGGCCTTTTTTCCGGAATCCTGGAGCCTGTCGGTAGAAGAATTTGCCTATCTGATTAGTGTGCTGGCGCTTTTTGCTGCGGCTATACTGATTCCGGGAAAAAACAGATCCCGTCTTTTTATAACAGTGGTTTTAGGGTTGATAGCTGTATTTATAGGAGCCAAGATCGGATATTACTGCTGGACGTCCAATACAACCCTGATCCAGTGGAATGTGTCGTTAAAAGCCGTAGTGATCTATAGGATAGACTCCATTTTAATCGGAGCCGTCTTTAGCTGGCTGTCTCTTAATTATCCGGAATTCTGGGCAAAGCAAAAGATAAAAATGGCTGCTTCAGGTTGTGTGCTGATAGTGCTGATGTATGTGGGAGTAGGTTTTTTCCGGATTCTGATTGCAGACTATCCGTTCTTTTGGAATGTACTCTATTTGCCGGTTACCTCGCTCACGTTTGCGCTGTTTCTGCCTGTTTTGTCCGGATGGAAAACGGCACCGGCCTGGCTGCTTAAACCGGTTACTTTGGTGAGCCTGATCTCATATTCCGTTTACCTGCTTCATTACAGCCTTATCCTGCAATTACTCAAATACTGGATCGATACCACGGCTCTGGTGGGCTGGCAGCTGCATCTTTTTACAATAATGTATCTCGGCATTACTTTTTTACTGAGTTATCTGCTGTATCGTTATTATGAAAAACCGTTAATGGCACTCCGGAAATAAATTATTGGTTGCGAAAAACATTTTTCTGCGTTTATTTTAAGCGATAAAAACACTCATTTTAGCCTGTTTACAGGCTTTTATGGCCGTGCGGATTTTGGGTTTTATTAGTAAATGAGTTGTTTTTTTTAGGAATTGACAATATAAAATTAAAAAAATATGAATTTCTTGCTTTTTGGTGTTATTTCTTGAATTCGTTGAAAAATATTCATTAAAATAGAATGTTTATAAATAATAATTCTTTGAAATCAATGAAATGCTAAAAATTTTCAATTCTCATTAAGATTGCTTAAATTTGTGCCACTTTTAAAAAACAAACATAATAATAACATAACTTATTCATAGTATGGCTTTTGATATTGAAATGATTAAAAAAGTGTATGATAACATGGCTGAGCGTGTTGATAAAGCACGTGAACTTGTTGGTCGTCCATTAACATTATCGGAAAAGATTTTATATTCTCACTTGTGGGAGGGGACTCCAACACAAGCTTTTACAAGAGGTAAGGATTATGTTGATTTCGCTCCGGATAGAGTAGCGTGTCAAGATGCGACTGCGCAGATGGCATTATTGCAGTTCATGCACGCAGGAAAAAATAAAGTTGCCGTTCCAACAACGGTTCACTGTGATCACTTGATCCAGGCTAAAGTTGATGCAAAAACGGATTTAGCGAGAGCAAAATCACAAAGTAGTGAAGTATTCGATTTCCTTTCTTCTGTTTCCAATAAATACGGAATCGGATTCTGGAAACCGGGAGCAGGTATTATTCACCAGGTAGTTTTAGAAAACTATGCTTTCCCGGGCGGTATGATGATCGGTACGGATTCACACACTGTAAATGCAGGTGGATTAGGAATGTTAGCTATTGGAGTTGGTGGAGCAGATGCTGTTGATGTAATGTCGGGTATGGCTTGGGAATTAAAATTTCCAAAACTTATCGGGGTTAAATTAACAGGTAAATTATCAGGATGGACGGCTCCAAAAGACGTTATCTTAAAAGTAGCCGGAATTCTTACGGTAAAAGGAGGAACAGGAGCTGTTGTGGAATACTTCGGAGAAGGAGCTACGGCAATGTCTTGTACCGGTAAAGGAACAATCTGTAATATGGGTGCTGAGATTGGTGCAACAACATCAACTTTCGGATATGATGATTCAATGGATCGTTACCTGCGTTCAACAGGACGTGCAGATGTTGCAGATGCAGCAAACAAAGTAGCACAATATTTAACAGCAGATGCGGAAGTATATGCTAATCCGGAACAATATTTCGATCAGGTAATCGAAATCAACCTTTCAGAATTAGAGCCGCACTTAAACGGACCTTTCACTCCGGATTTGGCAACGCCAATCTCAAAAATGAGAGAAGAGGCAGAGAAAAACAACTGGCCTTTAAAAGTTGAAATCGGATTAATCGGTTCTTGTACAAACTCTTCTTATGAAGATATTGCCCGCGCTGCGTCATTGGCAAAACAGGTTGCGGATAAAAAATTAAAAACAAAAGCACAATTCACAATCACACCGGGATCAGAGCAGGTTCGTTATACTATCGAGCGTGACGGATTCATCGATACTTTCGATAAAATCGGGGCAACAGTATTTGCAAATGCCTGCGGACCATGTATCGGAATGTGGGATAGAGAAGGTGCTGAAAAAGAAGAAAGAAATACAATCGTTCACTCTTTCAACCGTAACTTCTCTAAACGTGCCGATGGTAACCCGAATACATTAGCATTCGTTGGTTCTCCGGAATTGGTAACCGCTTTAGCGATTGCAGGTGATTTAGGATTTAACCCGCTTACGGATAAATTAATCAACGAAGACGGTGAAGAAGTAATGTTAGACGAGCCTACAGGAGATGAATTACCTAAAAAAGGATTCGCTGTAGAAGATGCAGGATACCAGGCACCGGCAGAAGACGGTTCAGGTGTTCAGGTAGCAGTTTCGCCAACATCGGAGCGTTTACAATTATTGGATCCGTTCCAGCCTTGGAATGGTGAAAACATTACCGGAGCAAAATTATTGATCAAAGCTTTCGGAAAATGTACAACCGACCACATTTCAATGGCAGGTCCTTGGTTGCGTTTCCGTGGTCACCTGGATAATATTTCTAACAATATGTTGATTGGAGCCGTAAATGCGTTTAACCAAAAAACAAATAACGTTAAGAACCAGTTAACAGGAGAATATGCAGAAGTACCGGCGGTACAACGTGCTTATAAAGCGGCAGGTGTTCCCTCTATCGTTGTGGGTGACCATAACTACGGAGAAGGATCTTCCCGTGAGCATGCTGCAATGGAACCACGTCATTTAGGTGTGAAAGCGGTATTGGTAAAATCATTTGCCCGTATCCACGAAACAAACCTTAAAAAACAAGGTATGTTAGCGTTAACGTTTGCAAACGAGGCAGATTACGATAAAATCCAGGAAAACGATACAATCAACTTCTTGGACTTAAAAGAATTTGCACCAGGTAAACAATTAACATTAGAATTTGTTCACGCTGACGGTACAAAAGATATCATCATGGTAAATCATACCTACAACCAGGGTCAGATTGGCTGGTTTGTGGCTGGTTCTGCCTTAAACTTAATTGCTGCCGGAAAAGCATAATTAAGGAATATAGTATAAAGCAAAAGCGCTCCGAATTTCGGAGCGCTTTTTTTATATAAAATTTGGTAAAACTCACACCTCGTATTTCACACCTCACACTTCGTACTTCTTATATCGTACCTCATATATCATACTTCGCCTCCTTCCTCATAAAACCTCCGGATTCACAATATTCGCAGGTTTCCCATTGGCATAATGAATAACATTTTCAAAAGCCTTTTCAAAGTAAAGTTCATAACTGTTCTGTTCAACATAACCCAGATGCGGCGTACAGATAACATTAGGCATTTGCAGCAGCTCATAATCCGGATCATAAACCGGTTCCCGTTCGTAAACATCTACAGCGGCAAAGCCCGGATGTCCTTTTTTAAGAGCGCTTGCTAAAGCACCTGTTGCGATTAGCTCTGCCCGGCTTGTGTTGACAATAATAGCCTCCTTTTTCATGTCCAGTAAATCACTTTCTGTTACAATTCCGGTTGTTTCGCCGTTCAGGCGCAGGTGTAAAGTGATGATATCGGCATTCCGGAAAAAATCGGACTTGCCGGAAGCGACCTGGAAACCGTCTTTTACAGCCTCATTCCGGGAATTTTCGCTGCCCCATACCAATACGGTAGCACCAAATGCCCGGGCATATTGCGCTACTTTTTTACCGATCTTGCCATAACCCCAAATCCCGATAGTCTTACCGTGAACGGTACGGCCGATGTTGACCTGCCATTTTCCATCTTTCATTGCCTGGATGGCCTGCGGCAACTGGCGCATGGCATTCATGATCAAAGCCCATGTTAACTCTGAAGGTGCAACGGGCGAACCGATACCTTCCGCAACGGCAACCTTATGGCGGGTGCAGGCATTCAGGTCTAAATGATGCGATATTTTTCCCGTTTGACTGATGAGCTTTAAATTGGGCAGACGGGAAAGCAGGGCTTCCGAAATTTCCGTTCGTTCCCGTATCAGTACCAAAACATCGGCATCCGAAAATTTTGCCGCCAGTTTATCAATATCTTGTTCGGTTTCATTGTAAATAACAACCTGGTGGTCTTTAAGAAGTTTAAAGCAATCCAAATGCATTACGGCATTTTGATAATCGTCCGGAATTATGATTTTCATAATATGATTTTTAGGGAATAAGGAAACTTAAAGGTAAAAAAAAACCGCCTCAGGATCCTGAGGCGGTTTGATAAAATTTCGTTAATAACGACTATTAATAGTACATGTAACGTCTTACTTTAGCAATGTATTTAGCCAAACGAATTACCTGGTGGCTATAGCCGTATTCGTTATCATACCAAACATACATAACCACATTTTTCCCGTCAGCAGAAACAATTGTTGCATTGCTGTCGAAAATTGAAGGAGCAGAAGTTCCAACGATATCAGACGATACCAGTTCGTTATTTAAAGAATATTTGATTTGCTCTACAAGTTCCCCTTCTAAAGCATATTGTTTCATAATGTCGTTTACACCATCTTTAGAAGTTGCTTTTTCAACCTCTAAATTCAATACTACTAACGAACCGTTTGGAACCGGTACACGGATAGCATTGGATGTTAATTTTCCGGCTAAAGAAGGCAAAGCTTTTGCAACAGCGCTTCCGGCACCAGTTTCGGTAATAACCATGTTTAAAGCTGCAGCTCTTCCACGACGGTATTTTTTGTGCATGTTGTCAACCAGATTCTGGTCGTTTGTATAAGCGTGGATCGTTTCCAAATGCCCTTTTACAACACCTAACGTATCTTCTACTGCTTTTAAAATAGGAGTGATTGCGTTTGTTGTACAGGAAGCGGCAGAGTAAATTTTTACTTCATCCGGATTGTAATCATTGTGGTTAACACCATAAACGATATTCGGTACGCCTTTTCCTGGAGCAGTTAACAATACTTTGTCGGCACCTTTTGAAGTTAAGTGACGGCTTAGGGCTTCTTCTGTTGTAAAAGCACCGGTATTGTCAATTACCAAAGCATCGTTAATACCATATTTTGTATAATCGATATCTTCCGGAGCATTGGCAGTAATGATGTGTACTGTTGTTCCGTTAATAATCAAAGCATTGTTTTCCGGATCAGCAATTACAGAACCTTCGAAATCACCGTGAACAGAATCATAACGCAATAAAGAAGCTCTTTTTTCAAGAAGTACAGCGTCATTTTTATCACGGGTAACAATAGCTCTTAAACGCAATTGTTGTCCTTTACCGATTTTCGACATTAATTCACGTGCCAGTAAACGTCCGATACGGCCAAAACCGTATAAAACAACGTCTTTCGGCTGGATGTCCTGCGTGTCTTTTGCGTTTTTCAGTTTGTCTAAAACAAAAGCGGTTGCATCGTTATATTTATCATCTTCCAGATGATATTCATAAGTAAGTTTTCCAATATCAATACGGGAAGGTGGTAAATCCAAAGACTCGATAGCTCTTGCGATCTCTACTGAATCGAAAATATTGATTGGTTTTTGAACAAATTCTCCTGCATATTCGTGTAAGTTGATAATATCACTTACATTTCTGTCGATCAATTGGTTTCTGAAAAGAACTAATTCAATTGATTTGTCATACCATAAGTCGCTAATAATTTTGATAAATTCAACGCCAGCTCTTCTTCTGTCTGCCTGAAAAGCCAACTCTTTTTCGTATACAGCACTATTGTTGTTCATGAAGTAAATAAGTTAGATTGTGTTGTTAGTAAAATTGGTGCAAAAGTATTGATTTTTACTGAATTTATTTTAGAAAAAACAAGTTTTTTAAAATTAAAAACCCGACTAAAAAGCCGGGTTTGTTTTTGTGGTTCCGTTTTATTGGGTGATGACTTGTACAAGCACTCCTTTTTTGGTAATTATTTCTAAGCGAACCGATTGATCTTCTCCTTTTCGGGCTAAAGCGCGGGACACTGTTTCGATGTCGGTGGCTTTTGCACCGTCAACATTTAAGATAATGCTGCCTTTTAAATCGTTTGCATATTTCAGAAGATTGCCGCTGGTCACATCTTTTATTTTTACTCCGTAATTAATGTTGAACATTTTCTTTTCGGCAGCGCCAATGTCTTCAAGCTCCAGTCCGTTAAACTCATAATTCAGCAGCTCTCTTTTGGTAAGCTCGATTTTTACATCCTTGCGGTCGCCATCGCGGATAATGCCGGCAATCACCACATCATTCGGACGTTTGGTGTTGATATATGAGGATACATCTGCATACGAATTGATATTCTGATTGTCCAGTTTAACGATAATATCGCCTTTGCGTAATCCGGATTTTTCCGCACCGGATTTTTTAGAAACATTGGTGATGTAAAAGCCCTGTGTCAGTTTCACGCCGAATTCTTTTGAAGCGGCACTGTTCAAATCGGTTCCTTCAACACCCAGTACACCGCGTTGTACATTTCCGTATTCCATTAGATCTTCAATAATTTTACGGGTAATGTTAGACGGCACAGCAAAAGAATACCCCACATACGAACCGGTTACCGAAGAGATCATCGTGTTGATCCCGATCAGCTCACCACGGGTATTCACTAACGCACCGCCACTGTTTCCGGGATTAACGGCAGCATCGGTTTGTATAAACGACTGAATGCCGTTGTTGGAAAGATTTCTGGCTTTGGCCGAAACAATTCCGGCTGTTACTGTTGAAGTAAGGTTATACGGATTACCAACAGCCAGAACCCATTCGCCTACCTTAAGATTGTCGGAATTTCCAAATGTGGCATACGGCAGCTTTTCATCGGCATCCACTTTCAGTAAAGCGATATCCATTTTACTGTCGGTACCGATTAATCTGGCTTTATACGTCTTATTATTATTTAAGGTAACTTCCAGTTCGGTGGCATTCTGGATCACGTGATTGTTTGTTACGATATAACCGTCTTCCGTAATAATAACACCGGAACCGGTACCGATTTGCGTTTGCTGCTGGTCACCTCTGTAACCGTAAAAGAACTCCATTAACGGGCTCGACGGTATTTTGGAAACCGAAACGTTTTTAACGTGAACAACAGTGTGTACCGCATTCTCGGCAGCAGCTGTAAAATCCATGTTCTCAGCTCCTAAACTTACATTTCTGGTGTAATTGTCTGATGCGATAGAAAGTCTGGAATCATTGGGAGAATTGCGGTCAAATAAAACTTTGTAAGCTCCCAGAGTAATAGCTCCGCTTAACAGTGAAACTAATAATAAGCTTGATAATCTTTTCATATTCGCTGGTATATTTAATTATTTAACAGTAAAATTATAAACTTCAGGAATTCAAAAAAAGGGTTTAACGCCCGTTTAACAATCTTTAACGTGTCATTAATATTTGTACTTTTGTGAATCACTACCTTAGTGGTAATAAAAGCAAAAAAGCAACGTTGTAGCAACTACACAAAAGCCTTATTTAATATTCGAATACTAAATGAAAGTAACTTTTTATAAATATCAGGGAACGGGTAATGACTTCGTTATGATCGATAACCGTCAGTTGACATTTCCCAAAAATGATACCAAACTGGTAGCATATCTGTGCGACAGAAGATTTGGCATAGGTGCCGACGGATTGATACTGCTGGAAAATGACGAATCGACAGATTTTCGTATGGTGTATTATAACTCAGACGGAAACGAAAGTTCCATGTGTGGAAACGGAGGCCGCTGTATCGTGGCTTTTGCAAAAGAACTGAACCTTATTAACGATCAGACCACTTTTATAGCGACAGACGGTTTGCATCATGCAACTATCGCGGCTAATGGTATCGTGTCGCTGCAAATGAAAGATGTGGATACGGTGGAACAGCATGAAAACCATGTATTCTTAAATACCGGTTCGCCGCATCACGTGGAATTGGTGGACGATTTGAAGATTTTTGATGTTAGAAACGAAGGTGCCCGGATCCGTTACAGCGATTTGTACGGAAAAACGGGGAGTAATGTGAACTTTGTAGCCCAAACGGGAACGGACAAATTTTCAGTGCGCACCTACGAAAGAGGGGTGGAAGATGAAACGCTTTCCTGCGGAACCGGAGTAACGGCTGTGGCAATCGCCATGAAAGCAACCGGAAAAACAACCGGTTCTGTGATTGAACTGGAAGTAGAAGGCGGAAAACTGGAAGTGAGCTTTCAGGAAAAAAACGGCTTTTTTACCCAGGTTTTTCTAAAAGGTCCGGCTACCCGGGTTTTTAAAGGAGAAATCGATTTTTCATAAGACTTTAAGGTAATAACAGTTGGTAACACTAAAAGGAGATAAAATTTATCTGAGAGCTTTGGAACCCGAAGATCTTGAATTTGTGTATGCTGTCGAAAATGACGAAGCGATTTGGGAAGTAAGCAATACGCAAACCCCTTATAGCCGCTTTTTAATACGGCAGTATCTTGAAAATGCACAGCAGGATATCTATGAAGCCAAACAATTGCGGCTGGCGATTTGTAAAAACGATGATTTTAAAGCAATAGGCCTGATCGATTTGTTTGATTTTGATCCGAAAAATCAGAGAGCCGGAATCGGGATCGTTATAAAAAACACGGAAGACCGGAGTAAAGGTGTTGGAAAAGAGGCGTTACGCTTACTGATTGCGTTTGCATTTGAGCAATTGCAATTACATCAATTGTATGCAAATATTAGTCAGGAAAATGTAGCGAGTATTCAGCTTTTTACTACTTTTGGCTTCCAATGCATCGGGGTGAAAAAGGATTGGGTTCGCACCCAAAACCGGTTTACCGATGAAGGAGTTTATCAATTAATTCATCAATCTTAATCGTATTTTTATTTTGAAAGTAAAGAAAATTATCAGCATCTTTTCGGTGGTATTGCTATTTATCGCTTTGATTTATGGTTATATACTGTATAATAAAGTGTTTTCTGCCAATACTAAATTTTCGGAAAATGAAACCTTTGTATATGTACCCACCGATGCGACCTATCCGCAAGTGCAGAAAATATTGGAGCCTTACGTAAACAATATGGAATATTTTGATTTTGTCGCTTCCAAAAGAGGCTATAATCAGAATGTGGTATCCGGAAAATTCCTTTTAACAAACGGAATGAGCAGCTTTGATATCGTAAGAGCTTTACGCAAAAACGTACCGGTGAAAATGGCTTTTAACAATCAGGAATCCCTGGGGAAATTAGTGCAGCGATTATCGTCTCAGATTGAACCGGACAGTATTACTTTGATGAAAACCTTTACCGATTCTACGTTTATGGCAGAAAACGGTTTTACAGAAGATAATGTTTTGAGTATGTTTATCCCGAATACCTATGAATTTTACTGGAATACCACAGGAATCAAGGTGCGCGATAAAATGATCAAGGAATACCGTAAATTCTGGAATGAAGACCGCCTGGCAAAAGCAAAAGCATTGGGCTTAACGCCATTGGAAGTGTCTGCATTAGCTGCTATTGTACATAAAGAAACAGCAAAAGTGGACGAAAGACCACGGGTTGCCGGTGTTTACCTGAACCGTTTAAAAGTAGACATGCCGCTTCAGGCAGATCCAACGGTTATCTATGCGGTAAAAAGAGAAAGCGGTGATTTCGACAGAGTGATCAAACGCGTACTGTATGAAGACCTGAAAATTAACTCTCCTTATAATACCTATATTCATACAGGATTGCCGCCGGGACCAATCGCGATGCCGGATATTAACGCAATCGATGCGGTTTTAAATGCCGAAAAACACGATTATATCTATTTCTGTGCAAGTGTTGAAAAATTCGGATACCATGAATTTGCGGCAACTTTGGCACAGCATGGTGTAAACAAAAAGAAATATGTGGAATGGCTTGCCAAACAGGGCATTAATCGTTAATTTTTGAAAAGCAACCTGCAAAATAGTACAACATACAAATCAAAAGAAATTTTGACGGCTTCCCGATATTTATCGGGAAGTTTTGTTTTAGGCAAAATGATGTCCGGATGGAATGTAACGGTTTGTTTTTTACTGCTGCTGTTTTTCGGTTCTGTACAGGCGCAGTCCTTTTTGATTCCTTCCGATACGCTCAATAAACAAAGAAGAACGCTGGTGTATGCCTCCGAAGGAGTTGTTTTGGGTGGTGCTTTGATTGGTTTGAACCAATTGTGGTATAAAGATTACCCGCGCAGTGGTTTTCACTTTAAAAACGACAACAGCGACTGGATGCAGATGGATAAGGCGGGACATGTTTATACGGCTTACCACATGGGACGAATGGGAGCGGAGTTGCTGGAATGGAGTGGTGCCGACAAAAAAGAACAGTTAGTATATGGTTCCACGTTGGGTTTTGCCTTTTTAACGGCTGTGGAAACCTTCGACGGATTTTCTCAGGAATGGGGAGCCTCCTGGGGCGATGTGGTGGCTAATGCTTCCGGAACCCTGTTGTATGTGTCGCAGGAACTGCTGTGGAAAGAACAGCGCATCACGCCGAAATTTTCATTTCATACCACCCGTTATGCCGCGATGCGACCGGATGTTTTGGGGAAAGATTTAAAAGAACAGCTGCTAAAGGATTATAACGGGCAGACGTACTGGCTTTCGGCAAATATACAGGCCTTTACCAAAACGGAAATGCTGCCGGAATGGCTCAGCTTTGCAGTGGGCTATAGTGCCGAAGGAATGCTGTCCGGAAGAGCGGAAACCTTACCGCCCGAATTTGCTTCAGAAAGTGGGCGGTATCGTCAAATCTTATTTAGTCTGGATATAGATTTCAAAAAAATTAAAACAAAATCTCCGGTTTTGAAAACAGTTTTCTCGATTTTAAACACCGTAAAAATTCCGGCTCCCGCTTTGGAACTCAGCGACTTCAGTAGGCTCCGCGGGCATTGGCTCTATTTTTAGAAAAGTTTAACATGCTGATTTTCAGGTTTATAATTTTTGTCTTATATTTGCAAACGGAAATTTCATGTCGGTGACAGCGCTTGAGAAATCAAAATGTATGATAAAAAGATGGACTTACTTTTTAGGATTGATACTCCTAATCACCTTAATCAGTTCTGGTTTTAAAGCTTTCGAGGTAGAAAAATTAGAAGGATTTCATGTAGAGGATGATGAAGTGATCACGTATTTAGTTCCCACAGAGGAAGAAACAAGCAAAGTATTTTTCAATTTCCCTTTTACCGGTAAATCTTATGTAGGCTTCAAGCAGGCAATTGCTGTGAAAGAGTCATTAGGACTGTATGACCTGGTTAACCCTTTTGGTTATATGGGGAAATACCAGTTCGGGAAAAGCACCCTGAGAACGGTTGGAATTTATAATGCAGCTGAGTTTCTGAAAAACCCTAAAATGCAGGAGAAAGCTTTTAAAGCGCTTCTGGCCCGTAATAAATGGGAGTTACGAAAAGAGATTGACCGTTACGAAGGTAAAGTGATCAAAGGCGTGAAAATTACAGAATCAGGAATTCTGGCTGCAGCACACTTGGGTGGTGCAGGATCTGTAAAAAGCTTTTTGAGAAGTAATGGTGCAAACGGATTTACAGACGGTTTCGGAACTTCACTGCGAAGTTATATGAAACGATTTGGAGGATACGATACATCTAATATTGTAGCCAATCCGGATGCAAAAGTAAAGATGAATTAATTCATTTTATGAATAATAAAAATACAAGGTCGGTTATGTAAATCGACCTTATTTTTTTTCCACTCGTTCACCGTTCTGGTTTTGATAAACTCTGTTGGCAGGGTAATATCGCAGGCAATGCAAAGATGTGTGCTGGGCTGTAGAATCTGTAACAAATCTTCCATCAGCTTGTTGTTGCGATAAGGTGTTTCAATAAATAATTGCGACTGGTTCTTATCGTGTGATAGCTTTTCAAAATTTTTCAGGGCTTGTTTTTTCTCCGATTTGTCAATCGGAAGGTAACCGTTAAAGGCAAAACTCTGCCCGTTCATTCCGGAAGCCATGATTGCTAAAAGAATGGACGATGGACCTACTAAAGGAACAACCTGAATGCCTTTTTCATGAGCGATTTTTACAATGGCCGCACCGGGATCGGCTACACCGGGACAACCGGCTTCACTCATTAAACCAATGTTCTGACCTTCTAAAAGCGGCTGTATAAAGGCATTGTGCTCGGAAGCTTCGGTGTGTTTGTTCAGTACGGAAATTTTTAAATCCGGCTGTTTTTTTTCGGCATGTACGCTCTTGATAAACCGGCGGGCGGTTTTTTCATTTTCAACGATATAGTAATCAATGAAATCAATGCTTCTTTTTATGGTTTGCGGTAACACATCTTCGGGATTCATTTCTCCTAAAGTTGTTGGTATCAGGTATAACTTGCCATAAAGAGCGGTTGGTTTCATAAGTGCTGGTTTTTTAATTTGTCGGCAATAATATCGCAGGCATCGTTCAGTAAATTGTAAACTTGTTCGAAACCGTTTTGTTCGCCATAATAAGGATCGGGAACGGCGATGTTTTCACCGGGATAAAGCTCATTTAAAATGAGTTTGACTTTTAATTTTGCAGTGTCGTCAGGAGCCAGGCGGATAATGTCTTTAAAGTTGGAATTGTCCATGGCGAAGATATAATCAAAGTTCTGGAAATCGGATAACTTAAATTGACGGGCCCGCTGGTCGGTAATATCAATACCTTTGTTTTTTGCGGTCAGTATAGAACGATTGTCGGGAAGCTCTCCGGCATGCCATCCTCCGGTTCCGGCAGAATCTACAAAAAAAGATTCCCGGGGAAGTTTACTTTTTAAAATTCCCTCAGCCAGCGGGGAGCGGCAGATGTTCCCCAGACAAACCATTAAAATCTTTATAGGCATGCTGTTATAAGGATAACTTCTTGTGGATATCGTCTACGTATTTTTTGAATTGCTTATCGGTAGAAACAAGATTGTCAACAGTCTTACAGGCATGTAAAACGGTTGCGTGATCCCTGTCGCCAATTTGTGATCCGATATTGGCTAAAGAAGCTTTTGTGAATTTTTTAGCGAAAAACATTGCCAGCTGTCTTGCCTGAACCACGTCACGCTTTCTGGTTTTGGATTGCAAAGTTTCGATGTCCAACTGGAAATAATCGGAAACCACTTTTTGAATATAATCAATAGAAACTTCGCGTTTTACATTCTTAACAAATTTCTCAACGACTTGTTTGGCTAATTCGGTAGTTACTTCCCGTTTGTTGAAAGAAGATTGTGCGATCAATGAAATGATGGCACCTTCCAGTTCACGGACATTGGTTTTGATGTTCTTGGCTACATATTCTACAATCTCGTCCGGCATTTCCACACCGTCGCGGTATAAAATATTTTTTAAGATAGCGGTTCTGGTTTCATAATCCGGCTGTTGAATTTCGGCAGACAATCCCCATTTAAAACGGGAAAGTAAGCGTTGTTCAATATCCTGCATGTCCACAGGTGCTTTGTCGGAAGTAAGGATAACCTGTTTTCCGTTTTGGTGTAAATAATTAAAGATATGGAAGAATACATCCTGTGTTCCTGCTTTTCCGGAAAGGAACTGCACGTCATCAATGATCAGTACATCAATTAACTGATAGAAGTGAATGAAGTCGTTACGGGTATTCTTTTTAACCGAATCGATATATTGTTGTGTGAAAACCTCTGCCGAAATATACAGTACGGTTTTCTCCGGATGCTTTTCTTTGATCTCCACACCAATAGCATGTGCCAGGTGGGTTTTTCCCAATCCGACACCGCCAAAAAGCAATAACGGATTAAAAGAAGTTCCGCCCGGTTTGTTGGCAACAGCCATACCGGCAGAACGGGCCAGACGGTTGGATTCCCCTTCCAGGAAATTGTCGAAACTGTAATTGGCATTTAACTGGGATTCGATTTTTACATTGCGGATTCCCGGTATGATAAACGGATTTTTTAACTCCGGATTTTTATTCTGAATCGGTACGTCAACTTCCTGTGGTTTTACCGGCGGACGACTAACACTTGGCAGCTGCTCCGTGAACGGTAGTTTATTGCCATAAGTGTTTTCCATTTTAATTTTATAAAGTAACTTTGCGCTCGCTCCAAGTTCTTTTGTTAAGGCAACTTTGAGCAATTTTACATAATGTTCTTCCAGCCATTCGTAAAAAAACTTACTAGGTACCTGAATATATAATGCGTTATCAGTAAGCTCAACAGCTTTGATAGGTTCAAACCAAGTTTTATATGCTTGATCCTGAATATTGTCTTTTATGAATGACAGACAGTTTTCCCATACCGATTGCGCAGTTTTATTCATATATTCGGGCATAATTAATGTTTTTTTAAAAAGTTGAATTCAAAAAGTAAGTCAGATACTTTCATTGAAATTGGGAAGACAAATATGTGGACAATTTTTTTCAAAAAAAAATATAACGTGTATTGATTTTATGAAAAAAATATTGTAAGTACATTTAAAAATGTTTTTAAAATAAATTAACAAAAAATTAATATGAGAGATTATCAATTTCAGGTTCGTGTCCGATACGCCGAAACAGACCAGATGGGAGTGGTTTATCACGGAAATTATGCGCAGTATTTTGAGATGGGACGTGTGGAATGGCTTAGAAACCTTGGGCTTTCTTATAAATGGATGGAAGAAAACGGAATTATGCTTCCGGTGGTTTCTTTGAGCATGAGTTACAAAAAACCGGCACTTTATGACGACCTGCTAACGGTGAAAACAATATTCAAAAGTCAGACCTCTGTTAAGATAGAATTTGACTACGAAATCTACAATGAAGCAGGTGAGTTATTAACAACGGGGAACTCCATTCTGGTGTTTGTAGACATGAAAACCGGAAAGCCGACTTTGCCTCCGGCGTATGTTACCGAAAAGTTAACGGCGTTTGTTGAAAGCTAAAAAAGCAACATTGAAAATTACTCTTTTTCAAGAATAGTTACTTCATAAAGATTGGAAAAAATGTCGAAAATCATTTCGGCATTTTTTTTGCGCGTAGCGATTTCAATCTCGCAACTCATTTCCATTTTCTGGGCGATAATATCCAGATTTTTTTCTTTGATAACCCGCATCACTTTGTTCATGTTTTTATAATCAAAACGAATGAGGTAATGAATGTCGATTGTCTTTTCGATTATTTCGGAAACTTCCAGCGCCATCTGGGCAGCTGTTTTGTAAGCGGATATTAAACCGCCTACGCCGAGTTTTACGCCACCGAAATACCGTACGACTACTATGAGTACGTTTGTTACGTCAAACGACTGTATCTGACCGTAAATGGGCATTCCTGCCGAGTTATTGGGTTCGCCGTCGTCGTTGGCACGGAAGTATATTTTTTCGGTTCCGGTCTGGAAGGCATAACACCAGTGTCGCGCGGCATGATGCTGCTTCCGGAGATCTTCCAGAATCGGTTTGACATCCTCTTCTGTTGCTATAGGAAAGGCATAGCCGAAAAATTTACTGTTTTTTTCTTTGTAGAGAACTTCTTCGGACGGTATGGCTAAGGTTTTGTATGTGTCTTTTTCCAATGCTGTTAATTACCATTTTTTATCCAGCAAATCTACAACATCTTCTTTACCCACCTGCAGGTTCCAGATATTTAATCCCAGGTTGGCAGCCACTTCGGTATTGTGCTTGTTGTCGTCCACAAAAAGGGTTCTTTTAGGCGATAACTCGTGTTTCTTGATGATGTAGTTGAAGATTTCCGGATCGGGTTTTCTAAGGCCTATTTCGAACGAAAAATACACCTTTTCAAAGCATTGGTAAAATTCGCGGCTGAATGTTTCGCCCACTTTGCTTTCAAATTTTTCAATATGGGTTGCATCGGTATTGCTCAACAGGAATAAACGGTACTGCGACGATAAACGCTGTAAAAACTCAAGACGGTAAAGCGGGAAATCCAGCAGTATGGCATTCCAGGCATCGCGGATCTCTTTTAAATCTTTGTTCGGGATGTATTTATGAAGACCGTTGAAAAAATCAGCTTCTTTGATTTTTCCCTTTTCATATCTTTTGTTCAGATTGTCTAAATCCTCGTTCCAGCAAACCAGTCCTAATTTTCGCATGTGTTCAAATGGGGCTTCTTCTGCCAGATTAATAAAAACATTGCCAAAATCGAATATGATAGTATCAATCATTGTGTGTGAAAATTAGAAGTTCGTCGTTTAGTATCGTCTGTTTCTCTTGTAATGTACCGGTTATAAACGGTGCTGCTGTACCGCTTTGCAGTGTTACAGCGCCTTTAAAAACCCGTGCTTCATCCCATAATCCTGCGTCGATAAAGGTTTGCAGCGTCTGCTTTCCTCCTTCAATAAGTAAGGATTGAATATCGTATTGCTGTAAAATCGATACAATTGAAAAAGGGAGCGTATTATCAAAGATACAATTTTCGAAAAAAACTGATGTAGAATTTTTTAAATTTTGATTTTCCGTGATGATTATGGTTTTTACACTGCCGTCCTTTACAAAATAATCTTCCGGAATCCTTCCGGATTTATCCAGCACGATGCGCACAGGATTTGTACCGGTCCAGTCCCTTACATCCAGTTTGGGATTGTCGTCAATAACGGTTTGGGTTCCCACTAAAATAGCCTGTTCCTCACTGCGCCATTTGTGAACCAGCTGGCGGGAATATACATTGGAGATCCATACCGGTTTTTGCTCCGCTCTGGTTTCCGGCGCAATAAAACCGTCACTGCTTT
Source organism: Flavobacterium sp. UBA4197 (assembly GCF_002379575.1). Classification (NCBI taxonomy): domain Bacteria; kingdom Pseudomonadati; phylum Bacteroidota; class Flavobacteriia; order Flavobacteriales; family Flavobacteriaceae; genus Flavobacterium; species Flavobacterium sp. UBA4197. The sequence goes on from NZ_DFUB01000015.1 coordinate 26,458, forward strand.
CTGCCCATTTCAGGATGATATACGGGCGCTTTTTCTGGTGGAATGTAAAAAAACGTTTGTTGAGCTCGTTACAGGCGTCCTCCAGTATACCAACGGTAACATTTTTACCGGCTTCGATCAGTTTTTTGATGCCGTTTCCGGCAACTTTGGCAAACGGATCAATGGTGCCGATGACAACGTTGGGGATTTTATGCTGAATGATCAGATCACAGCAGGGAGGTGTTTTGCCAAAATGACTACAGGGTTCCAGACTCACATAAATAGTAGCTTTGGATAGAAGGGATTTGTCCTTAACGGAGTTTACCGCATTCACTTCGGCATGCGGTTCGCCGGCTTTCCGGTGCCACCCTTCTCCGATAATTTCATTATTGTATACGATAACACTGCCCACCAAAGGGTTGGTGTATGTTGTGCCCAAACCGTTTTTAGCCAATTCAACACAGCGGTTCATGTAAAATTCATGGGTGTTCAAAAGCGTATCGTATTAAATTTGTAAAATTATTCTAAATGTTTATGAACTGTCAGGGAAGCTGCTTACATTCGTCCTGATTTTGAACAAATCGAACAGTATTCCTGTTGTCCGGAAGCTGCAAAAATAAACTATTCCTTAAAAATGGATACAATCGAGATACGGGAAATTCAAAAAAATGACAATGAGGCTGTCGCAGCCTTAATACGAACAGTATTGGTGGAGCATGAAGTGCCTAAAGTAGGCACGGCTTATGCCGACGCTTCGCTGGACAGGATGTTTGAAACGTATGCGACTCCGCAGTCGGCTTATTTCCTGGTTGTCAAAGACGGGGAGATTATTGGCGGTGCCGGAATTGCACCATTGGAAAATGGAGCGGCCACGATTTGTGAGCTGCAAAAAATGTACTTTTTACCCGTGTCCAGAGGTTTGGGGCTGGGAGCAAAAATGATCGGGAAGTGCCTGGAGCAGGCAAAAGCTTTCGGCTTTAAACAATGTTATCTGGAAACACTTCCAAACATGACGGCTGCCCGGAAATTATATGTAAAATCCGGATTCCGGTATCTGGAGGCTCCGTTGGGAGATACCGGTCATAACTCCTGTCCGGTATGGATGCTTAAAGATTTATAAGATGCTAATCAAAGACTATCGCAATTATTTTAAAGAAGAACTATCGGCTCTTTATGATGAAAAAGAGATCGAAAGCTTTTTCTATATCATTTTAGACGCTTTTCACCAGATGAAACGGGTAGATATGGTGCTGAAAGCCGATTTTGAACTGGATGCCATGCAGCTGCTGCAATGGGAAACAGTGCTGCATCAGCTGAAAGCGGAAAAACCGATTCAGTATATTTTTGAGGAAACCGAATTTTTCGGACTGCCTTTTTATGTGAATGAAAACGTTTTAATCCCGCGTCCGGAAACGGAAGAACTGGTGGAGTGGATCCTGCAGTCCGTTTCGGAACTGCCCAAAGAACAGCCGCTTAAAATATTGGATATCGGAACAGGCAGTGGTTGTATTGCCGTTTCGCTGGCTAAAAAGCTGCCGCAGGCCCGGGTATTTGCAATCGATGTTTCCGAAAAAGCACTGGAAGTAGCCAGACGGAATGCAAGGCAAAACCAGGCAAACGTGGTGTTTTTGCACAAAAACATTCTTGAAACCAGTGTGTTGCCGGAACAGTTTGATATTATCGTGTCCAATCCGCCCTATGTGAGAAACCTGGAAAAAGAGGAAATAAACAAAAACGTATTGGAATTTGAACCGCATTTAGCCTTGTTTGTCGAAGACCATGACCCATTGCTTTTTTACCGCAAAATCACGGAATTAGCCGCGCAGCATTTGGTAAAAAGCGGGCAGCTGTACTTCGAGATCAATCAGTATCTCGGGCCGGAAATGCTGGCATTGCTAAAGGAATACCATTTTAAAAACGGAGAACTGCGTAAGGATATTTACGGCAATGACCGCATGACAAAAGCAATACTGTAAACGGATTATTCGTACCGTAAAGCTTCTACCGGATCCAGTTTGGATGCTTTAATGGCCGGGTACAATCCGGAAACAATAGCTACAAGGAAAGTCGTGGCAAAGGCGGCAAAAATAGCCTGCCACGGAATCACAAAGCTGAATTTAATCGCAGCGGATATTCCGAAACCAACCAAAATTCCGAGGATGATACCGACTAATCCGCCCAACTGACCGATTACCAGGGTTTCGGTAAAAAATTGCCAGGCAATGGTACTTCTTTTGGCTCCTAATGATTTTCGCACGCCGATTTCACGGGTTCTTTCGGTAACGGAAACCAGCATAATATTCATCAGGGCGATAGAGGAACCAAAAATGGTAATTACCCCGACAGCCCAGGCGATATAACCTAAAAACTGGGTGTTGGAAAGTAAGGTGTTTATCAGGTCGTCACTGCGCTCAATCCCGAAGTTATTCTTTTCTACCGGATTGAGTTTTTTAATTTTTCGCATGGTAATAATGGCATCATCAACCGCCTGGTTGATCATTTCTTTCTGCCCGATCATCACACTTAAATCGTAGTTGATGTTGGGAGCCGAAAAGATGGAACGGGCAATCTGATTCGGAATCAATACCCGTAAATCCTGGCTGTTGCCAAAAGTGGATCCCTTTTCTTTCAGGATCCCGATTACTTTAAATTTGGCCCCGCGAATCGATATGGTTTTGTCTATGGCATTGATATCTTTAAAAAGTCCTTTTTCGAAATCGGATCCTAAAATGCAGACATAATTATTGTTTTTAATATCAAATCCGGTAAAGTTACGTCCTCTTGTGGTTTCCAGTCCTTTGTTAGGCAGGAAGTTTTCATCAACACCTACGATGCTTATTTCCGGGTCGGTTTTTTGCGCTTCATATTTTACTTCGGCCTTGGTGGTGGCGGTAAACGAAAGGGAAGAAGTCGATAAAGGATATTTGTATTTTTCCTGAAAAGCACGGGCTTCCGGATAGCTGATAATCGGATTGATTTTCTGGTTGGAATTTTGGTTGTTGATCTGTGAGGATAAATCATACTGACTGATGGAAAAGGTATTGGCACCCATGGATGCGAAATCTTTCGCAATGGTGTTTTCCAATGCAGAAACCACGGTAAGTATTCCAACAAGTGCGGTGATCCCGATGGCAATGATCATTACGGTTAATATCGTACGAAGTAACTGACTTTTAATTGCGTCTAAAGCAATTTTAGTATTTTCTCTGAATAGTCCAAGCATAATGCTAATTTGTCACTAAAGTACAGCTTTTGTTACATATTTTTTTGGAAAAGTAGGAAGAATATTAAAAGCGGGAAAGGGAGTTGTAAAACAGGGAGCAGCTTCCGGAATAAATTATCACAGTATTTTATTGAAAATGGATGAAGATAATTTTAAAAAGTAAGATATTTGCAGTGTAGTGAAAAAGAACGACGCTTTTTCAGATGTAGCTGGACAGTTTAAATTAAATTTTCAATTCTAAAAATGGCACAAAAACCAAGTATACCGAAAGGGACCCGTGATTTTTCACCAATTGAGGTGGCAAAGCGTAATTATATTTTTTCGATCATCAAATCGAATTTCGAAAAATTCGGCTTTCAGCCTATTGAAACACCGTCTTTTGAGAATTCCGAAACCTTAATGGGAAAATATGGCGAAGAAGGGGACCGGTTGATTTTTAAAATTTTGAATTCGGGCGATTTTTTAGCCAAAGCAAATGAGGCTTTTTTAGAGGCGAAAGACAGTTTGAAACTTACCGCACAAATCTCGGAAAAAGCCCTGCGTTATGATTTGACGGTTCCTTTTGCCCGTTATGTGGTGCAACACCAGAATGAGATAGAATTCCCGTTTAAACGCTACCAGATCCAGCCGGTATGGAGAGCAGACAAGCCGCAGAAAGGCCGTTTCAGAGAGTTTTATCAGTGTGATGCCGATGTGGTTGGTTCTACCTCATTATGGCAGGAAGTGGAGCTGGTACAGTTGTATGACAGTGTGTTTTCGGCTTTGGGACTGGAAGGAGTGACAATAAAAATCAACAACCGGAAAATCCTGTCCGGTATTGCTGAGGTGATCGGTGCCAAAGACAAGCTTATTGATTTTACGGTGGCTTTGGATAAACTGGACAAAATTGGAGAAGACGGAGTAAAGAAAGAAATGTCCGGTAAAGGCATTTCGGAGGAAGCGATTGCAAAAGTACAGCCGTTATTTAATTTCACCGGTTCGATTTCGGAGAAAATAACCAAACTGGCAGCTTTATTGGCTTCTTCGGAAGAAGGTATGAAAGGAGTGGAAGAGCTGACGTTTATTTGTGATAACGTAGCGGCATTAGGTCTGGATAAAGCAATCCTGGACCTGGATGTAACACTGGCAAGAGGACTAAACTATTATACGGGAGCTATTTTTGAAGTGGCTGCCCCGAAAACCGTTGCGATGGGTTCCATTGGCGGGGGCGGTCGTTATGATGACCTGACCGGAATTTTCGGATTGAAAAATATGAGTGGCGTGGGAATCTCTTTCGGACTGGATCGTATTTACCTGGTACTGGAAGAATTGAACCTGTTCCCGGAAACGGTTACCGCTACTTCTAAAGCCTTATTCCTGAACTTTGGCGATGCAGAAGCGTTATATTCGATGAAAGCGATTATGCAATTGCGCAAAGCCGGTATAAAAGTGGAATTGTACCCTAGTAATGCAAAAATCGGAAAGCAGTTTCAACATGCCGATAAAAGAGGTATTCCGTATGCTGTGATTGTAGGTGCCGAGGAAATTGAAAGCAACCAGTTTGCTTTGAAAAACCTGGGTTCAGGCGAACAGCAAAAAGTAAGTCTGGAAGAACTGAAAACAATATTACAATACTAAAAAAAGGCTATCGTGAGATAGCCTTTTTTGTTTGATATTATTTTTTGACCTGTTTCAGCATCCAGTCGTAGACTTCGTCTTTTCGGAAGATGTTCTCCACATTGCTGTGATTGCCTCCGGGGATAACGGTAAAGGTTACATCGGCATCCGGTTTGCAGGCTTTGATTGCTTTTACAATTTTTTTCGACTCCGAAATCGGTACGATAAAATCCCTGTTGCCATGCTGGATCCAAAGCGGGATCGTTGCCAGTTTGCAGGCATCATTTACATTTCCGCCGCCGCATATCGCTACAGCTGCCGTGATTTTATCGGCATATTTTCCGGCAAAATGCATGGTTCCGTAACCGCCCAGACTCATACCGCATACATAAACGCGGGACAAATCAGTATTGTAATGCTGCTGTACATATTCGAGTACGTTCAATACTTTATCCGGATTCCAGGGACCGGAAGGCAGCTGCGGGGCAACAACGATGGCCGGAATCTTTTTCCCGTTTTCTATTGCTTTCAGTACGCCGTATCGTTTCACTCTTTCCAGATTGGTACCGGATAAACTTCTGCCATGCAAAAAGAGAATAACCGGGGCTTTATTGTCCAGTACTTCCTGTTCCGGAAGGTGAATATAGAACGGATAATCGGCTTGATCGGTAATGGCTTGAAGTTGTGCGTGTGAAAGGGATATACAGCAAAAACAAAGAAGGAATAAAAAACAGGCTTTCATGCGGATAAAAATATATAGAAAGACAAAGTTACTTTTTTTAAAGCAGAATTAAAATCTAAAAATGACAACAGCCCCAAAACGGGGCTGCTGTTCTTTTTATCTGATGATTGTTTTCTGGCTGAGCGAACCTTTGTTTGTGTCGGCTTTTATAATATAGGTACCGGCGCTTACATTGCGAACCGGCAGCAGGATTTCCTGCTGGTCCATGTTGTCTGTTTTCCACGTGCCAAGCAGCTGTCCTGTTATATTGTAAAGCATTACTTTTTCGATACGGGTGCCATCTGTAAGCCCGTTATTGATCTTAATCTGGTTGTTCCCCTGAAGGTAAGTCATCTTAACCGCGCTCCAGTCAAATTCTGTAACGGCAAGTTTTTGTTTTTCAAAACGTAATGAAAAACGGCTTGTGTTTTCTCCTGCCGGAATTTCAAGAGCAAAAGGAGCATTTCGGATATCATGGTATCCATTTGTAACGTTGTCATAAATATAGATAGGCTGATTCGGGTTAAAGTTTTCCAGTTCATCGATCATGAATTTTACTTCACCGGCAACATCGGTTCTGACCAATAACGGGTAAATAGCGCTCGTATTGAAGTAACCGACACCCTGGATAACTAATTTTTTATCGTCCAGAAGGAATAACATATCCTGTACTAAATCGTCGTCAAGAACAATGCCGTCGTAACCGTAATCCCATCCGTCTGTTGCATGTTCTTCCATAAAAGCAAGCAATAACTGTCTGTGATTACCATTGTGGGAAGTGAAGCCCAGGCGTATTCTGGCAAATGTGTCTTCGGCGGTAGTACTGTCATTCGTATTGTCGTTAAAATGATCTGAAGCCGACATCTGGGTATTGGCGCCGGAAGCGTTTTTAAACATGATGTTCGATGTTGGGGCATCTTCTTTAACAAAGGTTCTTTGGTTGTTGTCGAACACAATAGTTCCTCCGGTAGCATTTGCCTGTATAAAGAAGCCCTGCCCAACCGGGATATAACGGTTCGGAACCCTTGCGCTGGATCCTAATCCGCTGATGCCAAACGGCGCTACCGGCGGTGTTCCGCCAGAAAAGTTCCGGGTGGCATAACCGCCCTGATACTGAAGCAATACATGGGTGTTGTTCGTAGGATAGTGTTCCCAGAAGTAAATCGATCCGTTAATAACAGCAGCATTATCGGTAATAAACTGTTGGGCATCTAAAGCTGAGGCATAGGGGTTTCCGCTTAAATTAATATTGTTGGGCGAAACGGTGCCGTTTATTCTGCCGTTGTATGGTTTTCCGACAAACACATAGTTTTGCGTTGCAGTAGCCGTTCCGCTGCCTTTCATGGTAAATCCGTTTGAAGGCGCCAATATTCCGGTTTCGAATATTTGTGTCCAGTTTGCGTAAAGGTCAGACAGGTTCTGGAATTTATAAATCCAGCGTCTTGCCAGGTTAATTGGTGTTCCTGTGGAACCGTCCATACCGTTTACCCAGTTTATGGCAACTGGTGTTGCGGTGTTTGTTCCGTCTCTTAAAACACCATTTACCGTATAGTTATTGTTGTTGGTCGTGCTGTTGATCGCGCCAACGGGTGACGACCAGTAGTTGTAGTTGTAAATACTTTTCTGTCCTTGCTGATCGCGTTCAATAGAACCGGAACTGGTAGGGTCAAGATCGGAATTAAAGGTTTGCACCAATTGGGATTTGCCCTGTAAGTCAATTTTTCCGTTTAGCCTTAAAAAGTGGCTGACCTCTATTTTGGAATCGTTGGCAGCATTAACGGTATTGGCGTTTACAAAGAACCCTAACAGCGTTTTGTTACCATTGGAAGTAATGGTGTGTGAGGTTCTCACAATGTTCCAGTCAATGGTCGTGCTGTTGTCTATTATCGACAATGCCGACGGTAAGGCAAAGGTGGTTCCGTTAGTCCATGTTGCGGTATCCGACCAAAGACCATTGACAGCACTGTCATAAGGCATTGGTGCTGTCTGGGTATTGACACCGGTTTTATCCGGAGTAACCAGGCTTCCTCTGTTGTTGTTTACAGAATCGTCATTAATATGGGTACCAATGTAGGTATTCATCGAATAATAAGCGGTCAGGCTCGCCCATGTTAGTGCACTGATGTCGTTTTTGGTAACCGTTGAAGGCATGATTTTACCAATCGTATTGGCTCCGGAATTATTGATCTCCTGATTCATGATAAAGCGCAGCTCGGCTAAAGTGATGGCTCTGTTCCAGAAACGCAGCTCGTCTATGTCTCCTTTAAACACATTTACGGTGCTGCTTTTACTTCTGTATTCGGCACCAATGGTAAAGATGCTTGTTGTAGCCGTTGGTGCCGTTATGCTTCCGGATTTGTCTAAAACACCGTCAATGTATAAGGACAGCGTCCCGGAATTGTAAATTGCGGCAATATTGTGCCATTCGTTATTCGGTAAAGTGGTGTTGGAAACCAAAGAAGTTCCGTTCCACTCCATTCTGATTTTATTATCGTTTTGTATTACCAGACGATATCCGGTTGTTCCGTTGTGTTTGGAAACAATTGTTTTGTCGGAAAGCGCAGTGTTCGCTCCTGTAGGTCTTGCCCATACCATGATACTGAAAGCTCCGGTAAGGTCGTTTGCGTTGCTTACTTTTACGGCATCATCAACGCCGTCAATAGTAATGTGTCTGGACGCAATTACTTCGTGGGCTACACCAAACGCAATATATTTTGTACCGTCAAAATCGTAAAAACATTCCTGATTGGATCCGTTTGTGTTCAGGAAAACGGTTTCTACGCCGGTTGTAAATGCCGCATCGCTGGCAACGATCATTACATAGGCATCGTTTCCGGATAGAGCCGGTAAACTGGCCAGATCTGTTGTAGCCAGCGAAACCTTAACGGTAGCAACATCACCGCCGGTTTCCACAACCTTCCATTTTTTATTGGTAACATCCGTTGAGGTGGTAACGGTTGAAGGACCGAAGCTTACGGTTACCGGAGAACCGCTGTTGGTCATCGCAAGTCCGTTACTGCCCCATACAAGGCATCTTCTGTCGGCGCCAAAAGTATTGGTGTTTGCAGCGTTGGTCGTAAAGATATCTCCGAGTCCCATTGTGATGACCGCTCCGGAGTTTATACTTTTGGATTGTTTCTGATTTAATTGGGCGGTATCGTCTCTTCCGATTCCGGCAATGTCATAATTGAATCCTGTTGGTGCGATGTTCCATATTGTAGTACCGGCAGAGTTCACATAGTTTTGACTGGTACCGTTAGTGCCTAAAGTGATACCGTATTTAATGGCTAAATAGGATTCAATTCGGTTGCGTTCTGTAGCGTCATTTTTTCGGGCAGAATAGGAGATTACTTCTGCAATCCTGCCGCCGAAACTACCGTCAAAAAGCTGGCTTCTGCCCAGCCAGAATCTTTTGTTTTGTACTGCAACCCAGGCAGGCGTACCTACTTCTGTATTGGATATGCTCAGGGCATTGCTGTATAATTCCTGTTTGGTATTGGTGCTGTTGTGCCGGCTGTTGATGATGTTAACGCCGGAAAAGGTTCCGTTTACCTGGGCCAGACCATATCCTCTTGTGTTAACATCGGGATCTACCGGATCCGGCGTGGTACCAATACAGTAGCTTACTACTTCATTGTCAAGACGGATAGAATACTGTCCGAAACCAATTCCGGTACCATCTTTGGCATAAGTGGTTGAAGCCGGGGACTGGGAACAGAATAAATCGACACTGGATGAAGTGGATACAAGGGAAGCCGGGTTGTCGTTAATGACTACGATAAAGAGATCGTTGCTGTAAAAGCCGGATGTTCCCTGTAATTCGGCTTTGTTCGATAAATAGGTATAATTGGATGCCGATGCGGAAGGCGTGTTGCCAAACTCAACCACCGGATTGAAGTTGATATTTTTGGAGGCGTTATTTCGGTAAACAGGTTTTACGGTCAGGGCAGCGTTAGTGGCGTCAATAACTTTGGCATCGTGACCTTTTCCTTTGTCGGTCCAGATGTTCACGTTTGCACCGTCGGTACCGATAGTGACCCCGTCTACCAGGTCGGCTCTCAGCCACATTTCCAGATTACTGGTAATGCCGCCGGGCCCGGTAGCAATGGTATTGTCTTTTGTACCGCTAACCGTGATGTAGTCAATGTAAAACTGTCGGGAAGAAGATCCTGATGTGGTTACAAAACGGAATTGCGAGGTGGCGGCAAATGTGGAGCTGGTTGAAAAAATAGTTCCGACAAGCGCATGGTAATTGGTGTTGTCATTGATATCTCTATAGGAGATTCCGCTTGGGGTTCCTTTTTCGACAACTCTGACGTCCGACCATGAGGCAAGGGAATTATCCCTGTATTGCAGCGTTATTTTGTCACCGGCGTTTGCATTGTTGCTTTTCACAAAGAAGCGAACATCGATTTTGTTGTAGCCTGTCGTGTTAATAACAGGCGAGGTAATGGAACTTCCATTAACCGGGATGACAGCCTTGTAAGTGCCGTTGTAGGCATTGGTTGTGGTAAAGGTAGCGCCAGAAGCTGTCCAGGTACTTGCTGATTCAAAGTTTTCCTGCTGTAATTGAGTGGTCTGTCCCGATAAAAAATTGGGAAGAAAACTAAGTCCTACAATCAGTAAGTGTTTTACTAATGTGGTCATTGTTGCTTTCATAGTTGTAAGTAGTTTTTTTCATTTTGTAGAGGATGGATTGTTAATAATTTTATTTGGCTCCTAGTGGAAAGAGCCAAATAATCTAGATTACTTTTTTAAAAATGGGTTGATTGGTCTGGGTAATTACTTTCACTAATAAAACGGCTTTGCTTGTCATTAAATGGGCCGTAAATAGCGGTGTGTCAATATTGTCAGCCTGGTAAATGACTCTTCCTAATAAGTCATAAACCGCAACTGATTTTAAATTTTCTTTAGACGATTTTACCGTAAGAACACCGTCGGTTTTGCTGATGCTGATTGTTCCGTTATCGGCAGCAGGATCGATAGTCCCTAAGATGCTGTTTTTAAAGATTAATTCAAACCGGTTGTTGAATGTCCCTTCGTTTGCAGCGAAAGTATAATTACCGGTTTTAAGATTGTGTACAGTATTTAAAACGTTGTCTTTAATAAAAATGACCTGATTGTCTGTGAAGATACCGTCAAAGTGATCAAGGGAAAGCGTGTAATTTCCGGCAGCCGGAACGTTAATTCCTAAAGGAACGATATCGTTCTCGGTAAAAGGAACGGCACGACCCTGAATGGCATAGGCTTCATCGTTAATAACATTGTATAAGGAAGCGCCGGCAGTTCCGAAATCTTTGGCGTCTATTCCATAGTCGATATTGTTGGTTGCTCCGGTCATGTACCCGATCAGGATTTGACTGAAAGCGTCGTTATCGCCGCTTAAATTCAGCCAGATACGGTGTTTTTCAATGGTTTCATCTGCAGTAAAGGCAGGCAGGTTGTTTACTTTAAAGAACTGATTGGCATTGTTAATGAGTCTCATGCTGTTTCTGAAAGAAACCGTTCCGTTGGTTACCGCATTCACAATAAAGCCCTGTCCGACCTGTATGATTCCGTTTGGTGTGGCTCCGCCGGCTTGGGCAGCGGTACCGCCTAATTTTGTGAATTTAGCATAGTTGTTTAAAGGGTATAAACCGGTTGTCGGACTGGACGGCGTAGCATGTGTCCAGAAATACAGACTGCCGTCAATAGTCGTGTTGATTGTTCCGGTGCCGCTGATGTTGGCATTGATAAAGTCTACAGCATTAATAGTGGACGGATAAGGGTTACCAATTAAATTGTAGCCGGTAGTGGTTCCTTTAACGGCGTTGATATTGATCGCACCATTATTCAGCACTCCGGTGAAATGTCCCGGGAAAACCGCAGGAGTTGTACTCCAGTTGTTTGGTGTGCGTATCAGGTAGCCTTTGGCTGCCGTAAACTGGTTTGTAGCCGGATTAAAGGTTTCGTAAGCGCCGATAGAACCGTTTAAAGGATTGTAAACATAAAAACGGTTGGTCAGCGTTTGTGGTGAAAACGCCAACAGGTTTTGTGCCGCTACCGGTGAGGACCAGTTGGTATAGTCTAAACGGATGGCCGGAGCACTATTCCGGTAAACATTACTATTTCCGGTATTGGTGCTGTTTTCAAGCTGTACCAGATTGGCATTATTCTGAATAACAAGATTGGCACCCGAAGCAATCGTAACGGCTCTGGTGATTATAAAGTTATGCCCGGACTGAACGGTAACCGTTGCGGTTCCGTTGATGGTTAAAGAACAGGCTTCCAGATTGGCCGATGAGGTATAGTTTCCGTTGATAACGGCATGAACATCGTTATTCGGAGCGCCGTTATTCCAGCTGCTGCCACTCCATGTTGTGGTGGTTGCACACGGTACTCCCTGAATCGTGAAATTGGTTACCGGTGACACATAATTGTTGCAGTTGTTCAAAACAGTTACCGGAACCGTTCCGTCGTTTGCAATATCTGCCGCCAGGATTGTAGCCGATAATTGGGTATTGCTGATAAAAGTCGTTGTTTTGTTCACACCGTTCCATTGGATGATCGATTCGCCGTTTACAAAATTTGTTCCGTTTACGGTCAGGGTGAAATTTGCACTTCCTTCAAGAGCGGTGTCAGGAGTAAGAGCGGTGATGGCCGGATCGGGTTTTACGATAACCTGTACTTCTTTCCGGGCACTTTTTGCCGGAGCAAATTTCCAGTTAAAGAACTGAAAAAAGGTACCGGTTCCGCTGTTGCTTTTTATCGAAACGGTTCCGTTAGACATCGGGTAGGTAATTCCGCTGGTGGCAACAGTAAGATTGTAACCGTTAATTTCTCTTGAAATCAAGCGAAGGTTGTTTTGTGCCGGAAGGAAAAAATCCAGGTCTATGTCCTGTTCTCCGGTTGCCGTTATACGGATCATTTTGGATTCCAGCATTGCTCCGGAACTATCCTGTAATTCTACCATGATTTCTCCGGTAGCACTGGTTTTAATCGCAACCGATTTTAGTTTTGTAGGTTTGGTACAGTCAAAAGTCAGGTATTTGTTTGCAACGGTAGCTTTTGCGGTAGCGGTTCCGGTGGCACTGGCAGGGCCGATGTTTGCCAAAGGGATTTCTCTTTCTGCAAAGTAGGATCTTGAAGCGTTTAATACAGGTGTGGTATAAGAACTTCCGGTTGCTAAAGCGGTAGTGCTGTTTGCGGTGTCATACCATCTGATGGTTCCGCTGTCGGCAGTGGTAAGACTGGCAGTTTTTCCTTTACAGATCGTTGCATTGTTTACGGCGGGTTCTGCCGTTACAGCCACCATCTGCACATTTAAAACCGTGGTGTTGTTATTGGTTACGGTTACCGCAATTGTCTGCGACGTATAGCCCGGCGCTTCAAAAATAACATTGTAGCTTCCGGCGATCAATAGTTTGTAGTAATCGCCATGTAAGGTGCCGGTTTTTACCCAGGCGCCTTTTAAATCGTAGTTGCTGATGTATACTTTTGCGCTTATCGGGTTTCCGGAAGCATCGGTAACTTTTCCCTGCAAACCGTAATTGGCCTGTTTGATATAGTCTAAAAAGGCTTGCTTATTGTAATTCCAGTAATTCGGAAGTTCGGAAGAAGCCGGGAATTTTGTTGTCGAAATTTCAATGGTCACTTCTTTATTGTGCATAAAGTAGTTGTTATAATCCTGTCTTCCGCCACTAACGGTGTACCAGAGTGAACCGTTTGTGGTTCCCGGAAACTGACTGGCAAATACATCGTCCATATAGCCGTTGTTGTTGCTTGCCGTCTGGCAGGACTGTGCATAGTTTTTGGCAATAAACTTAAAGTGATTGTCATGCGGATGCAGGTGATTGGGCGAAGAATAAGCATCCCACGGATAGTTAACGACTTCTACACCACCGTGAAAGTTGGCGGCCAATACAAAATTTCTCGTTTTTTCAAAAGCTAAAAAAGCCAATGTTTCCGGCTGGTAGGCAAAGGTGTCCGAATGCAGTCCGTTTACCGGATCGGGGTAATTACGATTTAAATCCCTGCCGTTTGCATTGGCACGGGTTGCAGCATTACCGGCAGAGTTCATTACGTCATTACCGGCAGTTTTAAAGGAGCCGTCAGGATTGGACAGCGGACTGATATAGATCTCTGTTGTGTTGACAAGATTCGTTACTTCGGTATCGGTTCCGTAACGGGTAACCAGGTAATCAATAAGCCGCATCATTAAAGGGAAGCCGGTTATTTCATCCCCGTGCATAGAAGAAGAATAGAAAAATTCCGGTTCTGCTTCATCGCTCTGGCAATTGTCGGATATTTTTAAGATATATAGATTTCGTCCATTTGGAGTACTGCCTATGTTTTCCAGTTTACAAAGGTTTGGATAGGTGGTGGCATAATATTGCATTTTAGCGACATACTGGGAGTAAGTAGGATAGGCATCCCAACTGGTGTCCCACTGTGCATTTGGAGCCAGGGCGCTTTTGTTTTCTTCTGAAGGAATCTCGTTATCAGTCGTACTAACTTCAAAAGGGATGTTGTATTTCAGGAATTTTTGAAAAGCTTCTTTGTCGGCATAAGCCTCGACTTTTAAGTCCTGCGGGTCTACTCGTTTGTGGCTGATAGATAAAAAGCCGGCTAATTTTTTAAATTGCTGCTGATTGGCAGCTTTAAAAGTGAAGATTACTTCTCCTTTAGTGTTTAAATAATTCTGTGCTTTTTTAAGATTAGGTTCGGTTTGGGCAAATACAGTAGTTAATACTAATAATAATAAAATTATTAATGTAGTTTTTTTCATATAATTGGGCTTTTGGGTCTTCAAAATTAATGAAAAAAAATTAACATAACTTTATTAATTAATATTGTTTATTAAATAAAATGATATTAAATCTTTTTGTTTTTATCTTAAATAGTGACTAATCGTTATTTTAAGGTTAATTTATGATTAAACAAATGATAAAAATCATTATTTATTTATAACATTTTGTTATTACAAATTGTAGGTAATTAGCATGTTGTGTTGGATTTTTAAAAGAATTTTAAGGTTCAGTGAAAATTAACAAAGTGAAAAATTAAAAGGCAGCTAAAATTTTTCCTGAAAAAAGAAACTGATTGTTTTGTAAACGTATATCGGCGGATTAGCAGCGGTTTGCTTTTTACATACAACTATTTTGCTGAATTAATTTTATATTGTATTTTCAGCAGGAAATTTCTGAATTCTTTAGATGTAGAAATAAAAAAATAAAGAGAAGAAAAAAGAGACCTTACATTTTATTAATAATAATGAATGCGATGATAAATTTTCGGATTTGTCATATTCAGCTTATTGCTGTTAAGGATTAAATAAATATTTCACATTTTCATTACATTTTGTTATAGGGGTTTTCCTATTTTTGTTAAGGGTAATTTTTAACGCCCGATAGATTTTTATTCAATTAACAATAGCTGCTATTGTTCAGGCACGATTCGCATAAAGATTCCCGCATTCATTTTAAAAAAGCTTACCCGAAACCAATAAAACTATAATAATAAACATGAAGAACAAAAAAATCCTTCTTTTGGCAGCCATCGCGACGCTTGCCATCACGACTTACAGCTGCAACGGTAGCAAATCTGAAGGCGCAGCAGCTGCAACAGAAGAAACCGCTGCCCCTGAAAAACCGCTGGTATTCGCTGAATTCGTCGATCTTGATTTGAGCAGCTACGGAATTCCTGTTGTGACAAAAGCTCCGAAAGATGCAAAAGTTATTAAAAGCACTACAGAAGGTGAAATCTTCGTGTACGGCGGAAAATTGTTCAAGCTGACTTTTTCGATCCGCGAAGGAAATGCTGAAGAATCGGTAGGACTAATCAAGGAAATGACTGGTGATAAGGAAATGAATCCTGGCTTTGACAAATTCGTGACCGAAGACCCGACCGGTTTTGTGAAACAGAACAATGAAGGTAAACTGGCTTTCACTTATGGTGTAACCACCGGCCAGTCTTCTGTTGTTATACAGGAAGGAATGAGCCACGACCAATCTCCTGACCAATTCACGGATTACAGTGCTGATGATGTTAAGTTAATGTACGAAGCAGCAAAAGCTACTGTGGCAAAATAATTTCAAATACATCTTACTTTTTCAGACCTCGGATAAAAATGCTGTCCGGGGCTTCCATTTGAACAACCAAACCAATCAAAAAACAAATATGGATATGAACAAAGAACTCGTAATCGCCTCTGAAGCAGGTGATCTGGAAACTGTAAAGCAAATGCTCGCCAAAGGGGCAGATGCAAGTGCCATGGGACCAAATTCAGGCGCTTTGCATTGCGCGGCGGCAAACGGCCATCGCGAAATCGTACAGCTTTTGCTCAAACACGGTGCTAATCCGAACGTGGCCGACAACCAATCGTTTTATCCGATCCACTTAGCGGCAGCTTACAAACATCTAAATGTCGTGCGGGATCTAATTGACAACGGCGCTAAACTCGACGTGGTGACTTCCAGCCTCGGAACGGTACTACACGTCGCTGCGGCAAACAACTTTTTCGAAATACTCGACCTGCCTGAAATCAAAAAAGCCCCGATCGAAGCCAGAGATCAGGAACAGAAAACAGCCTTGAACGTAGCTGCTTCTTTTGGCAGTTATGCGATAGGATGGCGACTTGTCGACGCCGGTGCAGACGTAAATTCTCTGGATGATTTCGGATTTTCACCTTTACTCAACGTTTTGCTGCGTATGGGACAAGCCAAAGTGGAACATTGGGAATCTGAAGGAACAAATTCCGGTATACACGTGAAATACCAGATAGACAATGGCTGTTTCCGCTATATAAAACCGTTCAATGGCGGGGCAAACGAAAAGGGACGTGTGCTTTCGCTTATGGATCAATACGACATCTCCGGATATTCCTGGGGACCAACCCAGCATCGCAACTATGTGGAATGCATCTATCTTGCCCAATATTTGATCAAAAAAGGTGCAGACGTAAACGCCCGTGGTAACAACGGCAATACGCCAATGATCATGGCGTGTTCTGTAGGAGAGCCTGAAGTGATGACGGCATTGGCCAAAAAAGGCGCGTCTTTTGAGATTAAGAACAATGAAGGAATCGCGTCCTTGCATTACATCGCACGCAGCAAACGCCTCGACGGGTTGAAAGCCTTTTTCAAACTCCACCCGGAACAGGACATAAATGCAGTCGACGAAAACGGATGGACAGCCGGGCATTACCTGGGCGATATTGGCGGACCTGCCGAAATGGCTAAAATCCTGGTCAAAGCCGGTCTCGACACTTCTGTCGGAAGTACCAAAGGTCTGGGACCGCTTTCTCCCGGAATCACCGCAAAAGAGGTAGCCGAGCATTGGAACGATGCTGAAATTGCGAAACTGCTAACTCCGAAAAAAATAAAACCGAAAGCATAAATAAGCCCCTGAAAACATGGAAAATATTACTTATAAAATAGATCCCAACGCAAACACAAACACAGCGTTGAAGCAAGCAGCAAATGACATAACATCAATACTTCAATCTAAATTCGGTTCGTCCTACGCCATTTCTGCCGATGATTTCACGGATGCGGACAAAAATTGGTCACACGAAATAAAAGTGCGCCAAGGCAACAAAATCGGAGCCGCCGTCGGTTTGAAATGGGAAAAATCAACTCGGGATGTCTTGAAACTCGATGTGAGCGAATCATCCAAAATGGGCAACATGATCACGTATTCGGTGCTGCTTTTGTTTTTGGCGATCGGTGCGTATATGGGTTACAACAATATCGAACCGCTTGCGTTTTTGCCGGGACATAAAATCGCCGCCGGTTTGGGTGGTCTGATTGCTCTTATTCCGGGGATTATCCTGGTTGCCATTTTGAAATCGATATTACTCAAAGGCGAAAAAGAGCAGAATGCAAAACTCGTGCACGAAGTCAGACAAGCGCTTCAAAGCATATCCGGTAACAATTTACAATCAAAGTAATGGCGAGATCAAAACCCATCGGACTTAGGCAGGTTGCCCAACCGGAAGACCTGAGTAAAATAATCGTCTCTTTTCCGAAACCCGCAGACGTCCTTGCCGAGCCTGAACATTTCGAACAGCGAATCCTGTTGCCGCAATACAGTATTCCGGGGCATTTTATAAAACCGGAATTCACCAATCTTGTGTTCCATTTTATCGTGACGCCGGTTTTTCTGGATTATGCCGATTTCAGGCTTACCGCTGACAACAAATACGAAATTGTATCGTACAGCGAAACCCCGATCTCGGATTTCGATGAGAAGTTTCTCAAATGGTGTGCCGATGAAATGGAGGACAATTTTTACGGATACAAAGAGGAACCGATCTATTTCGAAGTCGACAAATCGGTAAAAAGCGAAAGTATTTACATGGGAGGGGAACCTATTTGGGATCAAACCACCTACGAAAAGGATAATGTGCGCAAAACCGATTATTCGCTCGACATCTTTAAAGATGAAAACGGCGAGGTGATGGAATACATCGCTACACTTTACGACGATGAAGTCTATGGTTCGTACAACCTGTACTATTCGCCAAAGACGCGTTTACTGCGTCAATTCCACCAATCGACCTAAAAATGATACAGTTAAATAGCTTACAAGCCGAGCTAAGTCGCCTGTATGAAGGACAGGAAACCCGGGAAGCATTAAAAATCGAATTCAACAGGAAGGGAAGTCTGCTCAAACAGATGCGCATGTTTGAAAACGGATTCTGGTTTCTGGCTCCTTTTGCGTTCGAACCGGCATCCGGCAGCACCTTAGCGGTATCGCTTTCGCCTCGTATGACGTCTTTGAAAGACGAACCCGTGGTAAAGGTTTATACCGGGTTTTACAGTGATGTAGCTGCCATCACCCAGGCACCCAACCTGAAAGCGATGATTCCAATGGCATACCTAAAACTGATGGAAACCGCTACCGCAATCAAAGCTTTAAAATCCAACATGGATGCCGCGATCAGCCAGTCGAAACCGCTTTTTGATTATCTGGGAGAAGGGGATCTCGATTTTCTCAAGTCCTATCTGTTGGATGAGGAAAATCAGGAGCGTTTTAAAAAAGCAAAGAAAAACCGTGACGTTTTTTTCTGTGATTTCTGGAACCATTATTACGACACGCCCGAACACAAAAAAGCGTTCGATCTTTTCGCTCAGTTAATCGCCGACAAGAAATTCCTACCCGAATTCCAGGAGGAAGACTACGGTATCTGGAATGCATACGTGCGTAGTGCGCTCACGGAACGGGCTTACGATCTGGAGCCTAAGAATAAAACTCAAATGGAAAAGCAGTATTGGCATCTTTGGAAGTATGCGCGCATGCCGCTTGGATTGGACTGCGATGAGATGGGCTTCAAAAAATATGAATACCACTATGGTGAATCTAAAAGCATGATGTGGGGCGTGAGCCTCTCGATCAATTCAGCTCGTGATCATGAAGGTTTTTTGCCAGAAGAAGTAGCCAGCCATCCGCTGTATGAAGCTACAACCCTGATCGAAGGCAAACAATACGCAGGAGAGCATCACTGGATGGCTGCAAAGCGTTTTGATGAAGAATACAACGATGCCGAATCCTGCTGGAACGCCTTGATAGCTGCGGCCTATTGGGCGGGTCTTGCAAAACGTTTGGACCTTGTGGAAGCCTCGTGGCAATATGCGATCGACTTGTCGCAAAGACAAGGCTGGAACGTGTTGAACGAAGTACTTAAAGACCAATGGGCTTTTTATGAGTATCACAAAAACGACAGGCGCACCAAAATGGATAGCGCCAGTAATTTTTTAGAAGATTTCATCAAAATCGAAGCCAAAGCCTTGCGCTCTAACGACACTTCCATGAAGGACCAATTACACGCGATGACGGATTTAACAAGGGGTTATTATAGCGAAATCGATTTCGGGTGGGAAAAAGTCCGGACATCTGAAAACGAACAACCAAAACCGCGTTACCTGTATGAAATCGTACAGTATGACCATCGTCATTACAAAGAAATATGGGTATGCTACCTGTCGGCCGCCAATCCGAAAGACATGACGTTGGACGATTGTTTTATACTGGCACAAATTAACGGCGAACCAAAACTAATCGCACGTTATATCCCAACGGAAATCGATTACGACAGATGGAAACTCGTTTCAGGCGACTCAGACGTCTCAGGTTACACAAGAAACACTTATATTACACAAAAACATTTTAATACGCCCATTGATGCAGAATGGGAACGTGACTTACTTCGAAAATTATGAAAAAATTTTTTAAAATCGGCTGCCTGGCGTTTATCGCTTTAATAGCCATCGCCTATGTAATTTATTATATTCAAAACGGAAGCACCGGGCCAACTCAGGCTATTAAATTCATGAATACGGGAACAGAATTGCGATCCGTGACTTTTGAACAAATAATGGCCGACGGGAAACTGGAGAAAATATACACCATCGACAGTAAAATCAAACCGGACGAATCGCTTATTCAGCAAGTTCCGACAGGTAATTATAAAATTTCGGTTTGGGATTCGAACGACAGTTTGGTTAAATCTTCGGAGTACCAGCTCAAGCTTCCAAAACCGGATGAATCGAATTACGAACTGATGCGTTTCGATCTGGCTGTAGACAAAAATTTCGTACTCGTTAACATGAACAGTATGTATGGAGGCAATGCAATCGCCGAACACATGTCGAAAGCGATGGGTACGAAAAGCGATGGGATCAGGATTGCAAAGATCTATGACGGACAGTTGCCGTTTCTACTCGATGAAAATTATACAATACGTACAATAATCGACCTCGAAGAGGATTTTCCGGACAGAATAAAGTACGGTAATGTTGTCTACGGATTGTTTGCGATTCCAAAAGAACTACCGAAAGAGCAATTTCAACAAGCTTTAATGGAACAGATTGTCAAAAAAACAAAAAATTAAGGGTATCAAAATACAACGCGTCTGAAGTTCAGGGTAAACAAACCGATCCAGACGCGTTGTACTTCGATTACAACATAAGTGAAAACTATCCTAAGAATATATGAAAGAACAAATACTTGAATTACTCAAAAGTGATTCGCTCCAGGGTTATTTCAGCGGAATCGATCTTTTCCTCGACAGCTACCGCAACAATTCACTCACCAGTGCCGACCTGGACCACGAGATGATCGAACGCACCTGTGCTGTTTTCCTGATCGAGCGATGGGCGGAACATGAAGATTGGAACGCCGCTCTCGATAAATTTATGGAAGTATTGCCAGGGTATAACGAATATCTGTCCCATAAGGACGTCGGACATCACTTGCGGGGACTTGCAATATTTATTGACGGGATTTACGGAGGCGAAATCGACCTTTCTGGGTTTATTTATCCGTCCGGAAATGTTTATATCAATGCGCAGACCGCGGCGCAATCGCTCAAAGAATTTTTCAAGGAACAAAATGACAAAGCATCGGCCGGATTGTTCGAAGAAATCGAGACGTTTTTTGACAGTATCGCTTCCGGTCAATTTGGCGCAGCGCGAATTCTGACTGAATTGCGCGATTGGTCAGTAGAAATGGCACAAGGTTTTTATGTCGTGATGTCGCGTACGGAATACAACCGTGTCTGGATGTTACGCAGTCTGTACAAAGTAGTCGATTCACCGATCATCCAGGAACATGTTTTCGAAAAGTTCCTGAATGTCCTGCGTTCGATGCGCGTCCAATACGAAGAAAATGGTGAAAACGAAAAACTCGAACAGATGGACGAATTTATCGAAACGGTCGTTGCAGCAAGCAAAGGCGACTAAATTTCTCTTCTCAGGTGCTTCGCTTTATTCCTGTAAAGGGGAGCACCTTTCTCTTTACCCGGATATAGCAATAGTAATTTTCCTGCTATTTTTTTATTTTTTTTATTGTACGAAAAGAATTAAAAAGAACACCAATGTCTTATGTTTTAACCGATTAGTTAAAATGTTTTTTTATAGATCTGACTCGTTATACAAAATGCAAAAGGGCTGATAGAATTTTCTATCAGCCCTTTATTTTCCTTGTAGCGAGGACGGGAGTTGAACCCGTGACCTCAGGGTTATGAATTCACAAATGCTATTTTTTAAATGTGTACATAGTTGAATATCATATATTTAATTTTTTAAAATAATCAGAAAAAAAGCTAAAACGTATGCGGTTTTGTATTATTTTTTGTCAATGTAAATACGTTTGATTTCAGAGAGTTGCTTGTCATTTAGGAAGAAATGCGTTGCTTTATTTCTGTATATCTTTTTGTATTCGGCCAACTTATCTGAAGATAATAGCGCTCTAAACTTCATTTCAGAATCATAAACCACTGGGGCTATCTCTTCATTCTTTTCTGTGTCAACTCTTGTTAACTTGTCTTTCTCTTCTTTCCAGATTTCCAGGCAACTGCTTTTTGTTCCTTGTGACAGGTTTAAATACATTATTTCATTGTTTTTTCCCAATAAAAATTGTTCTTCACTTAGTTTAGAATTTGATTTTGCATTTAACATGGTTATGGTTTTCGAAATTCTACAACTACTCAGCGATAAAATTAATGAGAGAACAATTGTTGATGTAATTTTTTTCATTTTCTACTTTTTAAAATTTTTGGAAATATAAACAATTTTTAATTTAGGCAGTTTTTGATTCTTCTGCTGAATGCCCCTTAAGTTGGTTTATTTCAACAGTCATCCTCTTTACATCATTTTCAAGTAACTCAATAATTTTATCTTTTGCATTTATTAGCGCCATTAAATCTTTATTTGGCGTTTCAATATCCATCTCATTGCTACTTTCAAAATATTTTTCATATAAAGTGTTTTTAATAAAAAAATAAGGACTTTTATTTACTGCTTCGGCCAATTCTATTAAAAAACTAATAGTGACATCTTTTGTTTTTAGTCTACTTTGCAAGCTTTGAGGAGAAATATTTAATTTTCTTGCAATCTCAGACAGCTGAATATCAAGCAGTTGTAGTTTTTCTTTTAAAATATTTCCGGTCATTGTAAATAAATTTCTTTATAGTAAATAAATTTCTTTATATTTGAAGCGTTGAAAAACAACTAAAAACCGTTTTCAACACAACATTAAAGCAACTCGAAAAATAGTAAAAAAAAAGCTAAATAGGTCGAATTGTAAATAATATTTACAGCATACATGAATTATGAGTAATAATTATTGTAAGCTGTTGGCAATCACTATGCCAAAAAAGTAAGAAAAGTTCATTTGATAATTTAAAACAAGGGACGAATGATAACAAGCGAAGAAAAGAAAGCAATCAGGAGAGAACTGGGGGCGCAATATTCACCGGCGATTTTGGCGCATTTAAACAGTAAGAAAATTTTAAACACTAAAGGGCAACCGCTTTCTCCGCAGGTGGTTCAGAACATTGTAAACGGTCGGTATGAAAATTTAATTGTTGAAGAAGAAATCGTTACCCTGATTGAAGAAAAAAAGGCATTACGTGAAAATGCCCAAATGAAAAAAAGTAAAGTTTTAAAGTAAAAGTATAATGCAAGCAGAAACGGCATACAACGTAATCCAGGCACTTCCACAAGAGGAGTTGCAACGGTTGTTTGCAATGTTGCATGTTACTCCGGAGAAGAAACCGGAAAAGAAAAGAAAAAAGAAATTAAGTGCTGTTCAAGAGGCCGGTTGGACGTTTGAAAATGTTACCGAGCGTTTGTTAGTGCATTTTAAAGTAAAATAACAAGTTAATTGAAATTTTGAACCGCTATAAATGAAAAATAGCGGGTTTTATCCCGCTATTTAGTAAATCTTTGTCGCATCTTTTTTGAGTTGAACCTATTTTTTTAAAACAAGTACAAAGGCAGTTACAATAAGAACTAAGGCCGCTTGTTCACTTGTTAAATTCAGTTCAACACTTTTTTCGCCTTGAGCGAATTTAAGTGCAGTCATGATTTAATTGATCGGAAAGTTCTGATTTCCATTCCGACAATCAAATATAGCGGTTTTATTAAATAGAGAAAAAGTTTTTGAGAATACAACATATAGGGTTGTAAGTAGAACAGGTTCGATTCCTGGTATTCTCACACAGAGCGCAAGCTTATTTATTCCCTAAGGTTGGGAGCCTGTGAAAGTTTGACCGCCTACACCGCTCCCTCTCTAAGGGTTAACCACTAATAGGAATTAATGGAAAATAATATCAATTTGATAGTTGCAGACATTTTGCAACTAAGCTTTGTTGTGGGGTGTGTTATCTCGCAGCATGAAGCTAACCATCAGCTGCAGATTTCGTTTACAAATATAGACGATTTCAACTTTAAAGAAACAATCGGCTTTGTGCCGGTTGAACTCCTATACTCCATCACAACAATTCCGGAAAAAGCACTCACAATTATAACCTTTAAAAACACGTGATTATGATTTTTACAAACAACAACAATTGTTATTTAATGACATGGCCTACCACGAGAAAAGAATGTGAAAAAGAACCTTTCATTTCATTTCTTGTTCCAGAAGGAAACATCGTAAAAGAAGGCGATTCAGTATTTGGAAATGAGCATAAATACCAAATAGATGAAGTACTGTCGATTAATAAAAGCCACCGAACGGGTTATAATTCGGTAAAAATTAAAGTAACAAGAACCAATTAACAGCTATGGCAAGAAAAGAGCAAGTCAATCCTGCCGTAGCTGGGCATGTGTATTCTTTATTTTCGAAATTCAAAGATACAACAAGTCAACCAATCCAGAAAGAAAAAACAGTAAATTCAGAGAACTGGATAACTGCTATTTATCCGGCCATTACAACAGAAGCAATGGCCGCGACAATGAATGCTTATCGATTTTACGTCCAGGAATATAATCTTCGGGTTTTCGATGAGAATATTGCGATAGTCAATCACAATTCAGAGGTATATAAAAATATAAAAGAACTGGACCAGGTACAGACCGAGTTCCGCCGTGCCTTTATGCTCCGGCACGGGGCATATAAAAAATACCTGTGCAAATCTTCCGGAGAAATCAGGGAAAGATATGAGTTGAAAGATGCAACGGCACGAGATTACAACGCCGTTGCAACGGAGTTTTGCAATAACTACGGCAACATTGTTGAAATGATGCCTATTCCTACGATAAAATATACTACAGAAATCGTGTTCCAGCAAATTTTGCACGCATACCATGTGCAAATGAGCATAAAAAACACGATCCACATTAAAATGCAAATCGCTTACAAAAAGCCGCTGCCCCCTATCGAGGTCAATAGCTTACAAATAACGAATTTTTGCAGAAACGGGGTAAAAAGCATCAATACATGCAAAAGAACGATTCTGAACCACCGCAAACGGCTACAGGAAGCCGGTATATTGGTCGACTACCAATATCAAGGTTTCCACCGCGGTGTATTACTACAGATCAACCCGGAAATATTAACAATCGTTGACCTTCAAACCGGAAAATTTGCCACTGCTGAAAATCAGCCTATTAGCCACCCGAAAGGGAAAAACTTAGCAGAGTTCAAGGATACTACTGGAACATTAAAAGATAAGTGTGAAAAAACAGAGAATGCAAGCAATTCTCTTGGGAAAAGGAGTTCGGTCGCAAGCTCCCTCACGCCTCTTTATTCATCTTTCTACGGGAACACAGGGTGCAAGGTCGAAAAGGTTTCACCAGAGGGGGCGCGGCAAAATGTTAAAGTTTCGGATGTTCCGGAAAAAACTCTCAGCGATAATTTGCAACGCTTGATTGTTCACCCGCAACAGTTGGCTGATGAACTTGCAAGCGGCGAACACTGGGATTATTCGCCGCTTGATCTGCGAATTTTAACAAAAGAAGCCTACAACGGGACAATGACCCGGGATGAGTTCAAAGAACTGATAATTCAGGACTTTTTGAAAATGTCTTCAAAAATTTGGCGTGGCAAACGCGTTTACGTAGGCGCCTGGAAAAATACAATTACAGCCATGCAAGAACATTGGTTCTTAGCCCTTGGTAAAAACACATTCAATAAAAACATAGCCGTTGAAATGCTGCAGGAATACCGCTGGCGAATCAACCATGCGCGCCAATGGTTCCTTTCAAAAGATTTCACACCGCTTTTCCCATCGGATTATTTTGATTTGTCCAGGACAGATAAAAAAGAGGTCGGTTTCGCTTATACCGCCAAAGCCTGGAAACGCCGTTTGAAATATGAAGAGCAAAAAGCTGTAAAAAGAAGAATTCAGGAAAAAAAGACAGCAACCCGAAAAGAAAATGTTGCGGCGGCAAAAGCAGTCGAAACGAAAATAAACAGCTACTTAAACGGAAAAATTGGAGTTGAAGCATTGTTCAATTATGTTTTAAACAAATATCCAACTTTCACGGATAAACTAACCTCAATGGTACAGAAAATAAGAGAAAACAAACTAAACAAATCTAATTATGGCATTTGCGAGCAAAGAAAAAAGCAGGATTAAGATGGTAGCGCTTACCGTAAATGGTAGCAAAAACGTAACCTGGTATTCCCCGGAGCGTGAGAACCACCGGGACGATGAGTATATTTTTAAAAACATGCTCCGGAGATTTTCTACAAAGCCAGCTTTTATATTAACAAACAAAGTGAGGTTCTATGATGCCAAAAGTGATACCATCATTCGGGAATATTCTGTTAAACCAAAGTAGAAGATCATGAAAAATGTAACGGTAAAAGATTTAGAAATACATGATTTATTGATTCTAAACACATGTGTTGATAGTTATATCGGTCGGTATAGAAAAGTTAAAGATTTTGAAGAATTATTGAAGTTAGATATTGCTTCTCAAATTTTTTTTAAGATAAGAAGAAAGCTTGAAAATTCATCAAAGAATAGGAATACAATTGTTTTCTCGATTTCAGAAGCAGTAATAATGACGGATGTATTAGCGAAACATGCTACCGCAATTATGACAGAAGTTTATTTAAAGAACTTGATTTTGAAAGTAAGCGCAGAATTACATAAAAAGCTAACTGATATTATGTAGATTTTTTCATGTTCCCGGAGAGATCTGCAGCCAGGAAAAGACAGTAAAAAAATCTACAAAAGAAATTCCGGAAAAAAATAATGTAGATTTTTTTTCATTCCTGGCACAGCTGCAGCTGGAGATCCTGAGCGTAAAAAATCTACAATTCAACAACAAAAATTAAAATTATGGCAAAATCAACTTGTTATATAAGAGAATTTACAGCGCAGCAAGACAAGCAAATGGAAATCATTTCCCGTGCAACTGGTTACAACACCAACACAAAAATACTTTTCCATGCGTTGGAAAAATACGATGAACACGAAAAGGATATTAAACGATTAAAGCGAATCATTGATATGAAAGAAACAAAAATACACGAACTCAAATCCCAATTGCAATGGTTTGAGAGCCATGCTAAGACTATAAAAACTTTAAGTGACAAACTTAACAAAACCAATAAATAGTATCGAAAAATAGTAACCAACCAACCACCTAACTTTTATGCTAACACTCCAAAAAATTGCAGACAAAAAAACACTTTTCAAGCTTTATGGCGACCAGATGCAGGACAGGGAAATCCGATCTGAAATTAATGAAATATTAACGTCATGCAGGCCAAATGTCCCGCCTGGGGCAGTTCTTTTTGTGAGGAAATTGCGATTAAAGGAGGTGGTTATTTTTTTGTATAAAAATGATGTGCCGAATGGTTATGTATTGAGCGAACCATTACAGCTTAAAGTTTCGGAATACAAGGAACAGATAGAAAAAGAAAAAGCATTGCAACATCAAATTAAAAAATTAAAACTATGAAAACAACAGATTTTTTAACACTATTGAATGACGGGGGGTATGACTTTTTTATTGAAAATTCAAAAATAACCGTTAGGGATTCCCTTTACTTTAGGGGAAGTAAAATTACCTCCTTACCGGAAGGTTTGACTGTTTTGGGTTCCCTTGACCTTTCAGGAACTCAAATTACCTCCTTACCGGAAGGTTTGACCGTTGGGGATTCCCTTGACCTTAGAGAAACTCAAATTACCTCCTTACCGGAAGGTTTGACCGCTGGTTCCCTTGACCTTTCAGGAACTCAAATTACCTCCTTACCGGAAGGGGTTAAATCTCTTTACTTTTCAGAACTATGTAGGTGGTGTGTTATCGTTTTTCGCGACCAGATTAAAATAGGTTGTGAAAGAAAAAATAATTACCAATGGGATGATTTTTTCTTTCAAAAAAATTTTATAGATACAAATCCAAGTATTAATCCGGAGGAATATAAAAAAATAGTTTCAGCGTACAATTATGCGAAAACTATGCAGAAGCTTTTTCTAAAATAATTCAATATGAAAACTAAAAATCATCCAAAATGGCAGCACTTAAAAGCGATAATCCGACCCGCGCAGACATCAACAAACATTTTGTGATTAGGTATCAAAATGTAGGCGAAAAAGGCACAAAACTGATCGGAGCGGGAAAATATTCTGCCCTTGTCGGTGAAGAAATTAAAATAAAGCATTTTAAGACAGTTTTAGGAGGTGGTTTGGATAAATACACCTTTAAAATAAGAAACCGTCTTAAAATTGAATTTCACTCAAAATAACATTATGGACACAACAATTGAATACTTAAAAAAAGGAAACTTTGTATATAAAGTCACTCCTACTTATGTTCACGAAATAGACCTGGAATTAATCGATTTTGGTATTGTTAAAATAGTAATTAAACACAAACATCATGTTAGGATAGCCTATTATACAGGCGCAAAAAAAATAAGCGAGAAATGCTACAAAAAATACGAAAAAATAGCACTTAAAATAACTCAATCATGATGAAAACAGCTAATAATCTTTTTTGGTATAAAATTATTGTCAAGGACGAAAAGCATCAATGGTGTTCAAACCTCTGTTTATCCTGGAATAATTTACCGTGGGCGATCAGACAAAAATATGATTGGTATTTTAAATACCGTGCTGCTCTTTTGCAGGTGCAATACCCAAAATTTAAAATAGAACAATCCTGGGGAAGCAAAGCTCCAGATACAAAAACAGCTATGGCTTTTTTAAAGGATAAAATAGCTGGTAAAAAAAGAATGGTTACTAAATTAAATAATGCTATTGAGGACTATGTTAATAGTTTAGAACAAACAGAATTGTTTGGTGTTAATGGTGCGGACAAAAGGCTCGAAAATACCAGAGATAAATTAAAAAAATATGAATTTGAATTGATACAGGCCGAGGCTGAGTATAATGAGTTATCGAGTAAAAACAAACTATAATATGAGAACGTTTAAACCTAAATACTACATCGTTTTTCCGAGAAAAATGGTTAACGAAATGACCTGGCCTACTGACTGGGGACATAAATGTGCAGGCAATCTATCTGAAATGCTCCAAGATGTTTTAAAAGTTAAAACCATTGGAAGTGAATTAAAGTTAATTTGGAATAGCCATCACCGGTACCAGGTTATTAAAGACAACAATATTACAGATGCAGAACTGGACGATTACGTAAAATCGGATTGTTCAATGATTTCTTTTCAGTCAGCAGGAACGATGAAACGTGCTGTAAAATCATTAGAAAAGATGGGCGGAAAAAATTTTGTTTGTTTAGATAGTTACAGAGAGGTAATTCTACAGCAGGCCCATTATAAAAATAATTGTGAGTTCTTTCTAAAAAAATAACATTGAAATTATGATATTAAATTACCTGGTTGATATAGCCACAGCAAAAATGAATAGCATCTATAAAGCTATAAAAATGGGTCTGTTTAAAAGGAAAAAATTAACGGATTCTAATTTGAAAAATTTGATAGTTAAGTGCATTGAACTACAAAAAGCAATGAACGAATTTGAAGAAAACCATAAGCCTGAACAGCTGTTTTTAAAAACTTCAATAGATGATTATGTAAGCTATAAAAAGGACAGAAAAGCGTATGATAAAAAATATAACGCTTTATTAAAGGCAGTTACAAAAAAAGAAAACTTGCTAAAATCTAGCCTGCCTGTAACCAATATATGGTTTATAACTAAAGACGGTAAGTATGCGGCTGGTGTTGAAAAAAATAGCACTCATCTATATTCTTTAAAACAAGTATATTACACGGATCAACCAGAATTAACGTCGCGCATAGCGCTTGGAACGTATTTAAGAGATCGAATGCCAAGAGCAATATACCCTAATGACTACTAAATATGCTTGAAAAAATAACAAACAACGTTTATCTGAGAATTATCTATTTTATCGCAGTAGCTTACTCTTTTGGGTACCTAACGATTCTTTGCAACGATTTAAAAGATGCATTCTTCGAAAGCCTATCCATAATAGTAACCGGAATAACGTTTATAACGTCTGTGCTGCTTTTTCTCGCAGCATTAATAAAACTCACAATCAAATCAAAAACCGCTTAAAAGAGCGGTTTTTTTGTTTTTATGCAACAAAACGTTGCAACGTAACCTTGCATAGCGTAGCATAACGTTGCATAACCTAACATGGCTTTGCGTAACGTTGCATAACTTAACAAGTCACTTTTTTATCACCACATCTTTGTCCTGTAATCATCAAAGATAAAAAAATTGAGCGATAGTAGTTTAATTAAACCATTGCGTACAGGTCAACAATACGACAAATTAATTCCATTACGGTTCTGCGAATCAGTAAAATTGGGCAAAGGAGATACACGATTCTCAGTCGATAAAATGGCGCAATGGGTAGGGCTCCACCATGCACAAATGGTGAACGTCGCTCAATTATTGAAAAAAGAAACGTTGCAACCAACCGTTGCAACCGTGCATGATTTTGCTTACTGGCATTTTCAGTATAAAAAAGATGACGAAAATCAACTCGTAAAATCACCATCCTGCGCTTGGTATTCACGTGCAGAAGGAATGGATTGTAAATCGTTTACTGTCGTTTGCTCAAGTTTATTAGTCTGTATGGGTATTAATCATTATATCCGCCGGGTAAAGCAACCTTTTCATAAATATCCTGATGCTTACACACATGTTTATGTAATTGTACCTATTAATCAGAATACCAATGATTTAAATAGCGGTTATTTAACATTGGATGCGACAATATTAGAAAATCAAGAAACAATTTTCACAGAACCAAAAGACTTATTAATAATGAGTAATCAATTACAACATTATGGGTTAAACGGTGTCGCAGCACGTTCACCCTCTAACAATCACGGATTAGGATTTTCGCTTGGAAGCACACTTGGCAGTATTAAAAATTTAAATTTTTCTTCCATTTTCGGCAGTTTAAGTTGTTTGGGAGGGTCTGCCTACGAAAAGGGTGATTTAGAGCGCCTGCTACCAGCCATCACTGCGAAGTACGATTTCATTTATAATGATCTAAACGTTGCAATTGCAACCAATGATATGGAAAAACTAAGCGTTTGCCAGTCATTGTGCGTATGCTGGCCGATCATCAGTGTCGAAAAAATGGATGCTATTTTTTATTCCAATAAGTGGAACAAGTGTACAGACGCAACAATTCACACAACCAAGGCTATCCACCAGTCTTTTACAGACATCGTGACACCATTAATGGAAGCTTACCTGAACCAGTATTTTATCAGAACAAAATCCGGCCTAATTAGTCATAGAGTGATGGATTATCAGCCCGGAGCGCCAAGCTTCGCAGAAATGTTTTTTAGCGACCTCGGAAGAAATGCGGTTCACCAGGTGGATAAGTTCACCTTCATGCGTAAGCCAGGTGTAACGTCTATTCCAAAATTCGAGTTTACGAATGATGTAAAAAATGCATTAAACAATGGGACACCCGCGCCAACGCCTGCGCAATATCTTGCCAGTATCGCCAACACCGTTATTGGAAACAATCCGGTAACACCGCCTTCCGGTTCCGGGAACACATCAGGCGGAAATTATTCACAAGAACCGTCACCCGGGTCCGGGAACACATCTGATGACAAAGACAAAGATAAAGGGCTTGGAGTATTAGGATGGACGCTAATTGGAACAGCTGCTATCGGTGGGACAATTATGGCCGTAAATGAAATTAAAAAAAATAAGAAGAATGGAGCAAAATAGATTAGTTGGCGGCGGTACTAATGTTGGGAAAGGATGGATCTCTCGAATGCTAAGAAGAGCAGCTGATTGGATGACAGATAACGGTCTTGATTATTTTTTTGGGAAAGTAATAGATGGTATGAATGCTGTAGCTTGGGGACTTGAACAGGTAGGATGGAAAACCACATCCCTTGTTACAGACATTAATTTGACTGATACGGAACAAAATGAGTTGAACCGTTGGAGCAATACTTTTCTCGATCAATTAAAACCAAACTTACTCGATTTTGCGAAAGTAAGCGACACTGTTTCCCTGGATGAAAAGTTGAAATTACTAAACCAGGCTTATAAGTCAACCGCGGCAATTAGGGCGCACTATGCCACAGCTACGGAAGGAATGACCGGGAACATGGTTAAAGCCAGGAATCAGTTTATAGAACAGCTCACACAAGGTCTTCAACTTACGATTGAATTTCTCACAAACACATTCCCGGTTGCTATTGAAACAAGACAAACCACATTTATGATGAAAAGCGTCAATACCTACGGCATAACTGCTAATTCACCCGTTCAAAGTTTCGTTGCAACGGAAGTGAAATTAAAAAATGGAGCATCGGTAATTCTGCCGCCGGACTTGGTAGAGATCGCTCCGGAAACAACTCCGGTAAAGGAACCGGTTAGGGATAATACAACCATTCCGAAAGATGAAACACCCCCGGTTAAAGAAGAACCGGCAGCGCCAAAGCCTAAAAAAAGCAACAACCTATTGTTAGGATTAGTAGGCCTGGCATTGTTGGGCGGAGGTATTTACATGATTCAGGAAGCAGAAAAAGAGAAAGAAGAAAAGAAGAAAAAACAACAAGCAAAAAAAAGTAAAAAGTAAAATTATTTATTCATGAGTTTTAAAACACCTACAAAATCCAATTTAGCGACCGGTGCCGGTTACGCAGTTGGAGCAGCTGGAGGAGGATTTGCGACAAGAGCAGTCGTTTCTGCAATAGCAAAGCCGGCCAACGAAGCAACGCCAACAGGCGATGAGTTGAACAAAAAAGGCATTTATCACGGATTAGCAGCCTTATTGGGATTCGCAGGATTCGCGTTCGCATACGCAAACAACGCGCCATCATTGGTGCAAGGTGCGGCAATTGGAACAGCGGCAATTAACACGTTAGATTGCATTTCAACCTTTGTTAAAAAAGGTGATATCGAGGTTCCAAACACGACGGCTGGTAAGGCTATTAAAAATGGTTTAGGATTAGGATGTGCCTGCAGTGATTACCAAAACCAAGGAACAGCCGAAAGAGCCGTTTACTACCCTTCACTAAACCAACCAACAACTGCCAACTTAACCTGGGATGAGTTACGCGCAATGCGTGATAATATGGTTGACCAGAGAGGAATAAACCCGCTTTTACAAGTAAATGATAATGCTTGGAAACAAGCGTTATCAGCATAACCACTAACAAAAAAAGAAAAAACAAAACAATATCATGGGAAAAGACAGACAGACCGCGTTTAACAGAGCGGTAACAGTATTACAAGCTCGCGGAATTGACGTAAGTAAGGCAAAATTTTTAGACAGAACGGTTTATATCAACTTCGATGCAAAAGGAGCTGCAAGTAAAGTTGACTTGATTGACAGCAATACTAAAAAATTGGAAGGGATAACCAATTTTGACGGGCCACAACTTAATGCAAACAGGCATTGGGTAATTGACAGTATTTCAATAAAAGGTGATGACGAAGCAACTGCATTTGGTAAAGCTAAATGGAAAAGCGCTCTTCACCCGGCACTTTTAAACTCCGAAATCAGATTTTCGCAAGATGGTACATTGATTGATATGCCGGTGACTGATTTACACAATGTAGACGGCATCGGTGGACTTGATGACGATTTCAGAGAGATGATCCATGCGCCGGTTGTTGTTCCGAATTTAGATATGAAATTGGAATGGGTATTCCCGAAAGGAGAAAGTGTACCAGGTTCTGTGACCTCCTCTTTGGTAAACATTCGTTTCCGTGTGATCGAAGCATTCGTTTAATTTTTTTCATAGTTAATTATTTTTTAATCGAAAAGCCCCGTTTCGGCGGGGTTTTTTTAACTCAAAAAACAAATGAATACCAAAGAAGAAGTTATCAATTTTAGAGTTCCTGCGGGCAGTAGTTATGACTTTTTTAGTTCAAAATTAGTTTCCGGCTGTTTAGTTGGTGTGGTCATTTATCACAACAACCAGGATGGTGATTTCATTCAAGCCGCTTTAAAGGATGATTCAGGAATTGAGATCTGCAAAATGCAGCACCTGGAGAACTATCGTTCAAGAAACGCAAGCTATTTAGAGGGTTGTAAGCCTCTTCCGATGGACCCGTTAGGAAAAACCTACACATTAGAAATTAAAGCGTTAGAGCCGCTTAGAAATGACCTGGTAGGTCAAATGATTTTCATCTACTCAAATTAATAAAAACTAATGATTAAGACAGGATATAGACACGTGAGAGTTACAAGCGACAGAACTTTCAATTTAACAGGTGTAACAAGCCTTACCGTTTCCAACCATGGTGGTACTAAATTGAAAGTTTTTGACCGTGAACTACCTGCCATTATTGGCAAAAATCCAGCCTGTTTTAAAATCGATGGTGACGGAACGCAAAGCGATTTAGATTTCATAATTGAATTTGAAGGCGGCCGCGGAGAAGCTTATTTAGATTATAAACGAATAAATGATAACTGTTAGATGCGACAAAAAGAACAGGAATTATTAGAGATAATTCAAAAACTCGAAACTGACGAGTTTTATGCAATTCGACTTATAAATGCGGATAATTACCAAGAGTTAGGAACGAATTTAACAGGTTCGTTTATGATTCAAAAATATGGCACTGTAGAGGCGTTTTTTGAAAGTTTAATTTCCAAAGGAGTAAACAGAATAGGTATTCAGATTAAAAGGAGCAACGGCTCTAATTATGTGTTTAAAAATAAAAACGTCCAAATTTTCACTATAGGAGATAATATGCAAGTAAATGAGCCAACAATACAAGTGCAACCAACCGTTGCAACGCCACCACAACCGGCTGTTGTGGTTCCTATGCAACCAGCTTTAAATGCTCCGGTTGGGCTTGGTGAAATGATAAGCCTACACGTTGCGGCAAGTGAAAAAGTACGCTTGGAAACTGAAAATCGGTTTTTAACCGAAGAAGTAAAAAAACTTCGGGCAGAAGTCGAAACGTACAAAGAAGAGAAATTAAAATCCCTTTATGACACTTCAAAATCTGAATCAACAAACAAAATGCTTACCAATATTGTTGAAAAGTTTGGGCCAGCACTCGCTGGTATGCTTAGTGGTTCTGGTGGTGCAACTTCAACTGGTTTAAATGGCCAGGCGCAACAACAAACACATGTAGGCTCAGAAAAACAGAATCAGGCGATCGTTTATTTCTCACAGAAATCCGATGATTACATCCAGTTTGTCCTGGGAATCTGCAATCTATTAGACACAGACACTGCTTTTTATCATTCTTTAATTGAACTAACACAGAAATACAATGAATCAGGTAACAATAACGATTAATATTCCGGCATCAAATCCCATCGACGAAAATTCCACAAAAAATAAACTACAAGCAATTGCCAATTTGTCTACTGAAAGATTAGACAAAATGCATCAAATTTCAATTAATGAGAAAGCACTTTGCGCTATAGAAGATAAATGGTCATGGCTTAAAATGATGTTCTAACATGTCAGAAAAAAAAAATAACAAAGGGCTTGGAAATCCTGCTGCGGCAACTGTAGTCGCATCCAGTGCGGCAGGACAAAAAGCCATTGAAAAAGCAACCGAGGTAATTCCATTTGTTTTAAAATTAACGGCTTTAGGAATTGGAATTTATTTTATAGCAAGAAAAGTTTCAAACCGATTCGAACCCCGCGCTACAAAAAGCGAGTACCCAGTTGCGAACATTACCAAGCATGAGGCAGAAGACCGTGCAAATGCTCTTTATTCCGCTATGGTTGGCGCAGGCGCTGATTTATATGCTGTGGCTTCGGTGTTACAGGGAATGAATTATAACGCCTACGTGCTTATATACAATGCTTTCGGCAAACGCTCAGGATTTTTGCCATTCAGCAAAGAGATGACCTTGACAGAATGGATAATTGATGAGTTTAGCGTGGCTGATAGAAGTTATCTGCGTGGCCTGATGGGCGGTATTTTTTAAAATCTTAAAAATGACAGAAAACCAAAAAAAACATTTAAAAATCGGCGGTGGAGTTGTAATTGGTGGCATTGTCATATACTACCTCTTTTTTTCTGCTTCTTCTGCAGGTAGTGGTGGTTCGGCAGAAGACCCAACCGGTAATGGCGGGGTCACTAATCCTGGTAACCTCTATGTCTTTGATGCAAAGAAAGTAGCTGACGAACTGTATGACGCGATGAAAATTAGCGGTTATGCTTCTTTTATCAATCCAAATGAACGCGAGCGAATTTTTAAAGCGCTTGAAAGGGTTAACCCAACACAGTTTGGCCAAGTGGTGCAAAAATTTGCACTTAGATCGTACAACAAAACTTTTGGCAATCAGATAAACTACTTACCGTTTACATCGCTTCCATTAGAACCGTTGAAGGTGTGGTTAAAAACAGAACTAACCGAAGACGATTACAACCTTTTAAAATTAAAATATCCAAACCACTTATAAACATGAGAGAGAAAGAAATTTATTTAACATTAGGAGGGCTTAGTGTAATTGGCTTGGGGTATTATTGGTACACGACCACCAAAAAACCGCAAACCGAAGTTGTAGAAAATCCACCGGGAACAACTCCCACAACTCCCACACCGGTAGTAACGCTTGATTATAATAAATTATTGAAAAAAGGAGTTTCCGGAAATGAGGTTAAAGAGTTGCAGAAAAGACTGGGTTCAATTACGGCCGACGGAATTTTCGGAAGCAATACAGAAAACAGGCTAAAAGTGGTTAAAGGAGTTACGCAAATCACGCTAAACCAATATAATGCGGTTCC
This sequence comes from Flavobacterium sp. UBA4197, assembly GCF_002379575.1. Classification (NCBI taxonomy): domain Bacteria; kingdom Pseudomonadati; phylum Bacteroidota; class Flavobacteriia; order Flavobacteriales; family Flavobacteriaceae; genus Flavobacterium; species Flavobacterium sp. UBA4197. The sequence continues at coordinate 62,893 of NZ_DFUB01000015.1, forward strand.
AACTATCACCACTCCTACAAACAATGCAACAGCGTTGCCAAACGGAACAAATGTTATTTCAATGAATCGTGCAGGTACCCCGATAACCATTGCATCCGTGCGGGATGACGGGTATTTCTACGATACCGGAAATTATTTTACAACTGTTCCTTATGGCTCTAAAATCGGGACAATTGTTTCGAAAGTTCCCTCAGGCACATTTTACGTTGTAAAATACACACCTGCCCTTGGCGATAAAATAAATGTTTTTGTTAAAGCAGCCGACGTGGCAAAAATGTAAGATATGGTAGTGTATGGAAACGTCATCCTTGTTGATGACAACAAATCCGTTTACGATGCCGATGTGACCGTTAAGGCCACCGGACAAACCACAAAAACGGATATAAACGGTAATTTCTCGATTTCCGTTCCGAACGCAAACAGTATGTTGTCGATTTCCTTTGCCAACATCACTTTGCCAAAAGAGGTGAAAGCTGGAGATGTAACCGGGTCACCAGTTTATCTGCAGTTAGACCCGTCAATCAACGGAACTCAAATCAATATAAAACCGGTAAAGGATTACAAAATGGTTTTTGTTGGCCTGACGATCGTAGGGGTTTTGGCGACAACGGCATTAATTCTAACTGCGACAAACAGCCAGGACAAAAAAGAAGAAAAAATAAAAGAAGTAGAAGCGTAAATGGCAAAGAGTTATTTAAATCAGGCAGGTATGCCACTGGGGTTAAAAAATAATAATCCTGGTAATTTACGATTAACATCGGTTGCCTGGGATGGCAAAATTCCAAACCATTTAAATAATGGTGCAGGCTTTGAACAATTCTATGAATTGAGGTTTGGTGTTCGGGCGCTAATGCGACAGCTAATAACAGACATGAAACGAGGTTTGACAACGGTTGAATTAATCATCAACAAGTTTTCCCCACCACATGAAAATAATACTGCAGCTTATATAAAAACTGTTTCAAAAATGACAGGTTTTGGGGCTTCCCAACCAATTACGGTATTAAACAAGTCGACGTTGCTTAGCCTATGCAAAGCAATTGTTAGCGTTGAAATTGGCAGTAATTACGCAAATTATGTGACTGCACAGGATTATGAAGACGCATTCTCTATTCTTGGAGTTAGTTTGGCTAATATCCAATTACCCGCGCCAAAAAAAAAAATATAATCATTCCACTTTTACTGGTTACGGCAATCGGAATAACTACTTATAAATTAATTAATCTAAACTTAGATGATAGGAGTAACAATACCTGAGGAAACCGGAGCAGGTGAATTTCAGAAACCACGAGAAATAGCAATCGGAATCGCTGCGATGCAGCGCGGCCGGCGAACTTCTCCGCAGGATTTGTTAAACCGGTTGGCATTAGAAGTTAAGCCGGACGATATCATTATTTTAAACTGCTTAATCAGATATGCAAACGAAAATGATTCCGGATATCGTGTAGTGACAGAAAGCCGATTCCTTGACCTTGACCCTGGCTTTTATCCTTTTGTTGGTGAAGAGGTGAACTGGAATGATTTACCGTTAAATTATCGCGGAGAAGATAATTTAAATAATTATGAAGCAGAGAATGTAATCTTCTTTAATTTAGGTGAGGTAAACGAAGATATTTACGTTTATTTCCGTGATTCTCCAACCCCTTATGACTTCACAGACACGTCACTGATTTACCTGATAAGAGTACGATCATTCGGAATTGACTATTTGTACATGTACGGCGGTTTGCCTGTACTTATCGGTATTGACTGGGAGCCGTTGGCGCTTGACGATTTACAGTTGATTTCCTGTTCTAACCGTCCGGATGTCCTTTTTCCAAATTACGCCGGATTGCCGGTTTTTACAGATAATGTTGAAGCGGTTACTATTGGCGGTCTGTTCGATGGCGACTTGTATAAAATCAATGAATCCGGCACGTATCACCTTGCAGTTGCCAAAGCTGTAATTAAGTCATCTCGTTTGGTTTGTGAATTTTCCCCTTCCGGACCGGCGATGAGTTCTCGCGTGAGTTTTGAAAATTTCCTAAACCGTAAATTTTCAGCAAACGTAAAATGGGGCGACGGCGTGGAAACGAATGTAAATGAGCAAACATACATAAGCGCAAGCCATACGTATAGCTTAGAAAATACATTCACAGCGAATTTTGAAATAATCAAGTCTGATTTAATCAACAATATCACTTGCGCGATTGAGGGCAAAGAATCGTCTCAACGGCTAACCTCTGTTTCCGGCTTAAACGAATTTCCGGAGTTACGGGAACTGGTTTTAAATGACAATCTTTTGACGGAAATCGAATATTTATCGCTACCCGCAAAACTGGTAAAAATTGATTTAAAAAATAATTTTTTAAGCGTCAACAGTGTAAACGGCGTTCTTTCAATGCTCGTAGGCTTCGGTCTTACAAACGGTTATGTAGATGTTTCCGGAGAAAATAACGCAACATTAGACGCTGCCGGCGGGGTTTACAAAACGCTTCTTATCGGCAACGGATGGACAGTCATTGCCAACGAATAAAAAAAACAACCAAAACCAAACTATCATTTATGCCAATCGAAAACATATCAATTTTATTGAACTATTTTTTTGGTTCCACTACTGTGGTTTCTATTTACATAGCCTGGAAAAGCCGAAAAGCCAGTATAAGAAAAGCGAATGCTGAAGCACAGAAAGAAGAAATTACGGCAATTAGCATTATGTCTGAGTTATATGACAAGGTTAGTGCGAGCTTGAAAAAAGATTACGAAAGAATGCAAAAGAGAATTGATGAATTAGAAATAAAAGTAAAAGAATATGAAACACGCTGTAAAAACTGCCAAGTTGAAAAGTAAAGAATTTATCATTGGCCTTATTTTTTGGATTGCCGTTTTTTCCGGGTTTGCCATGATGGTAAGCTGTGGTACATCCCGTAAAAAATTCGAAAGTTCAGATACTTTAAAAGTAACAGATACAACCATTTACAAAAAGTCAATTAAGGTAAAAGATACGGTTATTATCGTGCCCGGTGCAAGATTAAAAATAAGTGTTCCGGCATCACAATTAGCAGACGGTAAACCAGTGGAAACGAAAACTGATCGGGGAAGTATTATACTTAAAAAAGACGGGGAAACCATTGAAGCTGTCTGCGTGATTGATGACCTGGTAAAAGTAATTCAGCTTCAAAACACTGTGATAGAAAACTACCAAAAAATATCCGCTGAAAAAGAGAAAATAGAGAAAACAGAAACAAAGGGCGTGCCTTTTTTAACGCAAGTATTTGCTAATATAGGCTATGTGTTGCTTCCAGGGCTTTTGATTTATATAACAATAACATGGATAGCCAGAAAACGAACTATATAAAGCCGCTGCTTATCGGTTGTGCGGCTTTAACAATATTACTCCTTATGACAAAAAAAACATTTGCGGCCATAGTTGCCAATCAGAAATTCAGAGGTTGTGACGCGTTCGGATGTGGCCATTATGCCGCTTCGCGTGACGGCGGTTCCCGGAGCCATAACGGTGTTGATGTAATCACTACACCAGGACAGGCGATAATGTCCCCAATTGCAGGAACGGTTATTCGTTATCCTTTTCCTTACGGAAATGATTTGCGTTGGACGGGTATTTTAATTGAGAATAAAGATTACAGCGTAAAAATGTTTTATCTCACGCCTACGGCCTTGCAAGGAACTAAGGTAACACAAGGTCAGATAATTGGAAAATCGCAGAATATCGCTTCTAAATACGGCTCTGCGATGACAAATCACGTGCATGTTGAAGTAACTGATCGAAAGACAGGGAAACTCGTAAATCCTGCAAACTTATTTTAAAAAATATGAAACTGAAAAATGTATTAATCGTTACCGGACTTACTGTCGTGGGGTTTTCGTTGGTTGGCTGGAATAAAGCAAAAAATCTAGCAAAAGTATTTTCAAAAATGAATATCTATCCGGCTGGTTTCAGAGGTTTGTCAATCGAGAGTGAAAGTATAAAATTCCGTATGGATGTTGGGTTTATTAATCCGACGGATGAAGATTTTAACATAAATGTCTATGCGACTAAATTAAAACGAATAAATATTTTTTACGGTACTAAATACCTGGCTACTGCGTATCCAGATTTAACATCGATTTCCGTTCCGGCCCAAAATGGTTTAGTTATTAACGATATTACTTGCGAGGTTCCAAAAACAGCAATTTTATCAATTATCCCGCATATTTTAAATTTTGCGTTTACAAATATAAGGGTAGAAGCTGTTATCCAGGTATTGGGCGCAGAATATACAATCAGACCACAAAATTAAACTATGAGTGCTACGAAAGAATTTAACGAACTGCACGGAAAAGAAGTTAGCCGGGTTTATTTAAACGGCCTGATTGTCCGGGCAAAAAAAGAACAAGCTGCAGAAGTCGTTACCAGGATTACTGCAGTGTTGAAAAATAATCCGGGAATAGATCGTTTCCGGATGAAAATTTCAAACAAAATTTCACTTGGCCAACCGAACCAAAAAAAAGTTGTAAAACAGCCAAACACCACGCAAATAAAGGCAAAATTGATAAATAAACCAACTGCCGGCACAAGAAAAAAAGCAGTTAAAAAGGCATCTCCAACGGGGTTAAACAAATCATCCCAGACAACGGACAATGCGAATTTGAAAAACCTTGAAAAGTTGGGTTTTGTGGTGGCTTCAAACACGCCTGATGAGCCAGCAGATGTTTTTCTATTGCCAGGAGAAATTGGTAAGTTTTTGCAAAAAATCCAGCCGCATAAAGCCTTAATTATTATCAAAGGAACCAAGCATACAAGTAAATCACAGCTGGCCATGCAAATAGCCAACGCGTTTGCTGAAAGAAAAGAACCGATTGCCTATATAGATTATGAGCAAGGCGGGTTGGAATCAAAAGATACAGTTGACAGTATTAACCGTAATACGAGCGAACTCGGCAGAAAATACATAGCTGTAAAAGGCTACTTAGAAAAGCCAATGGAAGAACTCAAAGAGTTTTGCAAGTATTGCAAAGTCATTGTTGCCGATTCCGTTACTGACCTGGGTATAACGGCCGACCAGTTAAACGAGTTAAGGGTTGGATTTCCCAAAGTAATTTGGGTTTTCATTTCACAAGTTCGTGAAAATGGGGCAATGTATGGTGGTAACAAAATGGCTCACAATCCAACTGTTATAATCGAGTGCCATCCCTCCGAAAATCCAGCTGAGCGATATGCTACCCTTGAAAAAAATAGAGGGAACGATTTGAGTTTAAAATATTCAATGTACACAAAAAAACTAATCCGGGAAGAATCTAAGGTCAATCTTAATCGAACGCTGAGTTTTAAAGTAGCATAATTATGAAAAAAGAAGAAATAATCGATGATATAGCAAGTTCGCCGAATTTTATAATTACGATGCAGGAGCATTCCTGCATAGGTCAAACAGCAACTCACAACATTTATAAAAACACAACTACTGTTTATACTAAGCGTGTTGAAAAAAATAACAAGTGGGGGCTAAAAATATTTAAAGATGAGGCCGGGCATGGCTACATAGTTGAAGAAACAATTACTAAACATAAAAGAACTAATATGACGACACAAAAAAAGAAGAAAAAAACAGTTACGGTTAAACCTATTTCAGGGAAAAAGAAAAAAGCTGCAGGAAAAAAGAAAACAGGATTAAACAAACCAACAGTACCAGGTTTGACAACAGTTTGCGTAAAGGTTGTTAAAGCTGATGGACTAAAAAAAGATGGAACTTTAAAGAAAGGACACCGGTATGTAAAAGGCGGCGGTATCGTTAAAACCGTTGCAAAAAAGAAATAAAAAAAGACATGAAATGGAAAGGACAAAAAAAATCGATTGTTAAGGCAGTTAAGAAATAAATTGTTATAATTGCATAATTGTAAAAAATAATGGAGAAACCTACAAAAAAAGAAATCGAGCAAATATTTTTAAAAGGATTCGGTAAAATAAAAACATTTGTTGTTACCGATTTTGGATTGTCGCCGGAATATATTAAAAATCCAAAAATGACCCAGGCACAACTAAAAAAAGCACCAACCTACACGGTTGAAGCTACTGCTGAAATGCGCGAAAAAGCTATTGAAAACAAAGCAAAGTATGATGCGAATCAGCCGAAAGAAATAAGTATTTTGGAATTTGCAAAAAAAGTAGCCAAAGCCAATAAGGGGAAAATAACACATAAATCAAAGAGCGGAAGCGTGTACCTTTTGATTGCCGGCAAAACTGTTAGGATTTCTAATCATTATATTTTAGATCGTGACGCATTTAATCCAAAAGAAAGGCATGATTACGAAATTGTTAAGAGAGGGTTTGACGAAAACGATTCCCCTTTAATTTCTTTCAAATAAAAAGTACTTCTTTGATTATTTTTATTATTTTTACATTATAAGTGTAATGAGTAGCTTTAGATTGATTTCTTTTTAAAGTAAGACTAAATGTCATAGCTTATAGCTTTTGCCCTGCGTATAACCCGTGGGGCTTTTTAATTTAAAAGTAGATTTTTTAATGTTCCCGGACACAGCTGCAGCCAGGAAAAAACAGTAAAAAAATCTACAAAAGAAATTCCGGAAAAAAATAATGTAGATTTTTACCTCTCAGGATCTCCAGCTGCAGCTGCGCCAGGAATGAAAAAAAATCTACAAATTTGCATTGGCACTTTTTATTTTTTCTGAATAATCTTCGGCAAGAACCGCATCGATGTCGCGTAAATACTTTTCTAAAGCGGTCATGGTGGTATGTCCGGTAATAAGCATTAATTCACTTTTCGCAACAAATGGAGTTGAGTTTATTATGAGTTGGTTGTATAGCTTGGTTATAAATGTATGCCTCCAGCTATACATGCCGTATTCGTCCCCTAATCCAAGTTTGTCTTTTACAATTTTAAAGCGTTTGCCAAATGTTCCACGCCTGTTTGTTTCTTTGGCATCCCAATTTTCGCCATAACCATAAGGCGTGAAAAACCATGCATCTTGGTTTAAGATAGTTAAGTTAGGTAATTCAGAAATTAGAATATCAGGAATTCTTTTTATTGCGATTTCTTTGTTTTTTGTGCTTACATAGATTTTCTTGTCAATGATGTCTATATCTTTAACTTTTAACCTGGCTACTTCAACTGGCCGAAGAAAGTTGTAGCTGACGAATTTTATAAACAACAATAATAATTCATCTGTCTTTTGCATTTCCGATATGATGGCTGTTTCCTGTGTGGTTGTGTAGGTTTTATTTCTTTTCGGTTTTGATTTTAAGACACTGATTTTGGTAATGAAATTTTCAGGGATAATATCGTTATCTTCCAGCACTCCATACAGCTGAGAAATCGCAGCCCTTGTATTGTTTCTATTTTTAGGACTGGTTTTTTTTAGTAATTCATTTAAGAAAGAGGTAACTACCGCTTTAGAAATGGCCGTTATAGGTTCTTTTTCATACCCATTTGTAATAAGCCATTTTTCAAATTGTTTTACGCGAATACGGTAATCCGAATAGCTATTTTCGGATAAGGTATTTTCTTTAATAGGTAATGAAAACTTGACGGCATCGGAAATTGTGTATATTTTATTTGTCGAAATGATTTCAACTAAATCAGAGGAACCAGGTGTTGTTTTTAAAAATGGGTTGTATTGACCGGATTTTAAAACATAAGAAAGGGCTTTTCTTAAAAGGATAATTGCTTCTTCGCGATCTTTAAAAGTAGTGAAACTATTGATTCCTAATTCAACAGTAGGTTGTCGTTCCAGTTTACCTGTTTCCGGATTCCGAAATGAAAAATAGACATACCAACGTTTGGTAAGATCACCACCAGCATTGTAAATTTTTGGTTCGGAATATTGTTTTTTTAATTTGCTCAAATCGTATGCGGAATCGTATGCGGATTTTACAATATCGGAAAGTTTAAACATAAAAAAGCGGCTTTAAATTGCTTTAAAACCGCATAAACATTAGTTTTTTTCCTTGTAGCGAGGACGGGAGTTGAACCCGTGACCTCAGGGTTATGAATCCTGCGCTCTAACCAACTGAGCTACCTCGCCATTTCGTCTTTCGTGTTACATCCTTGAATGCGGGTGCAAATATAAGACTAAATTCGAAGCTTCCAAATATATTTTTAAAAAAAATATTTTTTCTGAAATTCTTTTTTTTTGTATGTATTATTCTATATATTTCCGAAAAATTTAATATATGGAAGGTAAAGTAAAATACGAATTAGAATTTCCTATAATGTCATCCCCCCAGTTATTGTATCAATATATTTCAACGCCTTCCGGTTTGTCAGAATGGTTTGCAGATAATGTAAACTCAAGAGGGGAGTTTTTTACCTTCATTTGGGATGATTCTGAGGAGAAAGCACGGCTGGCTTCAAAAAAGTCAGGTGAGAAAGTGAAGTTCCGCTGGGTTGATGATAATGATAAGGATAGCGAATATTATTTTGAGTTGCGCATATTGGAAGATGAAATTACAAAAGACGTTTCGTTAATGGTTGTTGATTTTGCCGAACATGGCGATTTGCACGAAGCAAAGCTGTTATGGGAAAATCAGATTTCCGATTTAAAACATGTAATCGGTTCTGTGTAGTTTCGGTTTATATAAAGTATATTTGCCCTGAAATAAAATCAGGGCTTTTTTTATGATTAATTATAATGGTTTAATAGTTGAAAATTCGGGGATTCAGATTCAGGAAAACAGAGGTTTTCTGTATGGCGATGCCGTTTTTGAAACGTTGAAAGTATTAGATAATAAAATTCTTTTCCTGGAAGATCATTATTTTCGGTTAATGGCTTCCACAAGAATCCTTCGTATGGATCTTCCGATGAACTTTACGATGGAATATTTTGAAACACAGGTGCTGGAACTTTTGAAGACAAAAGAGCAGGCCGCTTCCTACAGGGTACGTTTTTCTGTATTCCGGGAAAATGGCGGCTTTTACCTGCCTAAAACCAATGAAGTAGCTTTTATCGTTACTGCCGAGCCGCTTGAAAATGCACTGTATGCTTTTGATGCTGCGGCTTATGAAGTAGAATTGTTTAAGGATGCCTATGTGACCAAGCAGTTGTTTTCGACTTTAAAGAGTACGAACAGGATGGTGCAGATAACCGGAAGTATTTTTGCTTATGAAAACGGTTATGAAAACTGTCTGGTGATGAATGATGAGAAAAATGTGGTGGAAGCCCTGCAGGCAAATCTTTTTATGCTGATGGATGGCAAATTAATTACACCACCCATTGCAGACGGATGTTTGAACGGTATCATGCGCAAACAGGTGCTGGCGCTTTCCCGAAAAATGGAAGGACTGGAAGTGGTGGAACAATCTATTTCTCCTTTCGATTTACAGAAGGCAGACGAGTTGTTTCTTACGAATGTGATAAAAGGTGTTCAGCCCATCACGAAATACCGTAAAAAGGACTATAAAACAGGATTTTCAGCAGATTTGGTTAAAAAGCTAAACGCCTTTATCCGTTTGAATTAATTTAATACAGGATTTTCGGGAGCATTGGACCAGATTAAGTAATCGCCTCCCTGCTCCATGATTTTTTCTTTCCAGAAGTGAACAGTGGATTTTCCGATGATTTTATTTTTGTGACTGTTCTCACTCACAATCCAGGAATTTTCTTCAAGTTCGTGTTCCAGCTGATGGATATCCCAACCGGTATAGCCCAGGAAAAAACGGATATTCCCTTTTTTTATCTTTCCGGCGTTGATCAGTTCTTTGGTTAACTCGAAATCGCCGCCCCAATAGATTCCATTGGAAATTTCAATACTGTTGGTAATTAATTCAGGAACGTTGTGGATAAAATACAGGTTGTCCTGCTCAACCGGACCGCCGTTGTAGATCTTAAAATTCGAATGGATTTCAGGGATTAAATCCTGTATGGAATATCCCAGCGGTTTGTTTAAAATAAATCCTACCGAACCGTCACTGTTGTGGTCGGCTAATAATATCACGGATCTGTTAAATGAAAGATCTCCTATAATTGAAGGCTCTGCAATGAGCAGATTTCCTTTTTGAGGCTTAATTGAAATCATTTCCTGAGAGTTTAGAATTAAATTTAACAAAAAAAATAGAATCGGTCAAAAAAAAATCGTTTAATGCATAAAAAAAACCTCTCAACGAGAGGTTTTATTATTTTTGTCTAACAAATTATTATTTGTTTACAGAACCTTCTAATTCAGCACCAGCTTTGAATTTTACAACATTTTTAGCTGCAATTTTGATCGTTTTTCCTGTTTGAGGATTTCTTCCCTCTCTTGCAGCTCTTTTAGAAACTGACCAAGAACCAAAACCTACTAAAGATACTCTTCCACCTTTAGCTAAAGTACCTTCAACATTATTTAAAAAAGACTCTAAAGCTAATTTAGCAGCTGCTTTAGTAATACCTGCGTCTGCAGCGATTGCATCGATTAATTCTGATTTGTTCATAATTCTAGTTATTAATTGTTTGGTTAAAATTAATTAATTGTCTTACAAAATTATGTGGATTTCCCAATTACACAAGTCTTTTGGCTGTTTTTACGGTAAAATGTTGATAACTAAGTACGATTGTTAATAAACTTAGTTGTTTTTCTCAAATTTTTGCAAATATTAGTGTTTACGCCACTTAAGAAGCGATTGCGTTTTCAGAAAAAACAATTCCGTTTAAGAGTTCGGATGTCTTCATTCGCTTCTTTCCGGGAAATTGTAATTGGTGAATCTGAACGTAACCGTTTTGTACAGCGACCTTTAAATCTTTTTTTGTTGCCAGAATCTTTCCGGCAGCAAAATCATGGTTTGCGGCTTCAAAAGAAGTCTCATAAAGCTTCACGTTCCATTCCTGTTCTTTGTCGTTTATAAAACACCAGGCAGCCGGGTAGGGACTTAAACCTCTTACCAGGTTGTGAATTTCTTCTCCTTTTTTGCTCCAGTCTACTTTGCAGTTTTCTTTATTGAGTTTATAAGCGGTTTTAATGTCGCTGCTTTCGGCCTGTATGGTTGTGGTAACGTCGCCTTTTTCAATTTGCTGTAAAGTCCTGATCACGGTGTCGCTTCCCAGGTGCATCAGCCTGTCGTGCAGTTCGCCGGCAGTTTCATTGGATTCAATTTCGGTTTCGGAACTTAAAATCATAGCACCGGTATCGATTTTATCATCAATGAAAAAAGTAGTCACTCCGGTTTTGGTTTCACCGTTAATGATTGCCCAGTTAATCGGGGCAGCACCACGGTATTCCGGCAGCAGGGAGGCATGAAGGTTAAAAGTGCCCAGGTCTGGCATTTTCCAGACTGCTTCCGGCAGCATCCGGAAAGCCACCACGATCTGCAGATTGGCATTCAGACTTTTTAATTCGCTTAAAAAAGACGGGTCCTTTAAATTTGTCGGCTGCAGTATCGGAAGGTTTTTTGCTAATGCATATTCCTTTACGGCAGAATATTTTAATTTTTGCCCGCGTCCGGCAGGTTTGTCCGGAGCTGTGATTACAGCGGCAATTTCATAATTGTTTTGATATATAGTGTCCAGAATTCCGACTGCAAAATCGGGAGTTCCCATAAAAACGATTCGTAGCGTATTCATTATTTTAAAAGGTATTGATTTTTAGTGTTTAGGGTAATGCTGTTGTATTCCAGCAGCAGCTGAATTGCAAATATAGTTTCCTCCGGCGTTAAATTAAGCCTGTTTTCAATTTCTCTTGACGTTAGCGGACTATTTTTTAAAAGCGCCACGATCTCCTTTGCGGTGGCTACAGGATCGGACGGAGCTTTCTTTCTGGTGATGCAAACGGAGCAGCTGCCGCAATCGGTAGTGTTTTGCTCGCCGAAATAGTTTAAAATAAAACGGCTCTTGCATAGTTTTTTATCGGTCATATAGGCAACAACCGCTTCAAATTGGGCAATTTTCAGGTCGTTTTGCTTTTCTAAAAACTTGGAAAGCCTGTTAATGGTAAGGCTGTCTTCCCGTACTTCGTTAAAAGTGAGCTGGCTGTCGTTTGCCTGGCTGTTAAAGCTTATGATTTCTTTTTCGTGTAAACGCTTTAAAATCTGAAAAACGGTATCTTCAGAGGTGCCTGCCTTACGGGCGATCAAACTGCTGTTAATAGGGGTTTCCATGTCGTAAACACCCGGATAATTCCGCAAAACAGCAACAATAACCGCTTCGTCTGCACTGTTCAGGCTGATGTACCGGATGATCTCCTTGCTGGGTAACAGGAACTGGATGGTCACTTTTTCGGAGAAAGTCGCCGATAAGGTAATCACGCCCTGGCGGTCTAAAAACTGTAGGGCATTAAAGGTTTTTAAAACCGGGAATTTATAATGCAGGCAAAAATGATTCAGATTGAACGAAAAGGAATCGTTAAAGCCTTCGCCGTATGCAATCTGGAAATAATTGTTAAGCTTGATATAGACTTCCTTTAAAAAAGTTTTGTCTGGCAGTACTTCTATAAACTGATTTTTGGTGGTGCCGATGTCGGAAGGTGCGATCAGGGTAACCGCAAACGCTTTTTCACCGTTTCTTCCGGCTCTTCCGGCCTCCTGGTAATAATTTTCAAGATTTTCGGGCAGCTGAACGTGGATTACCGTTTTAACGTTGGGTTTGTCAATGCCCATTCCGAAAGCATTGGTGGCAATAATTACCTGTGCGCTTTCTTCCATCCAGAGCTGCATTTGCCGTTCCTTGTCCTTGGTAGATAATCCGCCGTGATAAAAAGCGGTGCGGAATCCCAGCGAGGTGAGCTGTGCGGCTATATCGTGGCAGGATTTCCTGTTGCGGACGTAAATAATGGAAGGCCCCGGATTTTTGGTCAGCATCTGGGTTATCCGGTGTAATTTGTCTTCGGCCTCAAAGACCATATAGGCGATATTTTCCCGGGCAAAGGATTTTTTAAAAAGAACGGGATTGTCCAGGAGCAGTTCTTTACAGATGTCTTCCTGTACGCGTTCGGTTGCCGATGCGGTCAGTGCCAGGAAAGGAACTTTTGGGGAAAAACTTTTTAAAGTTGCAATTTTAAGATAGGCCGGGCGAAAATCATGTCCCCATTGGGAAACACAATGCGCTTCGTCAATGGCAATCAGGTTGACCGGCAGTCCTTTGATTCTTTCGATAATCCAGTCCGACTGTAGTCGTTCCGGAGAAACATACAGGAATTTGTAGTTTCCAAACTGGCAGTTGTCTAACAGGTCGATAATTTCATCGGACGAAATTCCGCCGGTTAGGGCAATTGCTTTAATGTTTCTTTTTTGCAGGTTTTGCACCTGATCTTTCATCAGGGCTACTAAAGGGGAAATAACAAGGCAGATACCCGGCAGCATAACGCCCGGAACCTGAAAGCAAATCGATTTTCCGCCTCCGGTTGGCAATAGTGCAAACGTATCTTTTCCGTCAAGGACAGACTGAATAATCATGTCCTGAGGATCCCGAAAACTGTCGTACTTCCAATATTTTTGAAGAGTTTTTAGAGCTTCAGACATCAAATAAATGTTAGGAGTCCTGCCGCGTCAATACCGGAAAGTATTGCCGTGCCTGATTCGTAATTATTTTGAAAGTTTGTCTAATATAAAAAGAATTCTGCTATCTACAGTGTCTTTTGGTACTTCGATTAGATTGTAGCCGTATTTTTCATAGGTTTCTACAAGGTGTTCGTGAATTAAAACAGCCTGTTCGTAGTTTTCATAGCGCGCATCGTCGCTGATGTAAATGTCTTCCCAGGGTGGAAGAATGAAAATTTTGGAATATTTGTGTTCTTTGCAGGCGTTGTCGAAAAAAGCGGGATAAGCATCGCCAATATAGTGCATATAAGCCAGTACATCGGGAATACCGCGGTCTAAAAAAACAATTTCAGCCGCTTCATTGGTTGCACTGACAAATTGTTTTTTTCTTCCTTCCAGCAGTAATTCACTGAAAAGCAGCGGTCTTTCCAGGAAGAGTTGTTCAATTCCCTGTTTACGGGCCTCCAAAGTTACCTCACGGGAAATTTCAGGATAACAAGTATATCCTCTATCCGTTAAACCATCAATAAGTGTGGTTTTCCCCGAACCCGGTCCTCCAATTATAACAACAATTTCCTTATTCACTTTTTAAAAATAAGGCGCAAATTTACATTTTTTTGTTTAATCAAAAGAATAGTTTTTAATTTATAATTTCAGAGTTATCGGATTTATCCTGTTTGATGCTTCATAATTCATAACTCTAATGTATATTTGCTTTTATTTTGTATGAAGATGGATAAGAAAACAGAAGAATTTTACCACAGACTTAAAGAAGAATTAACCAATTCAACACTTTGGCCTTCAGAATATTTGTTTAAATTTATTGTCCCTACCGATACTGAAAAAGTGGCGATAATAGAGAAATCTTTCGACGGAGTAGGAGCCGTTATACAAACGAGTCAATCCAAAACGGGAAAATATACCAGTGTGTCCATTAATGTTACAATGAACAGCGCACAAAGTGTGATTGATAAGTATCTTGAACTATCAAAAATTGAAGGAATTATTTCTTTATAAATTCAAAAAAGAATGAAGTACAGCCCAGAAGAAGCTATTGGTTTTCTTGAATACAATGCCGAGCGCCCGCATTTGATTATTCCGGAATACGGACGTCATTTGCAGAAACTGATCAACCAGGCAACGGTAATTGAAGACAGGGACGAACGAAACAAAGCGGCAAAATATATCATTACGGTAATGGGAAGTTTGAACCCGCACCTGAGAGATGTGCCGGATTTCCAGCATAAATTATGGGATCAGCTTTTTATAATGTCCGATTTTACACTGGATGTAGATTCGCCGTATCCGATTCCGAATAAAGAAGTATTGAATCAGAAGCCGGACAGATTAGCCTATCCTCAGAATTTCCCGAAATATCGTTTCTACGGAAATAATATCAAGTACATGATTGACGTTGCTAATAAATGGGAAGAAGGAGAGCTGAAAAACGCTTTGATTATGGTTATTGCCAACCACATGAAAAAGTCCTACCTGAGCTGGAATAAGGATAGTGTGAAGGATGAAGTTATTTTTGAACACCTGTATGAACTGTCCGGAGGTAAAATTAACCTGCTGAAAACAGATGAGGAGCTTTCAAATACAACCGATCTAATGCGGGTGAACAAAAAGCAGTCCAACAAAACACAATTTGGCAGCAAACAAAAGAATGGCGGAAATGCGAACAGCAATAAAAATTTCACCAATCAGAAAAATAGTAACAACAATAACAATAAAAATAATAACCGAAAAGCGTAATTTTCTTTTACCATATGGGAACATTCAAAATTGAAGGAGGTATAAAATTAAAAGGAGAAATAACCCCTCAGGGAGCAAAAAATGAAGCATTACAAATTTTGTGTGCGGTGTTGCTTACACCTGAAAAAGTAACGATTTCTAATATCCCCGATATTATCGACGTTAACAAACTGATTACGTTATTAGGGAATTTAGGTGTTAAGATTCAGAAAATAGGGCCGAATGCCTATACTTTTCAGGCAGATGACGTTAATTTAAACTATCTGGAATCAGTTGCTTTTAAAGATGAAGGAAGAGCATTAAGAGGATCTATCATGATTGTCGGGCCGTTATTGGCACGTTTTGGTAGAGGATATATTCCGAAACCGGGAGGTGATAAAATCGGACGCCGTCGTTTGGATACCCACTTTGAAGGATTCATCAATTTAGGAGCAAAATTCCGATACAATAAAGAAGACCATTTCTATGGCGTGGAAGCCGAAAGACTAAAAGGAGCCTACATGCTTCTGGATGAGGCTTCGGTAACCGGGACGGCAAATATTGTTATGGCCGCAGTTTTGGCAGAAGGAAAAACAACCATTTATAACGCAGCCTGCGAACCATATTTACAACAGTTGTGTAAAATGCTGAACGCTATGGGCGCCAAGATTCACGGTGTAGGATCTAACTTATTGGAAATTGAAGGTGTTGAAGCACTTGGCGGCTGTGAGCACAGAATCCTTCCGGATATGATCGAGATCGGTTCCTGGATTGGTCTGGCAGCGATGACCCAAAGTGAGATTACGATTAAAAACGTTAGCTGGGATAATTTAGGAGTGATTCCGGGTACTTTCCGTAAATTAGGAATTACGCTGGAACGAAGAGGTGACGATATTCACATACCGGCTCACGTTGACGGATATGAAATTAAAACGGATATTGACGGTTCAATATTAACTATTGCCGATGCACCATGGCCTGGATTTACACCGGATTTATTAAGTATCATCCTTGTTGTGGCAACACAGGCAAAAGGAGAAGTGCTGATTCATCAGAAAATGTTTGAAAGCCGTTTGTTCTTCGTGGATAAACTGATCGATATGGGAGCGAAAATTATTCTTTGTGACCCGCACCGAGCGACTATTATCGGACATGATTTCAAATCGCAGTTAAAAGCGACCATAATGTCTTCTCCTGATATCCGTGCCGGAATTTCCCTTTTAATTGCAGCCTTATCGGCAAAAGGAACCAGTACGATCCAGAACATTGAACAAATTGACCGCGGTTACGAAAAAATCGACGAGCGTTTAAGAGCGATCGGAGCCAAAATAGTACGCGTTTAATATTTAGATAAGAATAATATTGAAGAGCTGAGTTCTGTTAGAATTTAGCTCTTTTCTTTTTAAAACCATGGAAGTAACGACCTTACTATTTCTTTGCCTGGCGGCTTTTGCCGCAGGGTTTATCGATGCCATTATTGGCGGCGGCGGTTTGATACAAACACCTATAGCGCTGGTTTTATTGCCCAATTATGCCGTGTCGTCGGTGATAGGGACGTTAAAGATCCCGGCTTTCAGCGGCACCAGTTTTGCGGCCTATCAGTACCTGAAAAAAGTCACGATGAACTGGCGATTATTGCTGTTAATGGCTGGCCTGGCATTTTTAGCGGCTTTTGCGGGTTCTACCCTGTTAACGATGGTGAGCAATGATTTTATGAAACCGCTATTGTTGGCTGTACTTGTTTTTCTGGCGATTTATACGTTCCTGAAAAAGGATTTCGGACAGCGGCAGGAAAAGACACTCAGTTACAAACGTCAGGTAATTTATGCCGCACTAATAAGTGTGGTTGTGGGATTCTATGACGGATTTATTGGCCCGGGAACCGGAAGCTTTTTTGTGGTAGCCTTTATTTCCCTATTGGGATTTGATTTTTTACACGCTTCCGCAAATGCTAAAATGGTAAACCTGGCAACAAATTTCGGATCGATCTGCCTGTTTCTGCTGAAAGGAAAGATAATCTGGATGGTTGCCCTGCCAATGGCTGCCTGTAACGCTTTGGGCGGTTGGGTTGGTGCTAAACTGGCGATCAATAAAGGAAATGGTTTTATCCGGATTTTCTTTTTAATAGTCGTGATCGGAACCCTGATCCGTTTTGGATATGATGTTTTTATTAAAAAATAGCAAAATAAAAAAGCCGGATAAGAGATTATCCGGCTTTTGATTTTTAGTCAATAATATTAAGGAATTTTAATCCGAAAACGATACCGTCTGTCTGGAATCCGTTTTGATAAGAACGGACGTAATCCACGCGAAGCATACGGAATTTGCCCCATCCTATATTGTCAAATCCGGCCGTGAATTCCTGGTAAGGTTTTGTTGTTGGTGTATTGATCTGGTGGAAACCAACAATCAGGTTCCATTGCAGTTTGTTTAACAACGGGATTTTATTCATGATATAGCCGTTGAAATTATGCTCGATATGTGTTTCCAGATAAGCATCGTTAGTACTGTTTGAGTAATAAGGAAGCAGGTTAAAAACATTCAGGTAACGGTCTGTGGTCCCGATGTGGGTCTGGTTGCCGTTAAAATGTTTGTAATCGATAAATGAAATATTATCGGCATTGAAAAATTTACCGGCTTTTAAGCGTATTCCCAGATCACCTTTGTTTCCTAATGTTTTGCCATAATTAACGGCACCGGATAGCAAATCATAATTATAGTTGTCGGCACTGCCGGCAAATGCTTTTTCATACGTTAGCAACAGGGACGGATATTTATCATTCGGGATGTTTATCTTTCTGTCCGGTCTGGTGATGTATTTTTGTCCGAAGCGGATTCGGGTGGATAAGGAAGCTTTTACAAGATTATGCTTTTCAAACGGAGCAACCGTATTGTCTTCCGGTAGTAACGGATTGTTGGACGTGTAGTCTTTATCCCGTTTGAGCAATACATAATCGGTATTGTTGAACAGTGGTTTTCGGGCGGAATACTCTACTTTACCGGTAAGTGTTACACCGTTAACAACCTCCTGACCGTAGCTTATGCGGATCGCTTCTTTGTTGTAGTATTTTGCAAAGTTGTTTTTGAAAAATAAAGTGGTCACAGAGTTGAGCAGGTTGCTGATAGGGTTTTCCGGGTTGAACTGTTCGATACTGCTTCCGCCGCTAATGTCCAGTACAGCATAGTTCGTGGCATTAAAATGGTGGGTGAAAGAACCGGTTATACGCAAACGGTCTTCTGCAAAGCCATAGTTCAGTTTGGTGCCAATGTAGGTTGATTTTCCTGTTTCCTGATCCCATTTGCGATAGGAAAAGCCGGAACCAAGATTCCATCCCTGAACTGTATTAAAACCTAATGAGGTAATGTCTAAAATACCATCGTAGTTGTAGGTTTCTTTTTTAAAGGAATTGCGGTGTGTATAGCCCAGAAGAATGTCTGACGGACGGAATTTATTTTTCTTGGCATCAATAGAATCCAGGTATACTTTTGATGTTCTTAAGGTTTGAATACTGTCTTTCTTTTTATAGTCGGTAACCTCTTCTTCGGTTAATGGAACCGGACGGAAAGTATTCCAGTAGTCATTGTCTTTTTTATTCGCTTCTTTTTGAATCGTTACGATTTCGTTAGAAAACGTTTTTTTCTCAAATTGGTCTTTAAAGATATAGTTGCTGAAGACATGGGTGAACTTTCCGGTGAATTTCACACCAAAAAAGCCGGCACTGAAATCCATGGTCTGTATGTTTTTTGCCCAGATGGCAGAATGGGTATTGTAGGTAAAACTCTGTGTCAGTTTCATGGTTTCGATAACCGGTTGCTGCATTCTGTAGCCTTTGATGTCAAAATCTACCGCATAAATGGCCCAGCTGTCTTCTACAATATAAATGTATCCTTCAAAAACAGGTTCTTTATCCCTTTTTGGAGTAACCTTGATTTTGTTGATCAGGTGGTTGTAATTGTCAAAGAAAGTACTTTCCAGTGTGTACTTATAATAGTTTAAGGCGTTATTGGCTATAGGGGAAACCATGTTAATGCCGAGGCTCACATAGTTTTCGTAAAAATCATAATGCGTACCGCGGGCGGTATTATAACTGAAACCGTTGTCGTTTCCGCTTATTTTGGAAGCGATGATCTCTTCCCGAAGCTTGTTGGGTTTTTCGAAAGCTACTTTGGAAACCGTTTCCGAAAGGTAGATAATACCGGTTCCGGTGGAATCGACCGAACCGTTAAAGTCGCCTACTTCCTGTCCGAGAATTTTTTTAGGCATGTCCTTAACGCGAAAAATACCGCGGGAATAAAAATCGGCTTCAAACTTATCCGTTTTGGCCATATTCTTTTTTCTGCTGGCTATCGCATTCCGGATTATCGGATAAGCCGGATTCTCCTTATTATTAATGACTATTTCGTTAAGCGTGAAATTTTCATCTTCAAGGGCAATGTTTTCCAGGGTGTATGGGAAATCGGAAACGGTAACGGTAGCCTTTTTGGTTTTAAAACCCAGGCACTGAAAGATAATTGTATATTTTCCTTTCTCTTTTACATTCAGTTCATACATCCCGCTGTCGTTCGTTGACGTACCGTTATAGGTGTTTTCAATAAGAACGCTGGCATAAGGCAGGGCCTGTCCGGATGCTGTGGTCACTTTTCCTCTGATTTGTGCTAACAAAACGGTAGAGAATAATAAGGTAAGCAGGGTAATTGTTTTCTTCATGTAATGTAATTTAAGGCTGTTGATAAGGTGTCTTATCTGATAAGACGATTTAAAACAAAAAATGGTTGCATGGCGTTATAAAAAAGATTGAATTGCCAGATCGTAGCTTTTTAAGCCAAACCCGATCAGGATGCCTTTTACATTAGGAGAAATATAGGATTGGTGGCGGAAGCTTTCCCTGGAGAATGTATTGGAAATGTGAACTTCTATAACCGGTGTGGTTACAGCCTTAATCGCATCGCCAATGCCTATGGAAGTGTGCGTATAGGCTCCGGCGTTTAAGATGATACCGTCATAGTCAAATCCTTTTTCCTGAATTTTAGAAATAAGTTCGCCTTCAATGTTGCTCTGGTAGTATTCCAGTGTGATATTCGGGAAGTTTTTTTTCAGGATTTCAAGATAATCTTCAAAAGACTGGGAGCCGTAGATTTCCGGTTCGCGTTTGCCAAGAAGATTCAGGTTAGGGCCGTTGATGATGATGAGTTTCATGGGATACAGTTTTTGTAAAAATACAGAAAAATCCGATTCTGCTGCCTGTCCGGAATAAAAAAGCCATTCCCTGGAGAATGGCTTTACTAACTAACATATGAGTGATGTTAAAATAAATATCCTAAAGAAAACTGAATTGTAGAGTTTTTCACATCAGCATCTTTAGAAACTTCGGTTAGTCCGAGAGCATAACGGCCCTGAACGAATATACTGTTGGTTATTTTATAGCCCAGACCTCCGGCAACAGCAAAGTCAAAGGATTTGGTATCGCTACCGCTGAATTCATTGCGTTTGCTTACTAAAAAGGATGCCTGCGGACCTAATTCAAGACTTAATTTGTTACTGGTTAGATAAAACTTCGCCAGAATGGGGATGGAAATATAACCCAGCTCGCTTTTGATCTGTTCTCCGAGTCCTTTTAGTTCGGCTCCCTGAGTGGAATATAAAAGTTCCGGCTGAATTGAAAAATTTTCCAGAATTTTTACTTCTGCAACCACTCCGGCATGATAGCTGGTTATGGTTTTGAAGTCATAGCCTTCGATGTCACCTCCGGTAAAATTCGAAAAATTTACACCGGCTTTTACTCCAAACTGGAGCAATTGTGCATAAAAAGGAGTGCTAAAAAAGGTGAATAATACTAAAAACAAGAGGTTTTTTTTCATAAAAGTAGATTTTAAGGTTTTTTTAATATTCTTGTAATATATTGCTTATCAAATATATAACGTTTTTTTATGAAAATTAGTATTAAAATTGATTTCTTTTGGACAAATGTCATGATTGCGATATAGTTTTTTTTATACATTTGTCCCGTTAATTTTAATAAACAAAACAATCATGAAAAAGATTATTTTAACAGTAGCAGCAGTATTCGCTTTCGGATTTGCTAATGCACAAGAAGAAGCTAAAGGTGAAGGTTTCTCTAAAGGAGATGTTTTTATTTCTGGTTCAGTAGGAGTTAATTCTGCTAAACAAGGAGATGTTAAAGAAAACGGATTCGACATCAGCCCTAAAGCAGCTTACTTTGTAACTAACAATATTGCAATTGGTGCTAAAATCGGATACGAAACTTTGAAAAAAGAAAATGAAGTTGCTACAACTTTAGATCAAAATACTTTCAAAGTAGGTGTTTTCGGTAGATATTACACTACTCCTGCAACTAAATTCTCTTTATTCGGAGAACTAGGAGCTGAGTACTGGATGGGTAAAGATAAATTAACTGATACAAAAGTTAATACATTCGATATCGGTTTCAGACCAGGTTTAAGCTATTTCGTATCTAACAACTTCGCTTTAGAAGCTACTTTTGGTAACTTATCTTACAACAGTGCTAAAGTTGATGTTGATGGTGCAGAAGCGAAAAACACTTTCGATTTAAACCTTAACTTATCAAGCATTAAGTTTGGTGTAGTTTACAAATTCTAATCTGACTTAGATTTTATAGATTAACCTCCCTTTCGGGAGGTTTTTTTATACTTAAAGAGTTTTTTGGAACTTATTGCCTCCTATTCTGTTGAGAATCAGGAGATTTTTTTTGGAGAGATTTATTTTTTTAACAGTAAAATTATTATTAAAATGAAATTAAAAATTACATTGCCAATACTTTTTGTTACGAATTTACTTTTTGCCCAGAGTTTTTGCCCTCCCAACGGTATTTCTACCAATCCGGCAAACCCTGTTAATCCCCAGCAATCCAATTACCTGAACTTTTTTAATTGGGCTACTACCAATCCTTTCTATCCCATCAATTCCTTTTGCAATCCAAACGCTGCAACACCCAATCCTTTCGAATCGAACCAGCTGGAAATGCTGCCATTGTCTTTGAATAAAGATATGAAACCGGAAAACGGCTGGGAAATGGTTGCCTACAATATGGGATATGATAATAATAATGTCCCTTTGGCCGCCCGTCCGGAGCATACGTACATCATGATGTATAATAAATATACGGGCATGATGCGAATTTTGGTGAAATGGTGTCGCAATGTTAACTATAACGGAGCGATGTTAACATTGAAATTTGCACCAGGTTTTCAGACCAATCTTTTGGATATGGCCTATAATGAAAAAACATTGGATACGCCGCATATCCAAAATCCTTCCTTCAGTACGGCGCTGAAGTTCTACAACGATAATAATTCCTGGGCGTATGCCGACTTTAAAATGAATTATGATCCTTGTACCTGTAGCTTTACAGAATCATCGCGATTATTGCTTTATTCGGAGCTAATCAGCAACTCTTCGGTAGAATTGACCGGGAAAATCACCGGAACAATTTCGTCTATATCGCAGGGACAGGGTAGTGCTGCTTCCGATGGAAATTTCTGGAAGACAGCCAACAATATCAATAGTAAAATGATGAAAGCTCATAAAGGAATTGAGTCATTTACAAAAGATTACGAAAAAATTTATAAGAACCTTGCAGACGGAGGTATCACGATCAATGCGATCAACTCGATTGGTAATTTTATGAAAAATAACCAATTCATGAAAGCCGGTTTAAAAGCGATTCCTTATGTAAGTGAAGGAGTTAAGTTCCTTTCCGGTCTTTTTGGAGGCGGAGGCAGCGGTAATGGTCCGTTACAGCTTGCTCCTTTGAGTGTAAACCTGGATGTGGCTATTAAAGGATCGATCACAACACAGGATCCGATGCACAACCAGACTATCGGGTTGCCGGGTTCTCAAAAACAGAACACGCTGGCGGGAACTATCGGCGGGCAACCGTTGTATAATGAAACATTAGGAGTGTTTTCGTTAATTAATGAACCGGTTATGTACTATACGGAAACCAAGGTTCAGAAAGAGTTTATTAACAGAGAGACCGTTGGTAATTTTGATAAAACAGAATATTGGGAGATAAAGAATAAATATGATTTTACCAGCAGAAATTATAAGTTATCCGGTGATGCACTTAAATATGCAATTAACCCGGCAAGCGGACTGATTTTACAGGATGCCGAAGTCATGCTGATGGTAGAATATGAAAAACCTTCAATTAAATATTCAAGACAGTTTCCGAGTCCTAAGGTGATCAATGTTGATGTGGATATGGACAACGGGCAGGACATTGCCGGAACATCCAAAGGTCCTGTTGTAGATGATGAAGGAGCGATTTTTCAAAATGCCTATAAAGCCATTGGAATTAATAATTATAAAAATGATTATTCCTTTTCCTTCCTGTACACTGTTGCCAATACACCGGGTGGTAGTGGTAAGAGACGTTTAAAATACAATCAGTTTGCGTCAGCATTCCAGAAGTTTACATGCTATAGTTCTTCTATTGGCCCGTGTGACTGGGATTTCGGCGGATCAAGACCTTTTAGCTATAAGCAGAACGATCCGACATCCAATAGTTTTAGTTTCCTGAGTACATCCCATTTTAGATACAATACATCAACATTGGTTAATCCTTATTCTGTAACGCCTAAAGATGATTTCTTAACGC
Organism: Flavobacterium sp. UBA4197; assembly: GCF_002379575.1. NCBI lineage: Bacteria > Pseudomonadati > Bacteroidota > Flavobacteriia > Flavobacteriales > Flavobacteriaceae > Flavobacterium > Flavobacterium sp. UBA4197. The sequence continues at coordinate 86,705 of NZ_DFUB01000015.1, forward strand.
CAAGAGTTAAAGGGTTTAAGCTTAAGTTTATCCTGAATTTAAAGCGTACGGATAATCCGGATGCGCAAAATGTATTGTATGTGGTAACTTACCCGGTGGCTATCAAAGCGGCTCCGGCCGGTTATAATATGACGGGATCTAATTATATTACAGATGCGCAGGTTTATGCGGCTCAAAACGGTGCTAATCCGGCTGTACCAACCAATAAAGTTGTTCCGGTAACACAGGCAGAACTGGCTACTATTTGTGCAGCAAACAGCTATAAAAATAACAGAAACTCCGTGAGCGGTAAAGTTGCTGCTGATGATGTGCTTTTATTGGGAGAGTTAAAAGAAGTTAAGGAAAACAATAAACCGTTACTATATCCTGTACCGGCTAAAGATAAACTGAATATTGCCGTTAATAATTGTGAAATTCTTTCCGTTATTGATTCGTTTGGTAAAACAGTCTATACTTTTCAACCGGGTTCCGGTTCGGAAAAGAACAGCGAACTTGCACTGGATGTTTCCAGATATGCTACAGGGATCTATATGTTAACCTATAAAGATGCTTCCGGTGTTTTGAAAAGTATCAAGTTGACTATCGAATAACCGGATAAAAACAATACCTGATAAAGCCTCCTTTTGGGAGGCTTTATGCATTATACTGGCTATCAATATGTAGCAAATTGTTGTATAAAAGCAGATTATATTGTAAAATTCACAAAAAGAGATTTTTTTGTTTGTATTTTTAACGTTAAGCATGGGTATTCGTGTGTTTTTTTGCTTTTTAATTTGATAATTGGTAAGTTTTTATATTTTTGTTAGACAAACTTGTAAAAAATTATTACGTATGAAAAAAGTATTACTTTCTGCCGTGGCTTTAATGGCTTTCGGTTTTGCATCTAATGCACAAGAAGTTAAATTTGGTGCTAAAGCCGGATTAAACTTATCTTCAATCACTAACCTGGATGGTGGAAAAACAAGAACCAGTTTTCACGTAGGGGCATTGGCTGAAATAAAAGTTGCAGATAAATTTGCGGTTCAACCGGAAGTTTTGTACTCTTCTCAGGGGGCAAAAGGTGAGGGAGATGTGTCGTTAAAAATGGACTACATCAATGTTCCGATTATGGCGAAATATTATGTTGCAGACGGATTCAGTATTGAAGCCGGACCACAGGTTGGTTTCTTAATGAGCGCAAAATTAGAGTCGGTGGATGTAAAAGATACATTCAATACGGTAGACTTTGGTTTTAACGCTGGTATTGGTTATGAATTAAAAGAAGGTATCTTCTTTCAGGGAAGATATAATTTAGGCTTAACAAACCTGGCTAAGGAATCAGGAGATCAAAGCCGAAAAAATAGTGTTTTCCAGGTATCTGTAGGTTATAAATTCCTATAGTATTTAAAAAAATGCTGCCCAATAAAAACCTCCCATTGGGAGGTTTTCTTTTTTAAAATTTAAAACCGATTCCGGCTTGTAATACCTTGTTCTTGGCATCGGTGTCTTTTACCACTTCATTTAAGCTGTAGGTGTAGCGGCCAAAGATAAAAATACCGCCAGACAGGTTAAAGGTAGCTCCCAGCGCCAAAGCGGTGTCAAACTTGTTGACTTCGTTGGTTGTAATGGAACTGTTGTCGCTGTCGTGGCTTTCATTCAGTTTAAAACCAAATTGCGGACCGGCTTCCAGGCTTAACCCTTTAACAAGATATAATTTTGCTAAAACGGGAATGTTTAAATAATCAATTTTGTGTGTGGTTGTGTAGGTATTTCCCAATAGTGTTACATTACTTTCAAAACCCTGCTGGGAGTATAGTACTTCCGGCTGGATGGAAAATATGTTCGGAACAATGGGGACTTCGCCAACAACACCAATGTGAAAACTGGTTCTGGCATCCGGGCCTTCTTCAAACTTACCTTGTGTAACGGTGGAGTAGTTCAAACCTCCTTTTATACCAAAACTGGCTTTTTCCTGGGCATTGGCTGCTGTTAGTGTTACTAAAAATAATAAACCGGCGGGCAAAAAATTTACTAATTTCATAAGGTTAAATTTTTAAGTTTAATAACTTTATCCAGAAATCGTGCCAATCTGGATTTTAACAGGGCAGTATTTAAAGCAGTTTAAAAATTATGACACTCTGGAGATCTTACATAAATGAGTATAAGGCGTATTTGAAATTGGAAAGGGGATTGTCAGAGAATACCATCATGAACTATGTTTATGATATTGAAAAGCTGCTGGCCTATCTGGAAACGAGTGGTCTGAGCATTTCTCCGGTAAATATCGACGAACTGACGATACAGGAATTTATATATGCCATTTCCGGAACGGTTAATGCCCGTTCGCAGTCAAGGCTTATTTCGGGATTAAAGAGCTTTTTTAATTATCTGATCTTTGAAGGATACCGGGAAACAACACCTTTGGAACTGATTGAAATCCCCAAAGTGGGGAGAAAATTACCGGACACGCTTTCCACTATTGAGATTGATGCGTTAATAAAAGCGATTGACCTGTCCAAAAATGAAGGAGAACGCAACCGGGCAATGCTGGAAACGCTTTATAGCTGCGGTTTGCGGGTTTCGGAACTGGTCGGGTTGAAAATTTCGGATCTCTTTTTTGACGAAGGCTTTATTAAAGTTACCGGTAAAGGAAATAAACAGCGTTTTGTCCCAATCGGGGCTTCTACTCAAAAATATATTGTGTTCTATCAGGAAGGCATCCGGAACCACCAGCAGATCAAAAAAGGATTTGAGGATACTTTGTTCCTGAACAGAAGAGGAGGGCAGCTCACACGGGCGATGATCTTTACGATAATTAAAGACCTGGCCGTGAAAATAAATCTCAATAAAACAATCAGCCCGCACACGTTCAGGCACTCCTTTGCGACACATTTGCTGGAAAACGGGGCCGACTTACGTTCGATCCAGATTATGCTCGGACATGAGTCGATAACAACTACCGAGGTCTATATGCATCTGGACCGGAAACATCTTTCGAAAGTACTGCATGCATTCCATCCCCGAAAATAACGGTACCGATTATAAATAAAAAAGCATTTCAAAATTTTGAAATGCTTTTTTTATCATTTAATGTAAAGTGAATGCGATTTGTTATTTGGCAATATTTACCGCTCTTGTTTCGCGGATAACGGTAATTTTTACCTGACCCGGATAGGTCATTTCTGTCTGGATCTTTTGAGAAATATCAAAAGAAAGTGTTGAAGCCATTTCGTCGCTCACTTTCTCGCTCTCTACGATAACACGTAGTTCACGTCCGGCCTGGATAGCATAAGCGTTTTTAACACCGTTGAATCCGTAAGCGATATCTTCAAGATCTTTCAAACGCTGGATATAAGAATCCAGTACCTGACGTCTTGCACCTGGTCTTGCACCTGAAATAGCATCACAAACCTGGATAATCGGTGCAATTAACGATTTCATTTCGATCTCGTCGTGGTGCGCTCCGATAGCGTTGCATACCTCTTCTTTCTCACCGTATTTTTCAGCCCACTGCATCCCTAAGATAGCATGCGGAAGTTCGCTTTCTGTTTCCGGTACTTTTCCGATATCGTGAAGTAATCCGGCTCTTTTTGCCAGTTTTACATTTAAGCCCAATTCGGCTGCCATGATACCGCAAAGTTTTGCCACTTCTCTGGAGTGTTGTAATAAGTTTTGTCCGTAAGAAGAACGGTATTTCATACGTCCGACGATTTTGATCAATTCAGGGTGTAATCCGTGAATTCCTAAATCGATAACGGTACGTTTACCAACTTCGATGATTTCATCGTCAATCTGTTTAGCGGTTTTAGCCACCACCTCTTCAATACGTGCCGGGTGAATACGTCCGTCTGTTACCAGTTTGTGTAATGCCAAACGGGCAATTTCACGGCGAACCGGGTCAAAACAGGAAAGGATGATTGCCTCAGGAGTATCATCAACGATGATCTCTACTCCGGTAGCAGCCTCTAATGCTCTGATGTTACGGCCTTCACGTCCGATAATACGACCTTTTACATCGTCCGATTCAATGTTGAATACAGAAACGCAGTTTTCTACAGCCTCTTCTGTTCCGATACGCTGAATCGTGCTGATGATGATCTTTTTAGCTTCCTGCTGTGCGGTTAATTTAGCCTCTTCAATAGTCTCCTGAATGTGGGACATTGCGCTGGTTTTTGCCTCAGCTCTCAGACTCTCCACCAATTGATTTTTAGCTTCATCAGCAGAAAGACCGGAAATTACCTCAAGCTGTTCTACCTGGCTTTTGTGTAATTTTTCAATCTCCTGTTGTTTTTTGTCTAATACGTCAATACGGTTGTTGTAATCTGTAGTTTTGGTTTCTAATTCTTCGTTAGCTTTTTTGGCTTTTGCTAATTCGTTTGATACTTGTGATTCTTTGTCGCGTGTTCTTTTCTCTGCTTCAGCAATTTTCTTGTCGCGACCTAAAATTACCTGTTCGTGTTCTGCTTTTAATTCAATGAACTTTTCCTTAGCCTGAAGGATCTTATCCTTTTTTAGGGCTTCCCCTTCTGTTCTTGCGTCTTTTAGGATGGATGAGGCATCTTTTTTTGCATTTTTAATCAATGTCGAAGCATTGATCTTTTCTAAATATTTTGCAATTCCAAAACCTATCCCTGTTCCTGCGATACAGCAAATAATTATTATCAATGTTGTGCTCATAGTATGTTGAAAATTATATATAAAAAAAGCCTACATTAGGGTTATTGCATAAACTCGTAAAGACAAGTTTTGAGTTAACTCGTTGTTCAAGGATCTGTTCTGGACAGCTTGCTTTAGAAACGATGATTCACCCATTTTAATTTGTTAGTGTTGAGTTTATCAAATAGGTACTAATGTAGGCAGTATCTTAATCTATTTTAAAGAACGTGATTTATTTAGACAGAATCGAATCCAATTTGTCATTCATGTTTTTTAGGCGTTCAAAAGCTTCCTGAAAATCAACTGATTTGTCAATCTGTTTTTGTTCTACCTGCGAAGCAAATTGTAAGGCACACATGGCTAAAACGTCCTGTTTGTCGCGCACGGCATAGTTTTCTTCAAATTGCTTGATCATTGTATCTATCTTGCGGGAAGCACTTCTGAGTCCTTCTTCCTGAGCATAATCTACTGTTAGCGGATATACCCTGTCTGCAATTGATATTTTTATTTTTAGCTTGTCATCCATAAGGCTTTCTAATCAGAAAGTTGTGCTATACAATAATCAATTTCGCGTATTAATGAATTTATTTTGAGTTTCGTTTCTCGTTTATTTTCTTCACTGCCCAATAATGAATTCACCATTTTTAAATTGTCGTATTGTTCTTTTAATACGGTAATTTCTTCTTTCTGGCGATTGATTAGCGCTGTTGATTTCGATATTTCATTGCGTAACTCCTGGTTTAATTTTTCCAGCCCTTCGATTTTAACGATAAGCTTGGAAAATTTATATTCAAGAGAATCAATAATTTCCGACAATCCATTCATTGCAGACTAATTTCATTATATGATTTTACAAAGTTAGTATTCCTGATGAAAAAACCCAATAGTTTTACTAAAAAAAACGAAAAACTTTAGCGGGTTTTGATAATAAATTGTTTTATAGTTAGTTAAGTTTTTGCGGTATTTTCGAATTGTTTTATATTTGTTTTTTATTATATTAGCCTAAATTCGAGTTATGAGACTGCTGTTATTTTTACTGTTCCCCTTTTTATGTTGCTTTAGCCAGAATCAATATCCGAAAGATTATTTCAGATCGCCAATGAACATTCCGTTGTTTTCTTCCGGTACTTTTGGAGAATTAAGAGGCAATCACTTTCATTCCGGATTGGATTATAAAACACAGCAGCGCATCGGATTGCCCGTTTTTGCAGTGGCAGACGGCTATATTTCCCGGATAAAAGTTTCTACATTTGGCTACGGTCACGCACTTTACATTACCCATCCGAACGGTTTTACTACCGTTTACGGGCATTTGTCGGCCTATGAAGGCAAGATCAGAGAATATGTAAAAAAGAGACAATACACCCAGAAAAAATTTGAAGTGGAATTTTTCCCCACAGCAGCCGAATTACCGGTTGTTAAAGGTGATCTGGTCGCTTTTTCCGGAAATACCGGAGGTTCCGGCGGACCGCACCTGCATTTTGAATACCGGGATACCAAAACAGAAAAAACACTGAATCCGCTTTTGTTCGGGTTAAATCAGGAACTGGTCGATACCAAAGCGCCATCCGTAAACAGTATCGTGGCCTATTCGGTTAGCGATGATGCCGTGGTTAACGCTTCGCAGCGTCCGATAGTCATTGCGCTTTCGCTGCAAAAAGACGGAACCTATCTTGCCGGTAAAATTGCTGCCAAAGGCGACATTGCTTTTGCGCTGGATGCTTACGATACTTCAGATAACAACTACAGTAAAAACGGGGTTTATAAAGTGGAAACTTTTTTAAACGGAACCAAACTGTACGGTTACCAGTTTGATGCTTTTTCGTTTGACGAATCGCGCTATATCAATAACTTCATCGACTACGAAAGATATAAAAGAACCAAGCAGCGCTATCAGAAATTGTTTTACAAAAACAGTTATCCTTTTTCCATTATTAGCGGAAATGCTAAAAACGGACAGATCAGCGTTAAAGACGGGGACAATTTTACCTATAGAATTGAAGTGTCCGATTTTAATAACAACAAAACAATTATTAACATTCCGATTGCCTATTCCGGCCTGGAAGCAAAATATTTAAGGGAAGATGTTAAAACGCCTTACTTTATTAAAGCCAGTAACGACCATAACTACACCAGGGACAATATTTCCGTTTTTATTCCGGCAAATGCCTTTTACGATGATTTCTACCTGAACTTTGATGTAAAAGACAATGTGCTTGACCTGCATGACGATACGGTGCCGGCGCATAACAACATTACGATAACCTTTGATGTGAGCGGGATTCCCAACCTGGATCAGAAAAAAACATTTATTGCCCGGATGGACGGTGCCAAAGCGGAATATTTTACAACAACCAGAAAAGGCAACCTGGTTTCCATAAAAACAAAAGATCTGGGTAAATTCCTTCTGATGACGGATACCGCCGGACCGCGAATCTACAAACCGAATTTCGCAACAGGAAGTACAATTGATAAGCTGGACACGATTAGTGTTTACATTCAGGACGATTTGTCGGGTATAAAAGAATACAACGGTTACCTGAATGGCAAATGGATACTGATGAAATATGATTACAAAACCAAATTGTTAGTACACGATTTAAGCGATATGATTTATGATGAAGGACGGAATGATTTAAAAATTATTGTTTCTGATAATATTGGAAATTCTACTACCTTTGAAACTCATTTTTTTAGAAATTTAAAAACTACCCCACTTGAGAAAAATAATTAATTTCCTTGTTATCTGTGTTTTTTTTATTGGTTATGCCTCCTATTCACAAACGGGACGTGTAAAAGGAATTCTTTTAGATGAAAACAATAAGCCCATTGAAAAAGCAACTATAAAAGCCGGATCCGCCTCTTCACAATCGAATGCCAACGGTTTTTTTCAGATAACGATACCCGCACATCAGAAAATAACAATAGAAATTTCGCATGTGAGCTATAAAAAGGCGACAACGGTTATCGAATTGAAACCCAACGAAGATTATGAACTCAATGTGGTTTTAAATCAGCGTCAGGAACAATTGGGAGAAGTGATTGTTACCGGTGGCGGACGAAAAAGAGTAGAAGGGATAACGGTAATTACACCGGAAGTAATACGAACCATACCGGGAGCTAATGCCGGAATTGAAAACATCCTGAAAACATTACCCGGCGTCTATTCGAACAATGAACTGAGTACCCAGTATGCGGTTCGCGGCGGGAACTATGATGAGAACCTGGTTTATGTAAATGAAATTGAAGTGTACCGTCCGTTTTTGATCCGTTCCGGGCAACAGGAAGGATTGAGTTTTACCAATACCGAGATGGTACAAAATGTGGATTTCTCTGCCGGAGGTTTCCAGGCAAAATACGGCGATAAATTATCATCTGTTTTGGATATTACCTACAGAAGACCAACGAAATTCCAGGCAGCTTTGGATGCCAGCCTTTTAGGCGGAAGTGCCACAGTAGATATGGTTTCCAAAAACCAGAAATGGAGCAGTATTACAGGAGTGCGTTACCGCGACAACAGCCTGCTGGTAAAAAGCCAGGAAACGGAAACAAACTTCCGGCCTACCTTTGTGGATGTTCAGACTTTGGTTAATTTCGATGCTTCTACAAAATGGCAATGGAGTTTTTTGGGAAATATATCGCAAAACCGTTACAACTATCAGCCGATCTCACGTCAGACGAATTTTGGAACAATAGACAATCCTATAGCCTTGCAGGTTTTTTATGACGGACAGGAGAAGGATCGTTATCTGACCCTTTTCGGTGCTATCAAATCGGTTTATCAGGTGAGTGACGAATTCAAACTGAAATTTATCGGTTCAACCTACCACACACAGGAACAGGAACATTTTGATATACAGGCACAATATGCTCTGGGAGAAGTGGACAGTAACATTGGTTCGGATACTTTTGGCGATGTGGTGTATTCCCGTGGTGTCGGTTCGCAGCTGAGCCATGCCAGAAACGATCTGGATGCATTAATTGTAAATGCAGAAGTAAAAGGTTTTCACGCTCCTAAAGAAAGTGACCACCAGGTAGAATGGGGACTTAAATATACCCGTGAAGATATCCGGGACAGAATAGTAGAGTGGGAAGCGATCGATTCGGCAGGTTTTTCATTGCCGGCGCCTATTTTGGGTATTCCGCACGACCAGCCATACACACCTTATACCGGGCCGTTAGCGCCTTATCAGAACATCAGAGCGACAAACTTTGTGAAGATCAACCGTTTTTCAGGGTATGCCCAATGGAATTGCCGTGGCGAAATGGGAAGTAGCCAGTTTTGGGTGAATGCCGGAGTGAGAGCACATCAGTGGCAGGTTTCCGGTGATAATATTACCGATGGAGACAGCCAGTTTGTAATTAGCCCGCGCGCGCAGTTTGCCATAAAACCGGATTGGGATATGGATATGCTTTTCCGTTTATCGGGAGGATTATACCACCAGCCGCCTTTCTACAGGGAATTGCGGGATGCTAACGGTGTGGTACAGCCCAATGTGAAAGCACAGCAGTCTGTACATATCGTGTTGAGTAACGACTACAGTTTTAAAATGTGGGGAAGACCGTTTAAACTGGTTTCGGAAGCCTATTATAAGAATCTGACAGATGTGAATACCTATACCATTGATAATGTGCGGATTCGTTACAGTGCTAATAATGACGCGACAGCCTATGTGTATGGAGCCGATTTCCGACTGAATGGCGAGTTTGTTCCGGGAACGGAATCCTGGTTCAGTTTCGGATACCTGAAAACAGAAGAAAATCAGGATGGAAAAGGATATATTGCCCGTCCAACCGACCAGCGTTTAAAATTCGGATTGCTTTTCCAGGATTATATGCCTACGATTCCGAACCTGAAAATGTACCTGAATATGATTTACAATACCGGACTTCCGGGCGGTTCTCCTGCCTATGCCGATCCGTATGACTACCAGCTGCGTTTAAAAGACTATAGAAGAGCAGATGCCGGTTTTTCGTATGTATTTAAAGATGCAAATATAAAATCTGCTAAAACCTGGCTAAAACCATTTAAAGAGTTTACACTGGGCTTTGAAATCTTTAACCTGTTCAATAATCAGAATGCGATCACCAATACCTGGGTTCGCGATGTTTATACAAAAAGCCAGTACGGAATCCCGAATTATATGACCACAAGAACTTTTAATTTAAAGTTGAATGTAAGATTGTAGTTCCAGCTTAAAAGTTTTATATTTGAATGACCATTTAATTTCAGAAGATGAAAAAGATTGTAACATGTGCCGTTTTGCTTTTGTCGTTTCTTTTTATAAGTTGTAAAGAGGAAGTCAAAAAACCTAAAGTAATTTATGAAGAAGCTAAAAGTGCTGTGAACGGTCAGGTGAAAAGGGATTCTTCTCAGATTAAGATAGCCGATTTGCCCATTTATATGGAGGGAACCAAATACCTGATCCATGCTATTGGCGATATCCGTGTATACGACGGGCCAAGCAGCAGTTATGGTTCCAGTAAAACCAACTCGGTGAGCTATGCGATTTCAAATTACAACCGTTTTGAAATTACCGGTTATTTCCAGAATCTAAAATTTCAGCACATTGACTCTACCGCGCTGCATTCGTTAACGGATAAGGCGATCCAGATTCAGACCGCTACTTATCTTAATACAATCGCTGATAAAACCAAAAAACAGATCCTGGTTTATTCGTTGGTAGATGCCGATACGAACCGCGATAATAAAGTAGATGCCAATGATATTAAAGCGTTATACGTGAGTAACATCAACGGAACGAACTTTACCAAACTGTCCGACGATTTACAGGAACTATTGGACTGGAATATTGTGGAAGTTCAGAACAGGCTTTATTTCAGAACCATTGAGGATATCAATAAGAATGGTGCTTTCGATAAAAAAGATACTGTACACTATTTTTATGTAAACCTGTTGGATAAAGAGTGGAAAGTAGAAGAGTATATGCCGATATAAAACCTAAATCAGGATATCGCTTTCCAGATCCGATTTTTCAATCGTAATATAATCATAACCGAGTTTGGTAACCAGTTCGATTACCAGTTTCTTATACCAGTTTTCCGATTTAGGATGAATGTAAACCTTTTCAATCAGGGTGTTGATGTTTACATTTATCTTTAAACCTTCATTAATGGACATTTTTTGGGAGGTAAGATCCGAAATGATCCGGATTTCCTTTTCATACTGAAAACTTTTTCTTTTAAACAAAAAAGGGAAGAAGGCATCGTCAAAAGGAATGTACTCCTTTTTATAGTCAATATAATTCACCTCGCCGATATACTGCTCAAAATGCTTTTCCGGAGCCAGCGCTTCTTTGAGCCTTCCGATGGTAGACTGGATGGCTAAACCTTCGTTGTTTTTGGTAAAAATTTGCCACATCGCGAAAGATTCGTATTCGTTGGTGTGCCAACTGCTGATAACGACATTTTCACGATGTGACTTATAGTATTGCAGAAATTTAGGATTGTTTTCTGCTATTTTTTTAATCTCTTCAAAAGTAGGCTCACTAAAAGTACCTTCATACTGATCTTCAAACTTATCGGAACGCGACATAAACATTTTTTGATACAGTAGCAAATCCAGAAATTTCGACAAGTCCAGGTATTTCCAGATAATAGTATCCGGATCTTCAGGAAGCGTTATGTTCGGAGCGTTTCTGTACATTAAAAATGTTTTATTCGAAGGACTGCATCATAACCAGTTTGGAATACGTACCGTTTAAGGCTAAAAGCGAGTCATGGGTACCTTGTTCTACAATTTCTCCTTTTTGCATTACCACGATCATGTCTGCTTTTTGAATTGTAGACAAACGGTGGGCAATAACAACCGAAGTTCTGTTTTGCATCATGTTTTCCAGTGCCTGCTGTACCAGTCTTTCGCTTTCGGTATCCAATGCGGAAGTCGCTTCATCCAGGATCATGATCGGAGGATTTTTCAATACGGCTCTGGCAATAGATAAACGCTGTTTCTGTCCGCCGGATAATTTGTTACCGCTGTCCCCGATATTGGTTTCAATACCGTTAGGAAGATCTTTTACAAATTCATAAGCGTTGGCAATCTTTAAAGCGGCAATGATTTCATCATCGGTAGCGTCCAGTTTTCCTAACAGGATGTTGTTTTTAATGGTATCGTTAAACAAGATACTGTCCTGGGTTACCAGTCCCATCAAACCGCGCAGCGAATGCAGGTCGTAATCTTTAATATTGATATTGTCAATTTTTACAGAACCTTCCTGTACGTCATAAAAACGCGTCAGCAAATTGGCAATAGTACTTTTTCCGCTTCCCGACTGTCCAACCAAAGCAATGGTTTTTCCTTTCGGCACTTCAAGGGAGAAGTTTTTCAGTACATTCTCCTCTTCATAGCGGAAGTTGATGTTCTGGATGCTTATTTTGTCTTCAAAGGTATCTTTCTTAATCGCTTTGGCGTTATTTTCAATAGGATTTTCCTGTTCTAAAATTTCAAGCACACGTTCTGCAGCAGCATTTCCTCTTTTAATATCGTAAGAAGCTTTGGAAATCGCTTTGGCAGGCGTTAAAATGTTGTAAGCAAGTCCCATATAGGCGATGAATTGCGCGCCTAATAACGTTTTTTCTACTAAAACCATGTGTCCGCCAAACCATAAAAGAATCGCAATGACCATGATTCCCATGAATTCGCTCACCGGGGAAGCCATATTCTGACGGTTCATGATTTTGTTTGAAAGTTCAAAATAACGATCGGTCGAAGTGCTGAATTTTTTATTGAAATAACTTTCGGCTGTAAAACCTTTAATCACTTTCAGTCCGCCTAAGGTCTCTTCAATAATGGAAAGAAAGAAACCTTGTTCCTGCTGGGCTACAGAGGACTGCTTTTTTAAACGTTTTCCGATCAGAGAGATGATAAAACCCGATACCGGAATAAAAATAAATACAAAAATGGTTAGCTTAACGCTGATCACCAGCATGGCAACAATCGTGAAGATAATCGTTAGCGGCTCCTTGATAATTAATTCCAGGATGGATAAATAGGAGCCCTGTACTTCCGCCACGTCCCAGGTGATTCGGGATATGGTGTCGCCTTTTCTTTTTTCTGAAAAAAACGATAACGGCAGTTCCACTGCTTTTTTATACATGGCATTTCTTAAATCGCGCAGCATTCCGTTTCGAAGGAAGGTTGCGAAAAAAAGTGCCATATAATTGAACAGGTTTTTAAGTAAGAAAATCGAGATAATGATCACCACCAGTACACCCAGTGTATAATCCAGACCTTTGGCTTCGGAGGTGGTGGTGACGAAATAATTAAAATAATTTTCTGCGTACGCTTTAATGTTTTCAATTCCGGTGTATTGCGGTATTTCGGTAACTTTTTTGGTTTCACCGAATAAAACCGATAACATTGGAATTAATGCCATAAACGAAACAGTACTGAATAAAGCATACAGTACGTTGAATAAAATATTCAGGTACGCATATTTTAAGTACGGAATCGCAAAGCGGAATATTTGTTTAAAGTAAGTCATTTTTAAGATAAATTCATTCCTGATATTATATTCTTGATTTTGTCGTCCAGGAATGCTTCAGCTTCAACAACATCATCAATGCTTTCTATGGCAGCATTTACGCTGAAATAGAATTTTATTTTTGGTTCTGTACCGCTTGGTCGGGCACAAATTTTACTACCGTCTTCCAGATAGTAGATTAAAACATTCGATTTGGGAATACTCAAGGTTCCTGTTTCGTCTGTAAAAAGATTTTTTGTTGTCGAATTTTGATAATCTTCAATAAAAACCACGCGCTCTCCGTTAATTTCTTTTAGCGGATTCTCCCGTAAAGCAACCATCATTTGTTTGATCTCGTTAGCGCCTTCAATACCTTTTTTCGTGATTGAAATTAAATGTTCTTTATAGAAGCCAAAATCAACATACATCTGCAGCAGTTCCTCATATAGGGAAGCGCCTCTTTCTTTTGCCTGAGCGGCAATTTCGCAAACCAGTAACGTAGCGGTAACGGCATCTTTATCGCGAACGGCATCGCCCACCATAAAACCGAAACTTTCTTCGCCGCCGCCAATAAATTTCTGATCCGGGAAGTCTTTGATCATTTTAGCGATCCACTTGAATCCGGTAAGTCCTACTTTGCATTCAATGCCATAGGCAGAAGCTAACTCCAGCATCATTGGTGTGGATACGATGGTAGAACCAATAAATTCGGTTCCGGTTATTTTGCCCTGTTTTCGCCATTGTTCCAAAAGGAAATGGGTCATAACCACCATGGTCTGGTTACCGTTTAATAAGATCAGTTTGCCTTCGGTATTTCTAACGGCAACGCCTAAACGGTCGCTGTCCGGATCGGTTCCGATAACAATATCGGCATTTGTCTTTTCGGCCAGTGCCATAGCCATTGTTAAAGCTTCCGGTTCTTCCGGGTTTGGTGATTTTACCGTTGGGAAATTCCCGTCCGGTTCGGCCTGTTCCTTAACGATCTCAACATGAGGGTAGCCAGCTTTTTCCAAAACATCCGGAACTAATTTTATAGACGTTCCGTGCAGGGACGTAAAAACTATTTTCAGCTTGTCTTTTGCCGTAGCCGGAGTGTTGAAACTGGCATTTTCGATAGCGTTATTGATAAAAGCATCATCAATGGCGGTATCGATATATTCAATTAAATCGTTATTGGCTTGAAAGCGGATCTGATCGTAATTCAGTGCTTCAATGGTTTCAATGACCTCCTTGTCCTGAGGTGGAACCAGCTGACCTCCGTCCTGCCAGTACACTTTATAACCATTGTATTCCGGCGGATTGTGTGAAGCGGTCAGTACAATTCCGGCATGACAGCCAAGATGTTTCACCGCGAAAGACAATTCGGGAGTGGGACGCATGTCTGAAAATAAATACACTTTAATTCCGTTGGCAGAAAAAACATCGGCAACCACTTTTGCCAGAGTGTCGCTATTGTGGCGGCAGTCATAGGCAATCGCAACTTTAAGGGCTTCACCCGGAAAAGAAATCTTCAGATAATCCGATAATCCCTGCGTGTTTTTCCCTAAGGTATATTGATTGATACGATTGGTTCCTACGCCCATAATCCCTCTCATTCCTCCGGTTCCAAATTCCAGGTTCTTGTAGAAACTGTCTTCCAGCTCTTTCGGAGCCGAAGTCATCATTTCTTTGATTTTTTCCTGGGTATGCTTGTCAAATGTTGGCGTTAACCAGACATTTACTTTATCTAATATGTTTTGTTCAATGTGCATTGCTGTTCAACTTTAAAGTTTGTAAACAAGAATCAGGTATTTACTTCATTGGAAATTTTATACCGCTCTTCATTGTTTTTGGTACGGAGAATAATTTCGCCTAAAAATCCGGCTAAAAACAGTTGTGTTCCGATAATCATCGTAGTCAGCGCAATATAAAACCAGGGATTGCTGGTTACTAAAATGGTGTGCTGATGGTGGTACAGCCTGTAAAGCTTTATAAAACCAATATATCCGGCCGATAAAAAACCGATCAGGAACATTAAAACTCCTAAAGCACCGAAAAGGTGCATCGGGCGTTTTCCGAAGCGGGATAAGAACCAGATGGTAATCAGGTCCAGAAAACCGTTGATAAAACGTTCCATACCAAATTTTGTCGATCCGTATTTACGGGCCTGGTGAATAACGATTTTTTCACCAATTTTTCCAAAACCGGCGTTTTTTGCCAGAACCGGAATGTAACGGTGCATTTCACCCGAAACCTCAATATTTTTAATAACGATGTTTTTATAGGCTTTTAGTCCGCAGTTAAAATCGTTCAACTGAACGCCCGATGTTTTTCGGGCAGCCCAGTTGAATAATTTTGAAGGTAAATTTTTGGCTACTACAGAGTCGTAGCGCTTTTTTTTCCAGCCCGAAACCAAATCGTAGTTCTGGCTGGTAATCATATTGTATAATTCGGGAATCTCGTCAGGACTGTCCTGCAAATCGGCATCCATAGTGATGATAACATCACCGGCTGCTTTTGCAAAACCGGCATGCAGCGCCTGCGATTTTCCGTAATTTCGTAAAAAACGAATTCCTTTTACATTCGGATTCCGGGCAGCTAACTGCTCAATCAATTGCCAGGAACTGTCGGTACTGCCATCGTCTATAAAGATAACTTCATAGGAGTAATGGTGGGCAGTCATAACTTTTGAAATCCATGAATGCAATTCCGGAAGTGATTCACTTTCGTTTAGTAAAGGAATTATAATGGATAAATTCATTTATTTTATTATTCTAAAGTATTGGTTCTATTCTTAAAAATCAGCGCTAAAATTGCTCCGAAAATGGCACTGAAAACAAGACTGAATACCAAACCTTTTAATTGGCTTACAATACTATAGTTGTCTGATTCTTTTAATTTTTCAACCGTTTCTTTTATCGTTGCAGTCGGAGTACTGAATTTTCTAAGCATGTCAACTGTATAATCAATAGTCAACTGGCGAATAGTGTCTTTAGCAGCAGGATCGATATAATTAAATAAAATAATATTGAATACTACAGAAAGTGTTGCTCCTATAGCGGCCGCTAAAAAATAAACGGTAAAAGCCTCTTTAAAAGTGATACTTTTGTTAAGCTCTTTTTTTGTTTTGGAAACAACCCATATTCCCAGAATCAGGTATATCACAATACTTGAAATGCCAATCATCGGATTCACAAATAAAGAAATGTCGATAGCGTATATCAGAGTTGTTACTAAAATGGAAAAGATACCCATTATCAGGCCGAAATTAATCCCGTTTTTTTTAATGATACTATTCATAAATTTTGGTTTAGGTTAATTAATTTACAAATATAAGAATTACCTTTATAGGATAGCTAAAAAATATAGCAGGCTGCTACTTAAAAAAATAGGACTAAAGATTTGATATTTCAAAATTAGTTGTACATTTGCAACCTGAAAATAAAAAAGTTTATAAACAAAAAGTTGTGAGACGTTTATACCTTTTTGAAAAATAGAAGCTTCAAAACGGATTACAGCCACAAATAAAGATTTATCATGAAAAAAGGAATTCACCCAGAAAATTACAGATTAGTAGCGTTTAAAGATATGTCTAACGAAGATATCTTCATCACAAAATCTACAGTAGAAACTAAAGAAACTATCGAAGTTGATGGTGTTGAATACCCGGTGTACAAAATGGAGATCTCCAGAACTTCTCACCCTTTCTACACAGGTAAATCTAAACTTATCGATACTGCAGGACGTATTGATAAATTCAAAAACAAATACGCTAAATTTAGTAAATAATAAGTGTTCAAAAAATAAGAAAGCCTTCCATTCCGGAAGGCTTTTTTTATTTTTATCTGACCGAAACTTTGTAACTTTGGTACATTCTAATCTTGAACAGATACAAATGAACTACATACTTTTTGATGGAACGGTTCGCGAAGCGTTACTTCCGTTTACTTTTACCCGTCCGGTAGCCGATATTCGAATCGGGATTCTGACCATTAGAGAAAAATGGGAAAAACACCTGGGGTACACTACGACCACCTTAACGGAGGAATATTTAATGGAAAAATTCCCGATGGTGGAAATGGAAGCGAATATTATGATTAATGCTTCCTTTTTGCCCAATGAGATACTGACGGAAATGGTGGTGAATCTGGAACCGAATCAGGCTATTTTTCACAAGGATGACGTAATCGCTTTTTATACGCAGGATACTCAGGAAGAAGTAGATTTTGATTCGTATGAAATTATCGAATACACAAACGATTGTATCAAAATAGAACACACCTGGGATATTTTTCAGAAAAACGATATTGCCCTTCGTGAAGATTTCGAATTGTTAACCGAAGGCAGAACATCACAGCCCATTCCAAAGAGTGTGAATGTTATTGCGCCGGAAAATATTTTCCTGGAAGAAGGCGCCAAACTGGAATTTGTAACATTAAATGCAGCAACCGGTCCTATTTATATTGGTAAAAATGCTGAAATAATGGAAGGTTCGGTTATTCGTGGTCCGTTTGCTCTTTGTGAAGAAGCACAGGTAAAACTGGCTACCAAAGTATATGGCGCAACAACTGTTGGGCCGCACTCCAGAATTGGAGGAGAAGTGAATAATTCGGTACTGTTTGGCTATTCGAATAAAGGACATGACGGATTTTTAGGAAATTCGGTTTTGGGAGAATGGTGTAATATTGGTGCTGACAGTAATAACTCGAATTTAAAGAACAATTACGAAGAAGTAAAACTGTGGAGCTATGAAACGGAAGGATTTGCTAAAACCGGACTACAGTTTTGCGGATTGATGATGGGCGATCACAGCAAATGCGGGATCAACACCATGTTCAATACCGGAACGGTTGTGGGGGTGAGTACAAACATCTTCGGAAGCGGTTTCCCGAGAAATTTCGTGCCGAGTTTCTCTTGGGGCGGAGCAGCCGGTTTTACCACCTATATCACCAAAAAAGCTTTTGATACGGCTAAAATTGTAATGTCAAGACGCAATGTGGAATTCACAGAACAGGATGCGGCAATTTTAGAACACGTATTTGAGGAAACCAAAAAATGGCGAAAAGAATAATAGGATAGTAAGACCTTAAAAATAGGAAACCACAACTGTAATAACGGTTGTGGTTTTTTGTTTTACGGCTGTAAATTTAACGATTCATAAAGAAGTATCTCTAAAATAAAAAGTACCTTTAATGTAATTTTAATACTAAAAATAGCATAAAATGTATAGAATTGAAAACGACCTGTTAGGGGACTTAAACGTTCCTGAAAATGCATATTATGGGATTCAGACCCAAAGAGCGATTGATAATTTTCATATTTCGGGCGTGAAGCTGTATCAGTTTCCGGAATTTATAAAAGGACTGGCTTATGTGAAATGGGCTGCTGCCGAAACCAATTTTACATTGGGACTATTGGAAGAGAAATTAAAAGAGGCGATTGTTAAGGCTGCCAAAGAAGTGATAGACGGGAAGTTCGACAAGGAATTTCCAATCGACATGATTCAGGGTGGTGCCGGAACATCGACAAATATGAATATTAACGAAGTGATTGCCAACAGGGCTTTGGAGCTGTTGGGGTACCAGAAAGGCGAATACCAGTACTGTTCCCCAAATGACCATGTTAACCTTTCGCAATCAACCAATGATGCGTATCCGACATCGATAAAATTAGCCACAATAAATGCCAATATCCAGTTAATTGAACATTTAAAATTACTGATTGCCGCTTTCCGTAAAAAAGGAGAGGAGTTCAAAACGGTATTAAAAATGGGAAGAACCCAGTTACAGGATGCGGTTCCAATGACCTTAGGGCAGGAATTTGAAGCGTTTGCGGCAAACCTGGAAGAGGAAATTGCCCGGTTAAACCAAAATTCGGCGTTGTTTTTTGAGATCAATATGGGAGCGACAGCCATTGGAACCGGATTGAATGCCGTTCCGGGATATGCCGAGCTTTGTGCGGAGAACCTGGCGAAAGTTTCCGGGCATCCGTTTGTTTCGGCGCCTAACCTTATTGAAGCCACACCGGATACCGGTTCGTATGTGATCTATTCTTCGGCATTGAAAAGAATGGCCATTAAAATTTCTAAAATCTGTAACGATTTGCGCTTGCTGTCTTCCGGACCGCGCTGCGGATTTAATGAGATCAACCTGCCGCCCATGCAGCCGGGTTCGTCCATTATGCCGGGGAAAGTAAATCCGGTAATTCCGGAAGTGATGAACCAGGTTTGTTACCGTGTTATCGGGAACGACCTGACGGTAACGATGGCTGCCGAAGCAGGTCAGCTGCAGCTGAATGTTATGGAGCCGGTGTTAACCTATGCCATTATGGAATCGATGGCTTTATTGGCGAACGGTATGGACACACTGCGTCTTAAATGTATTGACGGTATTACGGCAAATGTGGAGCATTGCCGCGAAATGGTACTGCACAGCATTGGTATAGTAACCGCATTAAATCCGTATATCGGGTATAAAAACAGTACCAAGATTGCTAAAGAAGCTTTAGAATCAGGTAAAAGCGTGTATAATCTGGTTTTGGAACACAACATCCTTTCCAAAGAACAGCTGGATGATATTTTAAATCCGGAAAACATGCTGGCACCCAAACGATAAATCCGGGTCATAAAAAAAGCCTCATCTTTTGATGAGGCTTTTTTTATAGGAAGCGGTTATTATTTGTCAATTCTAAGGAATTCACCGCTTTTGTTGAATTTCAATTCAAGACCGTTGTCCAGATCCACTTCATAATCCCAAGTACCTTTGTCGATTTTTACAATCGAAGCCCCTTTGTAGTTTTTCTGGATATACGTTACAATCGTAGCAGGTACTACAGTGTTTGGGATAGGTCTTTCGTTTCCGTCAATTTCTTCCCAGTTGCCTTTTCGGTCAAACTCGATTTCGGTACCATCAGCAAGCTGTACTTTATAATCCAAAGAGAACGTTTCTTCGTCTTTTAAAATATAATTAGGCGTTTGCTTCGGAAAATGTTTCTTCAGGAAATCCTGCGCGGTAGCCGGTAACTGAGACAGTGTGATGTTCGATTTTTGAGCATTTGCTGTTACTCCTGTAAAAAGCGTAAATAAAATAATAAGGCTTGCAAAACGGAAATTTGATAATGTTTTCATATTTGATTGATTTTAATATTTGATACAAGATTACAATCGGAATTAGGAAACAATTGGGAAAAACCGGAAAAATGTTTTTTTATTTATTTAGGGGAACGTAATGGTAAAAACATGTCCTTCTTCAAATTTATAACAAATTTTTAGATTATAGGTCGAAATAATTGATTTTACGATGGCTAAGCCCAAGCCGGTGGAATGCTCGTTTGTGCTGTGTCTGGAAAAACGGTTAAAAATAAAATTGGCATCCAGAGCCTTTTCTGTGCCCGAATTCCGGATACTCAGCTGGTTCTGGGAAAGCGAAATGGCTACAGTACCGTTGGTGTGATTGTGCAGGATGGCATTTTTGATAAGATTGCTGAGTAAGGTTACAGCCAGTCCTTTATTCATGGTGAAAAGCAACGGTTCCTGTTGGGTGATGCTGATGGTTACCTGTTTGAAATCGGCAAAATCCTCAAAATCGGATACAATTTTAGCCGTCAGATCATTAAAATCAATGCGTTCTTCATCCGGAAACTGTTTGTTTTCAATCTTGGAAAGCATCAGCAGTGATTTGTTCAGTTTGACCAGACGGGAAAGCGTGTCGGTTATTTTTCCGATATCGTCCATCTGGGCTTCCGTTAAAAGATTGTTCTCGGCATACAATTCCAGGCGGTTGATGCTGATCGCCAGCGGAGTCTGTAATTCGTGAGAAGCATTTTCTATAAATTGTTTCTGGCTCGCATAGGTGGCTTCATTTCGCTGTAACAGTCCTTCCAGTTCCTTGCCCAGCACTTTAAATTCGTCAATAGGGGAATGTGGAGCCGTAAAAGTGGTTCCGGTTCCCAGTTTGAAATTTCGAAGCTTTTCCAGTAACGCATGAAAGGATTTCCATACTCTTTTTAAAATAAAATAATTAATAACGATGATGCTCACGACCAGCATGATATACAAAGCGATCAGCGCTGCCATCAGGTCTTCGAGCAATTCATCCTCTTCCACCATGGAAGCGCTGATGGTGAGCGCATACGGATTGCCGTCGGCAGCAATGAACATTGTTTTTAAAAGGCGTACCGGTTCGTAATCGTCGTCATATTCCATATACTGATGGGAATTTACAAACACATCGTTAGGATCGTCATCGTCGTCGTCATTGTAAACCGGGTAATTGCCTTTGGGCAGCGGTTTTATCGTGAACTGGTTGATTTCCGATTCGTAATTCGTTAAAAACTTCGGGTTTTCATTCACTTTCCGGATAATCAGCAGCTTGGAGTTTTTCAGGCCGTCGTCTATATTGTCATACACTTCTTCCAGGATAACCATATAGAAAAGGCTTGCCCAAAGTGCGATAACACCCAGTAAGGCAATGAGCAGATAGCGTAATGTATAGACCTGAAGTTTCATGTTTAGCTCATTCTGTAACCGATGCCGTAAACAGCTTGTATGTCTATCTCGGCAGCGGCATCTTTTAATTTTTTACGCAGGTTTTTGATCTGGGAATACACAAAATCCAGATTGTCTGCCTGGTCGATATAATCACCCCATACATATTCCGCCAGGGCGGTTTTGTTGATCAGGCGGTTCGGATTGATGATAAAATAATACAAAAGGTCAAATTCTTTCCGGTTTAGCGTAAGCTCTTCGTTGTCCACCTTTACCAGGCGTTGCTCCGGTGATAGGGAAATGTTGTTCCAGCGCAGCAGTGTATCGCCGTTATGGCTTTTTCTGCGTATCGCCGATTTGATACGGGCGTGTAGTTCTGCCAGGTGAAAAGGTTTGCTCAGGTAGTCGTCGGCACCAATGTCCAGCCCTTTTACTTTATCGTCTACCGCATCTTTGGCCGAAATGATAATAATAGCCTCTTTTTTATGAATTGCCTTGATTTCCGAAATTAAATCAAGACCGTTGCCGTCCGGAAGCATGATGTCCACCACAACACAGTCGTAATCGTAACTGCCCAGTTTGTCCAGTCCGTCGTTAAATGTCGCCGCAGTTTCAACAATAAACTTCTCTTTTTCGAGCGATTGCTGTATGACTTCTCGAAGCCCTTTTTCATCTTCTATTATTAGAATTTTCATCCTTTTGCTTATAAAAATTAAATAAATGGAGGCAATCTAATCCGGAATTTCGGAAAGAATTAGGAATTGTCCGGCGGTAGCTTTTTTACTCTTTTCAGCTGTAATAAATTTAAAGGATTAATTCCTAAGTTTTGTACATTTTTGCGCGTAAAACGGGCTACTCTGTCATAGAATAAAGGAATGATGGGCGCTTCATTAATAATGATGGCATCCATTTTCTGATATAAAGCATAGCGCTTTTCGTTGTCGGTTTCTAAAAAAGCCTGCTCGTATAGCGCATCGTATGCCTCATTTTTAAAATGGGTATAATTCGGGCCGTTCGGGGCAAAGTTTTTACTGTAAAACAGGGAAAGGTAATTTTCGGCATCCGGATAATCGGCTATCCAGCTGGCGCGGAAAAAGCTAACTTTTCCGGTGGCAATCGCCTGGCGCAATGTTGCCGGCGGCGTGACATCGACCTGGACGTCCAGCCCGATTTTCTGCCATTCCCGCTGCAGGTATTCGGTAATGTCAATATAAGACGCATTGGTCGTTAAAAAAACGGTCGGTTTGGTATTTCCGGTCGCCTTCCTGTATTCCGAGATCAGCTGTTTTGCTTTTACAGGATTGTAATCGTATCCTTGCTGATGGTTATAACCCGGTAATCCGGCCGGAATGATTCCGCTGGTTGCCGGCGTACCCATGCCGTTTCGGAGGTAAAGGATCATCTTTTTACGGTCAAAACCGTAATTCATCGCCTGGCGGATGCGTTTGTCCAGAATTGTTTTGTCGGTTCCGTCCATTCGGAAGCCAAGGTATTCGGTGTTCAGGTAGGCACCGGTAATCAGGTTGATATCATTTTTATATTTGGGCTGTAAAGTACCGTCCTGAGTGAGGATCTCGTCTTTATAGGAAGGATCCAGACCGGAAACAAAATCCAGTTTTCCCTGGACAAACTGTAAAAAGCCGCTTTGTTTGTCCGGCAGGAAAGTGACCGCTACGGCTTCGAGGTACGGAAGCGATACGCCTTTTTCATCTTTTTCAAAATACAGCGGATTTTTGCGCAGTACCAGTTTTACGTTTTCTTCCCAGAGTTTTAACCGGAAAGGTCCGGTGCCAACCGGTTTTGCCCGGAAATCATAACCCGGTGTGTCAACTATCTCTTTCGGAACTACCGACGCATATTTCATCGATAATAAACCTAAGAAGGCAGGAAACGGTTTTTTTAACCGGATTTCGAAAATACTGTCGTTTTTTGCCTGCATACTTTCCACCGTTTGCAAGATCCATCCGCCGGGTGAGGCTACTTTTTCATCCAGCAGTCGTTTCAGGCTGTATTCAAAATCGGAAGCCTTAACGGTGCGGGTGCTGTCTTTTCCGAAAAGACTGTTTTTATGAAAGTAAATATCGTTTCGCAGGGTAAATGTATAGGTTTTTCCATCATTGGAAATCATCCATTTTTTGGCAAGGTCAGGTTGAATGTGCAAACTGTCGTCCAGTTGCACCAATCCGTTAAAAAGCAAATTACAAGGCCAGATGATAGCCTGGCTTTTGGCAAAAGCCGGATCAAGGGAGCTCACATTTGCACTTTCGTTATACCGGAAAACCAGATGTTCTTTTCCTTCGGTGCTGTTTTTTCCACAGGAAACAAGGAAAAGGGAAAGGCAAAATGTTGATATGTAAAAGATTATTGATTTCATTAAATAAAAAATACGGTGCTGTTCTTGTAAAGTCTTAATATGTTGTGAATTAGCCATACAAATGTCCTTATGGATTTTACCAAACCGAAATTTGTATGTAAATTTGCAAACTCTTTTTTAAAAAGATGTAAATATAACTAAAGTTACTACTTCATAAGTAGCTTATCATTATGGAAAACAGAAAAAAAGTTGCTTTTTATACGTTGGGATGTAAACTGAATTTTTCAGAGACATCAACAATTGCGCGCAGTTTTCAGGACGAAGGCTTCGATCGTGTGGATTTTGAGGATATTGCCGACATTTATGTGATTAACACCTGTTCGGTAACAGAGAATGCAG
This sequence comes from Flavobacterium sp. UBA4197, assembly GCF_002379575.1. Taxonomy (NCBI): domain Bacteria; kingdom Pseudomonadati; phylum Bacteroidota; class Flavobacteriia; order Flavobacteriales; family Flavobacteriaceae; genus Flavobacterium; species Flavobacterium sp. UBA4197. The sequence continues at coordinate 111,000 of NZ_DFUB01000015.1, forward strand.
ACAAGCAGTTTAAGCAGATTGTAAAAAAAGCACTTAAGAATAACGATAAAGCTTTTGTGGCGGCTGTGGGTTGTTATGCTCAGCTAAAACCGGAAGAGCTGGTTGCGGTGGATGGAGTGGATCTGGTTTTGGGTGCCACCGAAAAATTTAAGATTACCGATTATATCAACGACCTGTCCAAAAACGACATGGGAGAAGTGCATTCCTGTGAGATTGAAGATGCCGATTTTTATGTGGGCAGTTATTCTATTGGCGACAGAACGCGTGCTTTTCTGAAAGTTCAGGATGGTTGCGATTATAAATGTACCTATTGTACGATTCCTTTGGCAAGAGGGATTTCCCGTAGCGATACGATGGATAATGTGCTGAAAAACGCCAAAGAAATATCGGAACAGGGCATTAAAGAGATTGTGCTTACCGGTGTTAACATCGGGGATTACGGAAAAGGAGAGTTTGGGAATAAAAAACACGAACATACTTTTTACGAATTGGTGCAGGCACTGGATGAAGTAGCGGGAATTGAACGTTTGCGTATTTCGTCTATCGAGCCGAACCTGCTGAAAAATGAAACGATTGATTTTGTGTCGAAAAGCAGAACTTTTGTGCCGCATTTTCACATTCCGTTACAGTCCGGAAGCAATACGATATTGAAAAAAATGAAACGAAGATACCTGCGGGAATTGTATCAGGACCGGGTTGCTAAAATCCGGGAAGTGATGCCGCATGCCTGTATCGGGGTGGATGTTATTGTTGGTTTTCCGGGCGAAACAGATGAGCTTTTCCTGGAAACCTATAACTTCCTGAATGAAATGGATATTTCTTACCTGCACGTGTTTACATATTCGGAAAGGGATAATACCGAAGCGGTCATGATGGAAGATGTGGTGCCGATGAATGTACGAAGCAAAAGAAGTAAAATGCTGAGAGGACTATCGGTTAAAAAAAGAAGAGCGTTCTATGAAAGCCAACTGGGAACCAACCGTACCGTGTTGTTTGAAGGAGAAAATAAAGAAGGCTATATCCATGGATTTACAGAAAACTATGTAAAGGTGAAAACACCATGGAATCCGGAACTGGTTAATACGCTGCACGATATACACTTAACTAAAATTGACGAAGACGGAATGGTTCGTATGGAATTCCGGAATGTCCCGGTATAAAACCCGGTTTTTAAGGTAAAAGAAAAGCTCGTGTTGATCACGAGCTTTTTTAATGTTTTATATTTTAATTCCCGGCGGAAGTAACTCCTTGTAAACCGGATTTTTTCTAAAAAAAGAAGTAATCTTGGGATGTGTGGGTACGACACGAAGTTTTCTCTCTTCGGCAATAGACATAACGCTTTTTAAAAACTCATTGATGGATTCGGGATCCTGATTTTCGGCATGATTGAGTTTGGTTAAAAATAATTTTCGTTCTTGAATAGCATATTCAACGGCTAATAGCCCGGTTTCGGTGTGATTCTCGAATTGTCTTAATAATTCGTTGTCTTTAATTTCCATAATGTAGTGTATTCATATCGAAGAAATAAATTGATAATAATTTAAAGCGAAATGAGATTGTAAAATCATTCGGAATGAATTATTTTTATGCAAAATTCGGAAAAAATCATCAGAATTTGCGTTAGTAAAGCGTTAAAACATCAGATAATGAGTAAAATACCTGTTTATTTTATGCCCGGATTGGCCGCCAATCCATCTATATTTGAACATATCCAATTACCGGAAGATCAGTTTGAAGTGCATTTACTGGAATGGTTTTTGCCGGAGCCTAAAGAAAGCCTGCAATCCTATGCGAAACGGATGGCTGAAAAAATAACGGAAGCGCAGCCTGTTTTGGTAGGTGTTTCCTTTGGCGGGATACTGGTGCAGGAAATAGCGAAAATAATTCCGGTTAGACGAACGATCATTATATCCAGTGTTAAAACAAAGATTGAATTTCCGAAGCGTATCAAACTTGCAAAAACAACCAGAGCCTACAAACTGGTTCCGACGAGTTTGTTCGGGAATATTGAAGTACTGGCAAAATATGCTTTTGGCGAAACGGCAAAAGGCCGGATAAAGCTGTACGAGAAGTTTTTGTCCATGAGGGATAAACGCTATCTGGACTGGGCATTGGAACAGGTGGTTACCTGGAGCCGGACAGAGTGTGACACAACGGTGATTCACATTCACGGTGATGCCGACGAGGTGTTTCCGATAAAAAACATACAGGATGCTATTGTTATTAAAGGCGGAACACATGTGATGATACTGAATAAATTCAGGTGGTTAAACAGTAATTTACCTTCTCTGATTGTAGAGGGAAATGTAAAAAAATAAAAAAGCAAAATGAACAGAATCAAAAGAACGGCTATAGTAGCAGCAGTAATAATAACCAGTGGTATTTTAATCCACTGGACCTCCACCGGAACCGGAACGGAAGTAGATGTAAAGAACCATGTGTATTTACCGGCTAATATTGATTTTGCCGGCGAACAGGTGCCGATGTCGCTTTCGGATGTAAAAGAAAGACTGGACAGGGAATTGCTGGTAAATGTGAACCTGCATGCAACAACAGCTTTGGTGATTAAAAGAGCCAACAGGGCTTTTCCGGTAATTGAGCCGATACTGAAACAGTATGGTGTTCCGGATGATTTTAAATACCTGGCGGTTATTGAAAGCGGACTGGTAAATGCCGTTTCTTCTGCGGGAGCGCGTGGCGTATGGCAGTTTATGCCGGAAACCGCCAAAGAAAAAGGAATGGAAGTGAACGAATATGTAGACGAACGTTACCATCTGGAAAAATCAACAGAAGCGGCTTGTAAATACCTGCTTTCGGCTAAAGATAAATTTGGTAACTGGACGCTGGCTGCGGCTTCCTATAACGGCGGTATGAACGGCGTGAACAAGCAGATCGAGAGTCAGAAAGTAACGGATTATTACGATTTGCTTTTAAATGATGAAACATCCCGTTATGTTTTCAGGATTTTAGCCCTGAAAGAAATCATGAAGAACCAGGTGAAATACGGCTATGATTTGCCTAAAGAGGTATTGTATCAGCAAATACCGGTAAAAAAGGTTGAGGTGACGGCTACTATTGATGACCTGGCCATGTTTGCGATAGAGCAGGGCATTAATTATAAGATCCTGAAAATTCACAATCCGTGGCTTCGCGATAAAAAACTGGTCGTAGCTCCGAATAAAAAATATACCATCGATATCCCTTTGGAAGGCTATAAGCGTTAGTGCTTAGCCAGTCTTTGGGAATGGGAATCGACATTAATGAGCAGGCAGCTCAGTCCTTCCTGGAATGTTCTGTAGTTTAAATCAAGCGCTTTGGTAAAGGTTGCTTTTTCGGTAAGGATGGCACCGCCGCGCTTGATATTGACTACTTTTAAATTCTCATCCAGAAAATAAGATGTAGGAAAACCTAAAGTGTGTTTCAGGGTCGATACCAGGTAAGCATCCTTGTTATAGGTTTCGTGGGCATAGCACACTTCAATGCGGCTGTTGAATTTTTTGGCAATCTTCTTAATATTGTTTTTACGGTCCCAGTACAGCACGATAAACTGGATGTCTTTTCCGTATCGCTGTGCCAGTTTGTTTAAGGCCGGAATTTCTCCTTTAGATGGAACACACCACGATGCATACGTAATCAGGAATACAGGTTTTTTAATGCTGTTTAAGTACAGACGGCTTTTTTTGAGGCGCTTAAAGCTGAAATTGTCGAATGTTGTTCCGGTTAATTGGTTCTTAACCAGAGAATCAAAAAGAAAAGTACCCCGGTCAATATCACCTTTGGTATAGGCTAAATCAGATTTTTTAGAATACTGCCGGATGTTTTTGTGCAGGGTATACGAAAACAAAATAGTGCCGTTATCTTGAGCAGGAACTGTAGAAGATAGAAGAAGTAAAGCTATGTTTGTTACGTAAAATTTCTTCATAACCAACGCTTTAAGTAGTAAAGTTAGGCATTTTTTGCCGTAAATAAACGTATCTGACTATAAGATGTTCCTAAAACCGTTTGGTTGCGTACCGGGCATAAAAAAAAACGCCCAAAAAGGCGTTTTATATTTTTGATAATCAAAATGTTATTACATTTTTTTCATCTGATCTTTCATCATTTTAATCTGGTCTTTCAGCATGTTCTGTTTGTCCAGTTTTTTAGCCTCGTTAAGAAGATTGGTCGCTTCCAGTTTTCGTCTTCTGGTCATTGCAATTCCGGCAAGGTTTAATTTGGCTAAAGCTAAATCCTGATCCATGTTTAAACCTAATTCAATCGCTTTTTTGAAATACTTTTCAGCCGCCGATAAATTTGTCTGCGAAACCATTAATCCGTGTAGATAATTGTAATACCCCTGTTGTTTTTTAATTAAAGCAGTTTCCGGGTTTTTAATATAGGAAAGCCATTTTTGTGCTCCTGGAAAATCCTGTTTTCTAAGTTTTAAAAAGGCTAATAATATGAATTCGTTTTTGAAATATAGTAAAATAAAGATGGAGGAAAAAAGTATTAAAAAGATACCGTTTCCAATATTGTTTTCGGTGAATTGCCAGATTCCTAATGCAATGATTAATGCAGCTAAGATTAGTTTGATATTTCTGTGAAACATAGTATTTTTGTATTTAGGTTTGCAAATGTAATAAAATGAAATGAGCAGGCGAAATAAGTTTGTTCAAAGAAGGTTAAAAAACCTTGATATAGCAGGCAGAATTGCTTAAAAGATAATATTATCAAAAGGAATTTAAAATATTTTTTTAAAAGCACTTGTCAGAAATAAAAGTCTTTGTATATTTGCACTCGGTTTTGAAGCGACAGAATTTTCAAAGCTGACCTGTTATTTTAAAAACACGATTTAAAGATAAAAAGCAATGAGTAAGAGAACGTTTCAACCATCAAAAAGAAAAAGAAGAAACAAACACGGTTTCATGGAAAGAATGGCTTCTGCTAACGGAAGAAAAGTATTAGCGCGTAGAAGAGCTAAAGGAAGACATAAGTTAACGGTTTCTTCTGAGCCAAGACATAAAAAATAATGATTTATTAAAATCGTTAATAAAGGTGTTACTAATTCATGGTAACGCCTTTTTTTATATCTTTTCGTTAAAAATAAATACAACTACATACAACACAACACAATGCCTAAAGACAATTCAATAAAATCGGTTTTAATTATTGGTTCAGGACCTATCGTTATCGGTCAGGCCTGCGAGTTTGACTATTCCGGATCACAATCGGCGCGATCGCTTCGTGAAGAGGGAATTGAAGTTATTTTGATTAACTCAAATCCGGCAACGATCATGACGGATCCTTCCATGGCGGACCATATTTATTTAAAACCACTAACTACAAAATCAATAATAGAAATCCTTAAAGCGCATCCGCAGATCGATGCTGTTTTACCGACTATGGGTGGACAGACAGCGTTGAACTTATGTCTGGAAGCAGACGAAAAAGGAATTTGGCAGGATTTTAATGTAAAATTGATTGGTGTTGATGTCAATGCCATTAATGTTACAGAAGACAGAGAGCAGTTCAAACAGCTTTTAGAAAAAATTGAAATTCCGGTAGCGCCGGCAAAAACAGCAAACTCATTCCTTAAAGGAAAAGAAATTGCTCAGGAATTCGGCTTTCCGCTGGTAATCCGTCCGTCCTTTACCTTAGGAGGAACCGGAGCCGCTTTTGTACATAAAAAAGAGGATTTCGACGATTTGCTGACAAGAGGACTGGAAGCTTCACCTATCCACGAAGTGTTGATTGATAAAGCACTTTTGGGATGGAAAGAATATGAATTGGAATTGTTACGGGATAAAAACGACAATGTCGTGATTATCTGTACGATCGAAAATATGGACCCGATGGGTATCCACACCGGCGACAGTATTACTGTTGCTCCGGCAATGACCTTATCAGACAGAACGTTCCAGAGAATGCGTGACATGGCAATTTTGATGATGCGCAGCATCGGAAACTTTGCAGGAGGATGTAATGTGCAGTTTGCCGTTTCTCCGGATGAAAAGGAAGATATCGTTGCCATTGAAATTAACCCGCGTGTGTCCCGTTCTTCGGCATTGGCTTCAAAAGCAACCGGTTATCCGATCGCTAAAATTGCAACCAAGCTGGCATTGGGATATTCATTGGATGAATTGGAAAATCAGATTACAAAATCAACATCGGCTTTATTTGAGCCTACATTAGATTATGTAATTGTGAAAATACCGCGTTGGAACTTTGATAAATTTGAAGGAGCCGACAGAACCTTAGGATTGCAGATGAAATCTGTAGGAGAAGTAATGGGAATCGGGCGTTCTTTCCAGGAAGCATTGCACAAAGCAACACAATCGTTGGAGATCAAACGCAACGGATTGGGTGCAGACGGAAAAGGATATACCAATTACGACCAGATCATTGATAAGCTGACGCACGCCAGCTGGGATCGTGTATTCGTAATTTATGATGCGATTGCCATGGGAATTCCATTGAGCAGAATTCATGAGATTACCAAAATTGACATGTGGTTCTTAAAACAATATGAAGAACTGTATGCTTTAGAAAAAGAAATTTCAAAATACAATATCGATACCTTATCCAAAGAACTGTTGCTGGAAGCAAAACAAAAAGGATTTGCCGACAGACAGATCGCGCACATGTTAGGCTGTCTGGAAAGCCAGATTTACAGACTTCGTGAGGATTTGGGCGTAAAACGTGTGTACAAACTGGTAGATACCTGTGCGGCCGAGTTTAAGGCAAAAACACCATATTACTACTCTACATTTGAGGCAGAAATTGAAAAAGCAGACGGAACCCGTTATGTAGACAATGAAAGTATTGTAACCGACAAAAAGAAAGTAATTGTACTGGGCTCGGGACCAAACCGCATCGGACAGGGGATCGAATTCGATTATTCCTGTGTACACGGTGTATTGGCAGCAGCAGAATGCGGTTATGAGACCATCATGATTAACTGTAATCCTGAAACGGTTTCAACCGATTTTGATACGGCCGATAAACTGTACTTCGAACCGGTTTTCTGGGAACATATCTACGACATTATTCGTCATGAAAAACCGGAAGGAGTGATCGTACAGTTAGGCGGACAGACAGCCTTGAAATTGGCTGAAAAACTGTCTAAATACGGCGTGAAAATCATCGGAACCAGTTTTGATGCACTGGATCTGGCTGAGGACAGAGGACGTTTCTCGGAATTACTGGAAGAATTAAAAATTCCTTTCCCGCAATTTGGAGTAGCAGAAAGTGCAGATGAAGCATCAAAATTAGCCGATAAATTAGACTTCCCGTTATTGGTAAGACCATCTTACGTATTGGGAGGACAAGGAATGAAGATCGTTATCAACAAAGAAGAACTGGAAGAGCACGTGGTGGATTTACTACGCAAAATTCCAAATAATAAACTCTTGTTAGACCATTATCTTGACGGAGCCATTGAAGCGGAGGCTGATGCTATCTGCGACGGAGAAAACGTGTACATCATCGGAATCATGGAGCATATCGAGCCATGCGGAATCCACTCAGGAGACAGTAATGCGACATTACCGCCTTTTAACTTAGGAGAGTTTGTGATGCAGCAAATCAAAGACCATACCCACAAAATTGCCCTGGCACTAAAAACAGTAGGTCTGATCAACATACAGTTCGCTATTAAAGACGATACCGTATACATCATTGAAGCAAACCCGAGAGCGTCCCGTACCGTTCCTTTTATCGCTAAAGCGTATGGGGAGCCGTATGTAAATTATGCGACAAAAGTAATGCTGGGTGAAAAGAAAGTAACCGACTTTACCTTTAACCCGCAGTTGAAAGGATATGCTATCAAGCAGCCGGTATTCTCTTTCAGCAAATTCAAAAATGTAAACAAAGCTTTAGGACCGGAAATGAAATCCACAGGAGAAAGCATCTTGTTTATCGATGACCTGAAAGACGATCAGTTCTACGAATTGTACTCCAGAAGAAAAATGTATTTAAGTAAATAATACGACAATTTATATTTGAAGAGTCCCGATTTATCGGGACTTTTTTTATTGGAATATGGCAAAAACGGATAATTGCCGGAATCGATGTACGGCAATGTGAAAATTATCCCGGTTTCCCGAATAGTGGAAATCGGATTTTTTTTAGCTTTACTTAAAATATACCTTATGGCTTTTCTAAAGAAAATAAATTCCAGGGCTAAAGCGGATGAGAACACCGGCTTTGGAGTGAATGCCTCCGGTTATGCCGGGCGTTTTGTAAATAAAAACGGAAATGCGAATGTGAGGAAAGTCGGTATCGGACGGGCAGAAAAAATAAGCTGGTACCATGCAATGATCGAAGTGAAGCGCTGGAAATTCATGTTTATCATTTTTGCCTTTTACCTGGCGGTTAATTTTCTTTTTGCCTGTATTTACTATGGCATCGGGGTGGAACACCTGCAGGGTATCAATGCCGTCACACCGCTCAATCAATTCGGTCAGGCATTCTTTTTCAGTGCACAGACTTTTACGACTGTGGGCTACGGACACATCAGTCCGACCGGATTTGCCTCCAGTTTTGTCGCTTCCGTGGAAGCGCTGTTCGGATTGCTGAGCTTTGCCATAGCGACCGGCTTGTTTTACGGAAGATTCAGTAAGCCGAAAGCACTGGTCCGTTTTTCGGATATTGCGGTAATTGCTCCCTATAAAGACTCCAAAGCCTTAATGATCCGGCTTACACCTTATAAAAATACCAACCTGATGGAAGCGGAAGCAAAAGTTACGTTAGGGTTGAATTTTGAAGAAGACGGAAAGAAAGTAAATAAATTCTTTACGCTGGATTTGGAACTGGATAAGATCAATATGCTGACGCTGAGCTGGACTCTGGTGCACCCTATCACGGAGAGCAGTCCGCTGGCGGCTTTTAGTAAGGAAGACTTTGAAAAACAACAGGGTGAAATACTGGTTTTTATCAAGGTTTTCGACGATATGTTCAGTACTACGGTTGTTAAAAGAACATCTTATACTTTTAAGGAGATCGTCTATGGCGCGAAATTCCTGCCAATGTTTTCCGGCGATCATGAAAATCAGGAAACGGTTTTGTATGTCGACAAACTAAACGCTATAGAAACGGTGGCATTATAAGCAGCCGCTGATGTATCGTTGATAAAGCTGATTTATTTTTAAAAATGTGATACTTTTGCAGTCTCAATGAAGTAACGTAACGATGCCGACAACAATTTTCCTAATCACACCGCCTTTTACACAGCTCAACACACCCTATCCGGGAACAGCTTATGTGAAAGGTTTTCTGAATACCAAAAATATCTCCTCTTTCCAGGCGGATTTGGGTATCGAAGTGATCCTGAAATTGTTTTCCAAAGAAGGACTTATCCGCCTGTTTGCCGAAATTGAAGGCAAAGCACAGCAATATTCTGAAAACAGTCAGCGTATTATTGCTCTACAGGACGAATATATCAAGACGATTGATCCGGTTATCTTATTCCTACAAGGGAAAAATCCAACCTTATCCCATTTGATCTGCCAGGAAGATTTCCTTCCGGAAGCGTCCCGTTTTGCACAGCTGGAAGAACTGGACTGGGCTTTTGGTACGATGGGAACACAGGACAAAGGGAAGCACCTGGCAACGCTCTATCTGGAAGATATTTCAGATTTGATAGTGGAATGTATCGATCCGCATTTTGGCTTTAGCCGTTATGCCGAACGCTTAGGCCGTTCCGCCAATTCTTTTGACGAACTGCATGCCACGCTTCAGCAGGAATACACCTATATCGATCAGATCACCTTACAGCTTCTGGAGGAAAGACTACAGGAGATTCAGCCGGAAATAGTGGCTTTCTCAGTGCCGTTTCCCGGAAATCTGTACAGTGCTTTTCGTTGCGCACAATGGATCAAAAAGCACCATCCGGAAATCAAGGTAGCCATGGGCGGCGGTTTTCCCAATACAGAATTGCGCTCCCTTACGGATACGCGGGTGATGGAATTTTTTGACTTTATAACATTGGACGACGGAGAAGCGCCGGTGGAAAACATGATCGCTTATGTGGAAGGCAAATTACCGAAAGAAGCCCTGAAACGGACGTTTGTCTTATCGGACGGGGAAGTAACCTATATCAACAATCCTGCCTGCCGGGATTATAAACAATCCGAAGTAGGAACACCGGATTACAGCGATTTACTGCTTGATAAATACATTTCGGTTATTGAAATCGTGAACCCGATGCACCGTATGTGGAGCGACGGACGCTGGAATAAGCTGACGATGGCGCACGGCTGCTACTGGGGAAAATGTACTTTCTGTGACATATCATTAGACTATATAAAGGTTTACGAACCAATTGCCGCCAAAATGCTGGTTGACAGAATGGAGGAACTGATGGCGCAAACAGGACAGAACGGGTTTCACTTTGTAGACGAAGCCGCACCGCCGGCATTAATGCGAGCGGTAGCCCTGGAAATCCTGAAACGAAAACTGGCAGTTACCTGGTGGACGAATATCCGGTTTGAAAAAAGTTTTACCAAAGACCTTTGCCTGCTGTTAAAAGCTTCCGGCTGTATTGCCGTTTCCGGCGGACTGGAAGTCGCTTCGGACCGTTTGCTGGAACTGATCCAGAAAGGAGTAACCGTAGCGCAGGTGGCAAGAGTGAACCGCAATTTTACCGAAGCCGGTATCATGGTACATGCTTACCTGATGTATGGTTTCCCGACGCAAACAGCTCAGGAAACAATAGACAGCCTGGAAATGGTGCGCCAATTGTTTGAATTGGGAATCCTGCAATCCGGATTCTGGCATCAGTTTGCAATGACGGCCCATAGCCCGGTTGGAATGTATCCTGAAAAATTTGGCGTACAGAAAGAAACGGATACCATCGGTTCTTTTGCCAATAACGATATTGTACATATCGATACAACCGGCACCGATCACGACCGGTTTAGTTTCGGACTGAAAAAATCCCTGTTCAATTATATGCATGGGATTTGTTTTGATTACCCGTTACAGGACTGGTTTGAATTTAAAATACCGCGAACGAAAGTTCCCCACGATTATATCTACAATGCATTGCAGGATGAGGATAATTTTACCGTAAAATCCAGCGCCAAGATTGTATGGACAGGAGGGAAGCCGGCAGTTTCCTATTTTACAAAAAACAAAAAAGGACGGCAGTTTGAAATGGCAAGCCTGACTTTTCACGATAAAAAAGAAAGCTTTACAATACAGGTAAATAAAGAAGAAGCCGACTGGCTGAAAGAGCTGCTGCCTAAAATTTCGGTAGCAAACACCAAAGTATTTACGTTTAACGAAGTGAAAAGCGATTATGAAAACTCGGATAAGGAAGATTTCGAACTCTTCTGGTACTCCAAGCCAATCAATACGCTTCGGGACTTCGGACTACTGGTCCTATAATAAAAGCGCCAATCCTCAGGATTGGCGCTTTTGTCACACTTAATTAACCGTAATTAACACACTTTATTGCTTCACAATTTTTTCGATTTTGCTTCCGGATTCGGAGATAACTTTAATGAGGTATATTCCGGAAGATTTATCAGTGATGTTTAAATACGTTTCTGTTGCATTGTGAAGACTGGTCATTAAAAGTCTTCCCTGCAGGTCATACAATAGGATGGATTTAATAGTGTTGTCTGCTTTGATATTCAGGATATCGCTGGCAGGATTTGGATAAATACTGATGCTTTTATCGATAGTGAAATCCTGTCCTCCTAAAAGATTTTCAACCACTGTTCGGGCTTCATCCGTGTTGATAGGGTGGTTGTAGTCAAAATAGATAGCGGCTTCATTGGTAATCACATCCCCTATAACCAGGTTGTTTTTGGATCTTATCTTGAAAAGGATATTTCCATGGGCTCCTTCCGGATACAGATTGGCAGAAGAAAGGTTGATGTTCTCAAAAATGAATTCTACCTTATTGTCTCTGATTTGTGTGTTAACCGGATGGGAGTTGTACAGCACCTGTAAAGAATTAATATCCAACTTGTCTAAATCGATCATGTCTTTTACCACTACATTAATAGCGGAAGCAGAACCGGTATTTTCAAAACGAATGTTATAGTGCAGGTAATCGCCCACTTTTGTAAGGGCAATACGATTGCCTTCCAGACAGGTTTTGTCATTCGGATCAAAAGAATTCACGACCAGCTGGTTCAATACAAAAGTATTGTCTGCCGGAGTATCATCGGCCGTTACCGGATTGATTGTTGCTGTAAAAGGAAGGTTATCACCGCTGTTAACCGGTGGCGTGGCAGTAGGAGTATTAATGGTAAATCCTATTTTTATAATGCGTGTTTCAAATGGTAACAGGTTGGTGTAATTCCAGGATAGCGAACCGGTTGCTGGTGTGGCGGCCTGGTTGCTGTACATAAAATCCATAAGGGTATCGTCAAAAGCCAGGTTGATGGTGCCGGATGCTATTTCTGTTCCTTTATTTCTGTAAACCAGGTTGTAATAGGCGTCAAATCCCGGTCGGGCATCGTTATCCGGGCTGAGTACGATTTCCAGGTCCGGATGTATCCCATTGGCAGTAATGCAGAAATCCTGTATTTGAGTGGAATTGTTGTTAACCGGGAAGTTTACTGTTGCTGTTGCAGCAGGAGAAACGGTAAAATAAGGAGAATCAAACTGAGGTGTCAGTGTCAGATTCGGTTGTGTTACATAAAAAGTATAATTACCGCTGCTATTGCTAAAAGTGGCTCCGGAAGTTGTTCCGTCATTAATACTTACTTTGATATTCTGGAACAGGCCGTCGTTAGCATCACAGCCATTATTATTGGCATCGTATGTTAATGTTCCGGTGATGGTGTTGTAATTGCCGCCCGGTGTAAAATTACAATAGGTTGAAAATTGTGAATCGGTATTGTACCAGGTATTGTTTGCAATAATAGTGTCGTTTTCGTCCGTACAGATATATTGCGGCAGATCGGCTAAATTGGAAGACATCAGTTCTACTTGCGGATTCGGGAAGCCGTTCTTTAAATTGATATAGATTAACCCTAAATTATTATTACAGCCAATATCATATACCGAAGCATTCGAAACATTATTCAGGTAAGGCTCATAAGCGCAGGATGACAGATCCAGGGAAGTAAGCTGGTTGTCCTGAACATTGATTTTATAAGCGTGCGGAAGGTTTGTCAGGGTAACAGAAGTCAGCTGATTATAACCTAAATAAAGCGTAACCAGGTTGGGCTTGTCTGCAACGGTAATGGTGGTCATGTTGTTAAAGCCGGCATCCAGATGGCGCAGTGCCGTCAGGCCGGTTGTATTTAAAACGGTTAGCTGATTGTGTTTGATGGACAGGAATTCTAAATTTACAAACAGCGAAAGATCAATACTGGTTAAGGCATTGTTATAACAGGACAGCGTTTTAAGATTAGGAGAAGCTACCGCAGTGATTGCTGTAATATTGTTGTCAAAACAGATCAGGTTAACCAGATTTGTTAAGCTGCTGATGTCTAAGGTAGTCAGGTTATTGGCCGAACAGCTAAGTGTCTGTAAATTGGTGAATGCTGCGATACCGGTAAGAGAAGCAATGTTCGCATTGGTCACATTTAAGTTCGTTACGGCCTGAGCTTCCGTTAGCTGAATATTCCCGTCGTTATTTGTATCTATTCCCGATGCAATCAGCTTATTTTTAAAATTAGCATCCGGAATGGTTACAATCTGGGCAGATGCGATACCGGAGTATAGCAATAGAAAGAGTAAAGTTTTTTTCATAAATGTATTGGGGTTGGTTTGTTTCTCAAAATTAGGAGCTATTACAGTTTCATTTTGGATGATTAAGAATTCGACGATTATGACTTAGAATTTGATTTAGAATGATTTAATCAGTTCCTGGAGCCTTTCTTTTTTGCGTTGTGCAATAGGCAGGTTGCTGTTGTCGGACATGATCACATAGCCGCCGTCATTTTTGATATACGATTTCAGATAGGCAAGGTTGATTAAATGCGACTGGTGAATGCGCTCAAAGCCATGCTGGGTGAGCAGTTCTTCATACTCTTTCAGTGTTTTGGAAATGAGCAGCGTTTTATGGTCTTTGATATAAAACTTGGTATAATTGTCCTGGGCTTCACAGCGGATAATATCGCTGATGTCGAAAAGATGAATGCCGGTAGAGGTCGAAAGCGCGATTCGTTTAAAATTGTCTACTTTTTTGCGGATATTCTCCAGCAGTAGATCAATATGGGCAAAAGACGTATTTTTCTCCATAGCGTCTTTTATCTTTAACACGGCTTTTTGAAGCTCTTCGGGATCAACCGGTTTTAGCAGGAAATCCAGCGCACTGAATTTAAAAGCCTTTAAGGCATATTGCTCATGAGCGGTAATAAAAACAATATGGGAGGTGGTTTTTTCATTGGTTTTGGCAACCTGTTCCAGGATGTCAAACCCGGTACCGTCCGACAGATGGATGTCAAGGAAAACAACCTGTGGTTTGTATTTTTCAAGTGCGATAATGCCTGTTTTTACGCTTTCAGCTTCCCCGATTATAGTAATTTCGGAGGCATAGCGGTTCAAAAGGCTTTTCATGCCTTTTCGTAAATGTTTGTCGTCGTCGATTAATAGTGCTGTTATCATTAGATTCTGATTTTAGTGTCTGAAGTGTATTGAATGGGCAGGTAAATAACCACCCTGGTTCCGTAAGGCTCTTTGTTCTCATCCAGGAAGTCGGAAATGCTTACGTGTGCCGACTGTGATGTTGTGGCTTCCATCATTTCCAGTCTTTTCTTGGTGATCTCCAAAGCCATCGATTTGTGTGCGGTCACGGAATTTTCCTTCATGGCTTTCGATTTGGAAATACCGATTCCGTCATCGGTAATGCTACAGACCAACTGGTTGTTTTCTACATTGAAACTGATCTCAATTTTACCGCTTCCCTGTTTGGGCACCAGGCCGTGAAGAATGGCATTTTCGACAAACGGCTGGATCAATAAAGGCGGTAAAGCCATATCGTCCTCGATGAGCGGACTTGTTGTAATGGCAAAATCAAATTTTTTATTAAAGCGCAATTGTTCCAGTTCCAGGTAATTCTGAAGGCTGTCAATCTCTTTGTCGATCGGGATCAGGGAACCTTTGGAATATTCCAGGGTGAGGCGCATTAGCTTGGAAAATTTGGATAAATATTTTATGGCAGAATCCGTTCCGTTCTGAACAATAAAGCTGGATATGGAACCGAGGCAGTTAAAAACAAAATGCGGGTTCATTTGAAGGTGCAGTGCTTTTTGTTCGTATTCGGCTACTTCTTTTTGCAGGGTTAAACGGCGTTTGATCTGCAGTCTGTTGTAGGTAACGAAAATCAGCCCCAACAGCAATAAGGTACCAATCACGGAGAACAGCGTAAACAATTTATGGCTTTTGTTTTGTTCCACTAATACGGCTTCCTTTTTCTCCATTTCAATTTTTTGTAAAGCCTCTTTTTTCTGAAACTCGGCATTCAGCTCTACGCGGAGTAATTTTTTGGTATTTTCTTTATTGTCAATACTGTCTTTGGCAGCAACATATTCTTTATAATGCGATAAAGCATTTTTGTAATCCTGCTGTAAAGCATAAATATCGCTCAGCTGTTTTTCTGATGACTTTACCTGTGCCAGCATGTTGATCTCTCGGGCGGTCGTTAACGATGCTGAGGTGTAGGATAATGCTTTTGAAAGGTCTTTTTGTTCCAGATAAAGTGTCCCGATATTGTATTGTACGGAAGCTGTTCCCATTTTATTGTCCAGTTCCGTATACAAAATCATGGCTTTGTTGTAAAAATCCAGCGCTTTAGCATACGATTGATGGCTGCTGTAGAATTCTCCCAGGTTGTTGAACAATAATGCTTTCCCTCTGTTGTTGTTTGTTTTTTCAAAAAGGGACATGGCGGTATTGTAATGTTGTAAAGCCTGCTTGTCTTTTTTCTGTTTGAAATAAATCGTTCCGATATTCATTAAGGTTACGGGAGCCGATTCTTCTCCCATTTCCGTTTGCAGCGCATAGGCTTTCGATAAATAGGTGAGTGCCTTGTTGTTTTCTTCCAGAACCTTATAGATAATCCCGATGTTGTTGTACACTTTGGAAATGCTTTTTTTCTCCCCGGTTTCCTGATACATTTTTAAAGCCTTAAAATAATGCTGTAAGGCATTGGAATAGTCGTTCTGTTCGGAATAGACAATACCGCAGCTACCGTAGGATCTTGCCAGACCGTTCCTAATCTGGTTTTGGGTTACGGCCGTTGCCGCCGGATGGGTTAACAGGTCGGTAAAAAGTGCTTTGGCCTGTTCAAAATTTTTCAGTGCCTCGGCATAATTACTGCTGATAATGTTAGCATTGCCAATATTAATACAGGCGATGGCCAGACCGTAATGATCGCCGTTTTTTTGCGCCAGTGCCGCGGCTTTTTTAGCGTAAAAAAGCGTGGAGTCGGAGTTGCTTTCCCGGAATATATGGGCTATTTTATTGAGAATAGTGACTTTGGCAGTGTCGGTTTTGACCGTTTTTAAACCGGATTTCAGTTCCGGAATCGTATTTTCCTGGGCAAATCCGGAAGACAGCACGTTCAGTAGCAAAAACGCGGCAACGGCGATTCGTAAAAATGGCTTTTGGGTTGCTTTAGCTGGGGTATAATGCATTTTGAGAATCTTTATATGCAAATATAAAATAAGTTGCGACCTGAGCAGATGTGAATTAGAATTTGATCGTTTTGACTTAGGATTTGGAAAAAGTGCTGTAAAACGGGCTTTTGAAAAGGAGTGCTGCAACTTTTTTTAGCAGTTGTGTAATTTTGAGTAGGTAGTTTTTTAGGTGTGTATTGAAAAAATGTTTCATTTTGTATGGTATAAAACGTTAGTATATGCCATTTTTATTCATTATCAGCCGTAAAACCCTGATCGGGTTATTTTTTGTTTGGTTACTGCCTTGTTTTAGTAGTATGAAAGCAAACATATTGAGTGTTTATCCGTTGTGGGAACACAACCGGAATGTCAGCAGGGGAACAGACAGGGAACCTTTGGAAATAGTGGTCGTGCAGCCCAGCTGTGAATGGCAGACCGGAAGCATAATCATCGCAACCATTGCTTTGGAATATTCCATAGACGGCGGACTGAGCTATTCACCGGATAATATCTTTCCGAATCTTTTGCCGGGAATATACAGCGTAATCGTCAGGAAAATGGACGGTTCGGTTTCCGGGCTGTTTCCGGTAACGATCAGTAAAGCTCCGGAAATCCCTGAACTGGAACTGATCGATATTCCGTTATACGATTGTCATTCGGTGGAGCTGAGAGATGCCTTAAACACGGCAACTCCGGGTTTGGAATATGTTTTCTATGATACGGACGGTACGACTGTTCTGGAAAATACCGTTGTGAGCCTTTCCGGGATCTATTTTATTGAAGGATTCAGCGTTCAGGGCTGTTCTACCGGGAAATTAACGGCAGAAGTGATCATCGGCGCAACACCGCAGGTTATATGGAGTGTTTCAAATCCTTTTATCTGTATTGATAATAACGATAATACCGTCAGGACGGTTCTTCTTGATTCCGGCTTGCCGGAAGAAGCACATGCCTTTAAATGGTTTTATAACGGAACGGTCATTCCGGCAGCCGCGGGGAGAACTGTTGCAGCAGACCGCCCGGGAATGTATCGTGTTGAGGTGCTGAATTTCGAATCGGGTTGCAAGGCTGTTAACGATACAATTGTACTGGAAACGGCTTATGAACCGGTTATTGCCCGGATCAGGACAAGAATAACGGGAGCAAATCTGTTTGCTGTTCAAATTGTCATGCTGCGGGAAAGTGTTTATCAATACCAATTGGGCAACAGTGGTTATCAGGAAAGTAATCTTTTTGAAAATGTGAGCGGCGGCGGGTATATTGTAAGGGTAAAAGACAATTCCGGCTGCCGCACGGCTGTAAAACGGCTTTTGCTGTTGGATTATCCGCTTTATTTTACACCCAATGGCGACGGTTATAACGATGTCTGGAATATTCCTTCGTTATCAGGGAAAAAAGAGGTCATCATCCAGATTTTTGATCAAAAGGGAACATTCATAACGCATATTGCTCCGGACGGGAAAGGCTGGGACGGTACCCATAACGGCAAAGCGCTGCCGGAAAACGACTATTGGTTTGTAGCGCAATACAACGATAACAACATTATCGAAGAAGTGAGCGGGCATTTTTCGTTAAAGCGGTAAGAAGCAAAAGACAGGTTTATTCCTTAACGGTAAATTTAAAACCGATGCCGTGCAGGTTCTCAATTCCGATTTCTTTTTCTTCCGATAGTATTTTTCGCAGGCGGGAGATAAAAACATCCAGGCTTCTGCCCATAAAATAGTCGTCATTTCCCCAGAGCGATGTTAAGATCTGCTCTCTTTTTAAAACGGTGTTTTTATTGTCCAGGAATAGTTTAAGCAGTTCGGCTTCGCGTTGCGTTAAAACCGTTTTTTTATCGGCTTTTACCAGCGAATAGTTGTCGGCATCAAATTCAAAACCGCCAACGGTATAGCGTTCTTTTTCGGGTATGCTTTTCTTTTGTGAGCGTTTGAGGAACACTTCAATTTTTAACAATAGCTCTTCAATACTGAAAGGTTTTACCAGATAATCATCAGCGCCCAGGCGAAGTCCTTTGATGCGGTCTTCTTTTAGTGTTTTGGCGGAAAGGAAGATAATCGGGATGTGGTGGTCGATTTTCCGGATTTCCACGGCCAGTTCAAAACCGTCAATTTTCGGCATCATAATATCTAAAATACAGATGTCGAAAGATCCGCTCCTGAAAGCTTCCAGACAATGCTCTCCATTGTGACAATGGGTTACGGCATAGCCGTTTAACTCCAGATTGTCTTTGGTTAAGAAAGCAAGCGTTTCATCGTCTTCGGCATAAAGAATTTTGAATTTCGACATTAATTTTCAGGTATTAATAAGGTTATGACAGTTCCTTTTTCGAGGTTGCTTTTGGCTGTGATTTTCCAGTGGTGCAGTTTACATATTTTTTTGACATAATACAAACCCAGACCAAAACCGGTTACTTCATTGCTTTTTTTACTCGGAATTCTGTAGAACTTATCAAATATAAAGGAAATATTCTTTTGAGAGATCCCAATCCCGTTATCGGCAAATTCCAACCGGATCTTTTGCGCTTCTTTGGTAATGGAAATGATGATTTCAGGAGTGCCTTCACAGTATTTAACGGCATTGTCTATCAGGTTGTAAACAATGTTGGTGAAATGGAATTCATCGCCATAAATAACAAGTGCTGTTTCCGGATTATTCACGATTATGCGAACATCCGGGTAGCGCAGCCGGGTGTTTTCAATCACGTCAGACAGGATCGCGGCAACGGCAATAGGCTTCTTATTCAGCTTTAAAGGCGTGTCGTCCGATTTGGCGATATTTAATATTTTCTCGATATGATGGTTGAGCTTTTTGCTCTGATCGATAATAATGGTCGCATATTTTTCCAGTTTTTCATCCTGTAGTATCGGTTCCTGTTTGCTCAGGTAATTGGAAGCAATCAGGATGGACGACAGTGGTGTTTTAAACTCATGGGTCATGTTGTTGATAAAATCACGCTGCAATTCGGAATATTTCTTTTGCTGTAATAAGGTAAAAATAGAGTAGACGTAGACCACCAAAATAATGATCAGGACAAAAGAGAGCATGAACCAGAATTTTAACGAACTGAACAGGTAGGAGGTTTCATTCGGGAAGCGGATGGCAAAATAATAGACCAGGTTTTTGTGCTTCGGAAAATAAACGGAGCTTTCTTTTTTTGAAGTATCGGAAAGGGCAACATAATTCCCGTAAACCATCTCGTCGCTTTCGCAATTGTACATTGCATATTCAAAGTCGGTGGCGATATTGAATTTCTTAAAAACGGTTTTTAAATAATATTCCAGAATTTCCGGTTCAAAGTCGTTATCGACATTAACAATATAATAATCGTTGGATACTTTATTAATGGGGCTGCTGGCCGGTAATTCGTGATTTTTCCCTTCATATAGTTTTTTGGCTACTTCTAAAAGGGCGATGTGTACTTTTTGGGTAAACTTTTTCTCTTCTAAATTAAAAGCTTCTTTCGTCCAAAGCAATTGTGCTATAATAATACCTACTATAGCAATGAGTCCGAGGATGATGATACTGTTTAACCGGTTTATTTTCAAAATATACGATAGATTTAGAAGTGTAATATTACTGAAAAAAAAACTTTTTTCGCGCTGTTAACAAGTCGTTAACAAACATTTGAAAACGGTTAACAGCTGATTTAAAAAGACTGAAATACATTTGAATCAGGTAATCAAAACTATAAATAACCATATAAAATAAAAAATTATGAAAATTATCAAACTTTCAATTTTGGCTTTAACATTAGGTTTAATGTCTTTTTCTGTTAACCCGGTTAAAACGGCTGAAACGGTAAAAACAATTGTTGGTTCTCCGGTACAATGGAAAGCAGAAACAGTTGAATTGGGTGAAATTCCTCAGGGGAAACCAGTAAAAATTGATTTCGAATTTAAAAACACAGGAAAAACAGCTGTAATCATCACAAATGTAAAAGCTTCTTGCGGATGTACAGCAACAGATTATACAAAATCTCCGGTAGCTCCAAATGAAACAGCTAAAATTACAGCTACTTTCAATGCTGCTGCTAAAGGAGTATTTACAAAAACAGTAACAGTTACTACAAATGCTGAAGAGGCACCAAAAGTGTTGGTATTCAAAGGAACTGTTATCTAGTTCATAATTATTAGATTTAATGTTGTAAAACAGTTTAAGGGGTTAGTTACTTTAAACTGTTTTCTTTTTTGAACCGCCGGATGCCGGCAGTTCCTGATAATTATATTTTGAGTTGAGGTTATAAAAAAACCGCCTGTAAATTTTACAGGCGGTTTTTATTTATTGTGAGATCTTATTGTACCGGTTCTCCGTATAGGTCAAACTCGGTAGCATCAATGATTTTTATAGTTGCAAAATCACCGGTTTTTAAATAGAACTGTGTGGCGTCAATTAAAACTTCGTTGTCAACATCCGGACTGTCAAATTCGGTACGGCCAATGAAATAACCGCCTTCTTTTCTGTCGATGATACAACGGAAAGTCTGTCCGATTTTTTCCTGGTTCAAATCCCATGAAATCTGCGCCTGAATGTCCATGATCTCGGCAGCACGCTGTTGTTTTACTTCTTCCGGAACATCGTCTTCCAGCAGGTAAGCATGGGTGTTTTCTTCATGCGAATAAGCAAAACAGCCCAAACGCTCAAAACGCATTTCTTCTACCCAGTTTTTCAGGATCTGGAAGTCTTCTTCCGTTTCGCCTGGATATCCCACAATCAGTGTGGTACGGATAGCCATTCCCGGAACGGCTTCGCGGAAGTCTTTTAAAAGTCTGGTCGTTTTCTCATAAGTGGTACCACGACGCATCGATTTTAAAATGTTATCGGAAATATGCTGTAACGGAATGTCGATATAATTACAGATTTTCGGCTCTTTTTTCATCAGATCCAGAACATCCATCGGGAAACCTGTCGGGAATGCATAATGCAGACGGATCCATTCGATACCTTCTACTTTAATCAGGTTTTCCAGTAATTCGGCAAGGTTTCTTTTTTTGTATAGATCCAGACCGTAATAGGTTAAATCCTGAGCGATCAGGATCAGTTCTTTTACGCCTTTGGCAGCCAGACCTTCTGCTTCTTTTACCAGTTTTTCAATTGGCTGGGAAACGTGTTTTCCTCTCATGATAGGAATCGCACAGAAACTGCAGGGACGGTCACAACCTTCGGCAATTTTTAAATAGGCAAAATTCTTCGGAGTAGTGGTTAAACGTTCTCCTAATAATTCGTGTTTATAATCGGCTCCTAAAGCTTTTAATAATAAGGGCAATTCTGTTGTTCCGAAATAACGGTCCACATCCGGGATTTCTTTTTCCAGATCCGGACGGTAACGTTCTGACAAACATCCGGTAACAAAAACTTTGTCTACAATACCTTGTTCTTTTTTGTCAACGTATTCCAAAATCGTATTGATGGATTCTTCTTTTGCATTATTGATAAATCCACAGGTGTTGATTACAATAATGTTCCCTTCATCATTTTTAGGTGCTTCATGCTCGACCTCTTTTCCGCTGGCTTTTAACTGCCCCATCAGAACTTCACTGTCGTATACATTTTTTGAACATCCTAAAGTGATTACATTGATTTTGTTTTTCTTTAAAGACTTGGTTCTCATATAATTGTAAAATTGGAGTGCAAAATTACGCTTTTTATAATTAGAAGCATCATCGTTTTATAAAATTTATGAAGATTTCGTTTGGTTCTAAGCGTATTATTCAATGAAAAAGCCGCTTTGTGAGCGGCTTTCGGGTGTTTTTCAGGGTTTATTTTTAAAAACCTATGGTATAAGAAAGACTGATGTTGTTTATTTTACTGTTCACTCTTGCAGAATCGGTCATGCTGGAAAGTAAGGAAACATCCATATCTCTTTGGGTATGCGTATAGGAAAGGTCTAAACGGGCAGAGCCGAAGTTATAACCGATACCGCCGGAATAACTTTTTAAGTCGCCGATAACCTGTTCGTTTTTGTATGGGCTTTGTTCAAAACGATACCCGCCGCGAAGGCTTACCTGTTTGATTTTATATTCTGCACCCACCCGGAATTCCTGTGCACTGCGAAGTGTATTGGAATAAATATCGTTTAAAGAACTGTTATAGGAGTTGTTCGGTTTGAAAGCAATATTGCTGTAATCTTTTACACCGTAATCAAAACTGATCAATCCGGTTTTGCCAAAGATATACGCTAAACTTCCGGTGAATTTACCAGGAGTCTGTAAAGTATAGGTCGGGTAAACGTTAATGATGTTCGGGTTTAGCGATGCATATCCCGCTGTGTTTGTTCCGGAATTGTTTGTCGTGTAATTCGTGGAAATACTTTGCGCTAATTCATCGGTCAAACGGTACCAGGTAGGCGATTCGTAAGATACTCCTAAACGTAATTCGTCGGTTACTTTGGCAATGGCACCTAAATTGAAAGAGAATCCGCTTCCGTAAGTGTGCATGTCGTTGTTAAACTGGATCTGGCGTACTGTAGCTCTTCCCGGATCGGTATTAACAGGGCCGTTGTTTGATTCGTAAACCGTTGAATTTTTGGTATAATCGGTAAAATGAGCATTCAGGTTAATCCCCAGATAAAGTTTGTCGTTATAAGACGTTGCAAAGTTGAAAGCCAGTTTACCGTTGTAGCCGTTTGTGGAAACATAATTGGTATGGGCATAGCTGCCGGTGTTAGGCACGCCCGAAATATAATTCGGGTTGTTTGGATCAAGCGGAAGCGTACTGGTGTCGATAATATACGTCTGGTATGCTAATAATGCCTGCTGATCCTGGAAAGACAGCTGGTCGTAACGATAGTTGTTGTCGATAACGCCTACGGGAAGTCCGTTAGCCTGATTCAGGAAATACTGGTCTATAGAACGGTTTCCGGTACCTCTGAAAGTGATGGCATTGTCAAAATTATTGGCATTGTCATAATTAATGGCAAAGGTAAATTTGTTCCATCCGCTGTTCGGGTTATGGTTATCGAATACAAAAATACCACCTGCCTGATTCAGGTCCAGGGTACTTTTGTTGTCGGAAGTGTTCGTGCCGAAATAACGGGCATTGTTTTTAGTGTTGTAGCTGCTCAGGGTAACGGTAGCGGTATTGTAATTGAATATGGCGCCACCGGCAGGATTTACGTGAATCGCAGAGAGGTCACCTCCAACAGCTCCGAAAGCACCGCTCATCGCGCGGAATCGTGCTGTACCGTTTAGATTGTCAATCGCATAGCGCAATCCGTCTGCAGGAGCTAGCTCTTGTGCTGATGCTATTGTTGCCGATAAGGCAACAATAGCTGTTACTATATGTTTTTTCATGGGATTTTGACTTTATAGCTTATAGGGATTATTAACGTCTGCCGCCTCCGCCGCCTCCGGATCGGGTTCCGCCACCGCCACCGCCGTAGCTTCCGCCACCTCTGGAGCCTCCGAAACTTCCTCCGGAATTGTAGCTTCTCGATGGAGCGGAATAGTTGTTGTTACGCGTTCCGCTGTTATTGCTGGAGTTGTTATAGTTGTAGTTACGGGTTCCGGAACTGTTACTGTTGTTGTAGTTTCGGGTGCCGGAATTGGTGTTATAATCTCTTGTGCCGCTATTGTTGTAATTACGGGTTCCGCCGGAGTTGTAATCTCTGGTTCCGGTATTGTTATAGTTACGGGTGCCACTGTTATAGTTTCGGGTACCGCTATTGTAATTACGGGTATTGTTAAAGTCCACATTTCTGCTGGATGAATAATTTCGGGTGCCATAGGTACCGTTGTTGTATCTTCCGTTATAGTAAGCAGAACCGCCTCTCGGACCGGCATTGTACACTCTGTCATTTCGGTAGTAACCGTTATACCATCCGTTTCCGTAGTAATAGTTGTTCCAACCCCATCCCGGGCCATACCAGGAGTTCCATCCCCAGCCCCAGTTTGGACCGTACCAGGAATTCCATCCCCATCCTAAACCAACGCCCCAGCCCCATCCGGAGCCGTAGTAACCGCCATAGTAAGGAGTATACCAGGAATTCCAGTAACCTCTGTTCCAGTACCAGGGATCGTTGTTGTAAACGTTAACGGTTATATTGCTTGAATTTTCGCCCCAGCCGGCATACCCGGTTGTATTGGCATATTGATTCTGATTGTTGTTATTATTGTAATTGGAAACAGAGTCCTGACCTTGTGATGTATAGCTGTCCACATCTGTAAAAATACCGTTATTAGCGTCTTTTTGAAGGTCACTGAAATAATCTTTGTAATTGGTCGACTGAGCCATGTTTTGCTCACTGTATCTGTTGTTGTATTCTCTTCTTGGTCGTTCTGAACCGTAAACCCCGTCATTGTCATAATAGGACGAGTTTTGATAGGAGCCACAGGACGAAGCCAAAAGTCCGACTAATCCAATTACTGCGTAAATGGATATTTTTCTGTTGGATAGGTAATAAGTTTTCATATCTCTAGGTATTTTTATTGTTGGACAACACAAAAATAGTTAGTTTTGCCAAACTATTTAGTTAAAATAAGTTAAACAATATTTGTGCCAAACTGATAAAAATGAGTAAGAACTTAACAAAACGATCGGAAGATTATTCGAAATGGTATAACGAACTGGTTGTCAAAGCAGATTTAGCGGAGAACTCCGGTGTTAGAGGGTGTATGGTTATTAAACCCTACGGTTATGCTATATGGGAAAAAATGCAAGCAGAATTAGACAGAATGTTTAAAGAGACTGGACATCAGAATGCTTATTTCCCCTTGTTTGTTCCGAAGAGCATGTTTGAAGCAGAAGAGAAAAATGCAGAAGGATTTGCGAAAGAATGCGCGATAGTAACCCATTACAGGCTGACTAACGATCCTGAGAATAAAGGAAAATTAATAGTAGATCCGAATGCAAAACTGGAAGAGGAATTAATTGTTCGTCCTACCAGTGAAGCTATTATCTGGAGTACTTATAAAGGTTGGGTGCAATCGTACCGTGACTTACCGTTATTGATAAACCAATGGGCAAATGTGGTGCGTTGGGAAATGAGAACCCGTTTGTTTTTGCGTACGGCAGAGTTTTTATGGCAGGAAGGGCATACCGCTCATGCTACCAAACAGGAAGCACTGGCAGAATCAGTACAGATGATGGATGTGTATGCTGATTTTGTAGAGAACTTTATGGCTATTCCGGTTGTGAAAGGAGTGAAAACGGAAACAGAACGTTTTGCAGGAGCAGAAGAAACCTATTGTATTGAAGCTTTAATGCAGGATGGAAAAGCGTTACAGGCAGGAACTTCCCATTTCTTAGGGCAGAATTTTGCTAAAGCTTTTGATGTTAAGTTTTCAAATGCCGAAGGAAAGCTGGAGCACGTTTGGGGTACTTCATGGGGGGTTTCGACCCGTTTAATGGGGGCTTTGGTAATGACGCATTCCGATGATAACGGATTGGTTTTACCGCCAAATTTAGCGCCTATCCAGGTGGTGATTGTGCCTATACATAGAACCGATGAGCAATTAGAGGCGATTTCCGCCCAGGTTAATGATCTGGTGAAGCAATTGCGCAAATTGAAGGTTTCGGTTAAATACGACGACAGAACGACGCATAAACCGGGATGGAAATTCAATGAGTACGAATTGAAAGGAGTGCCGGTGCGTATTGCTATTGGTCCGAATGATCTGGAAAACGGAACTTACGAAGTGGCAAGACGGGATACTTTAACAAAAGAAGTGGTTTCTAAAGAAGGTATTGCCGGGTATTTACAGAACCTGTTGGAGACAATCCAGGAGGAAATGTTTACCCGTTCCCTGAATTACAGAGATACGCATATCACGGAAGTGAACAGTTTTGAGGAGTTTAAAGAGGTTCTTGAAAACAAGGGCGGATTCGTGTCTGCACACTGGGATGGGACAGCTGCTACCGAAGAACGCATTAAAGAACTTACGAAGGCAACAATACGTTGTATCGCGTTAGATCGTAAAGAAGAGGAAGGAATTTGTGTTTTTACAGGTTCTCCTTCAAAAGGTAGAGTGCTGTTTGCCAAGGCCTATTAGAGAAAAAGTGAAAAAAAAGTAAAAAAAAATAAAGTTGTTCTTGCGAGATTGGAAAAATGTTGTACTTTTGCATCCGCAATAAAGCAATAAAGGTCCGTTCGTCTAGGGGTTAGGACGCCAGGTTTTCATCCTGGTAACAGGGGTTCGATTCCCCTACGGACTACAAAAAAGTATTAAGCGATTAATACGGTTTTTATTGAGATTACGGTCCGTTCGTCTAGGGGTTAG